>JBGPKY010000246.1:0-3747 GCA_041486205.1 Actinomycetota bacterium
GGAGCCGGCATCGCGAACCACGCGGAGCTGATCGCTGTCCCGGTGAACCTTGCAGTACGAGTACCGCACGACCTTCCCCTGGACGCTGCCTCGACGGTGACACTTGGTGCGATCGCCCTGCAGGGCGTGCGGCGTGCCGCGCCGACTCTGGGCGAGACGGTTGGCGTGATCGGTCTAGGCATCATCGGTCAGCTCACCGCGCAGTTGTTGCGCGTGGACGGATGCCGCGTCGTGGCCACGGATATCGACCCTTCGCGGGTCGCAGTCGCCGTAGCCGGAGGTCTCGCGCACGGCGCTGACCCGTCCGCGTTCGTTGATGTTGCCGCCAAGGTGACCGATGGCTACGGCCTTGATGCCGTGATCGTCACCGCGGCGACGGCGAGTGACGACGTGGTCAGCCAAGCGTTCCGAGCGTGTCGGAAGAAGGGTCGCGTCGTGCTGGTCGGTGATGTGGGGCTCGATATCAAACGTGCGGATCTCTACGACAAGGAGTTGGATTTCCTCATCTCGACCTCGTATGGGCCTGGTCGCTACGACCCGACGTACGAGATCGAAGGTCAGGACTATCCCATCGGATACGTCCGCTGGACCGAAAACCGAAACCTCGAGGAATACCTTCACCTGCTGGCGGAAGGCCGTGTGACCCTCGCGCACCTCAGGGCCGAGAACTTCGACATCGATGCTGCTCCACGGGCCTATGAGGCTCTCGGGCGTCCGGGGCCGAAGCCGATACTTGTCATTCTCGCGTACCCGCAGCGCAGCGAAGCTGCCGTCCGGACGATCCAGATCCGGACAGCCGCTCCAACGCTTGGTCAGATCCGCGTGGCGATCGTCGGCGCAGGGAGCTTCGCTGAGGCGATGCACATTCCCAACCTGCGAAAGTTGCGTGACCGATTCACATTGCGGGCGGTCATGAGTCGTACCGGCGCGACCGCGAAGGCGGTGGCTGCCGGGAACGGTGCCTCGTATGCGACGACGGATCTCGAGGAAATCCTCGACGATAGGGACGTCGATCTGGTCATCATCACCACGCGTCATGACACGCATGCCGCTTTGACGCTGCGCGCACTTGAAGCGGGAAAGAACGTCCTGGTCGAGAAACCACTTGCATTGAATCCCGACGAGTTGGACGAGATTGAGGCCTTCTTCAGCGGCCGCGAGCGCCCCATGCTCCTCACCGGCTTCAACCGACGCTTCTCGCCTGCGATCCGACTCGCCCGTAAGGCGCTTGCCGAACGCAAGAGTCCGCTGATCGCCAACTACCGCATGAACGCGGGATACATCGCGCCCAGCAGCTGGGTGCACGGCCCCGAAGGCGGAGGGCGCAACATCGGTGAAGCCTGTCACGTGTACGACGTGTTCGACTTCCTCACGGGCGCTGAGGTCGTACGTGTGACCGCGGACGGCATCCGGTCATCATCGCGTCACTGGTCTCCGAACGACAACTTCGTCGCGACGGTCGCTTACGCTGATGGCTCGGTCTGCACGCTGACCTATACCGCGCTCGGGCATCGGGCTCACCCGAAAGAGCGATTGGACATCTATGCCGACGGCACTGTGACCACCGTTGACGATTACCGGTCGGTGGTGATCAGAGGGGGTCGGAATAGTGAGTGGAAGTCCCGGACCAGCGAGAAAGGCCACGTGGAGGAATTGAAGGCCGTCGCCGACTGCCTTTCGGCAGGCGGCGAGTGGCCTATCTCGCTCGGTGAACAGTTGCGCGCGATGCGGATCGCCTTTGCAGTGGAGGAATTGTTACCGTCGGCGAACTGACCGATCACTCCCGGCTGCCGACCGTGTCAGTGATCGTTCCCGTGTACAACAGCGAGCTTTCGCTGCGGGAGCTTGTAAGCCGCCTCGGAGCTGTTCTGCCAGGCTGCGCGGGCGCGTCCGAGGTCGTGCTCGTCAACGATGGCAGCGAGGACGGCTCATGGGCTGTTGTTCGGCAGCTCACAGGCGAGTATCCGTGGGTGCGGGGAATCGATCTGATGCGCAATTACGGGCAACACAACGCACTGCTGGCGGGAATCCGAGCCGCCCGGTGCGAGATCGTCGTGACCATGGACGACGACTTGCAACACCCCCCCGAAGAAATTCCAGCACTCCTTCAGACGCTTGGGCAAGGCTACGACGTGGTGTACGGGACGCCGGATCGCGCGCGCCAGACTCTCGTGCGACGCCTCGCCTCCCGTATCACACGGAGCGCCCTGCAGGAGGCCATGGGCGCGACGATCGCTCGTCGCTCCGGCCCATTCCGCGCGTTCCGGACGAGCTTGCGGGAAGCATTCGCGGACTACCGAGGTCCTCATGTCTTCATCGATGTATTGCTAACGTGGGGTACTCGTCGGTTCGGCGCGGTGACTGTTCGACACGAGCAGCGGCACCTGGGCTCCTCTAACTACACGTTCCGAATGCTGCTCATCCACGCGGCGAACATGACGACAGGTTCCAGTGTGCTCCCGCTGCAGATCGCGAGTGTCATCGGCTTCGCATTGACGATCGCCGGCTTGGTGCTGTTCTGCTACATGCTCGGCTCGTACGTGCTCGTTGGTGGCGTCGTGCTCAGCGTTCCATTCCTCGCGTCCATAGTCGCCATGCTCTCCGGTGTCCAGCTCATCGTTCTCGGGATCATCGGGGAGTACCTCGCCCGTATGCACCTGCGTTCGATGGATCGGCCTGCTTACGTCGTGCGCGATGAGCTTGAGTCAGCGGCGCGCGAATAGCGAAGGGGCTATGGTCGAGTTCGGATGAGCGATTCCGCTATCCCTTTCAACCGTCCACACGTGACCGGGACTGAGTTCGCCTTCATCGCCGACGCCATCGAGGCGGGGCATTTGTCCGGCAACGGCGCCTTCACGACGCGCTGCAACAACTGGCTTGAGCGCAATTCGGGGACCAAGCATGCGTTGCTCACGCACTCGGGGACCGCGGCCCTAGAGATGTGCGCGCTGCTGTCAGGCGTCGGCCCTGGCGACGAGGTCATCCTCCCGTCGTTCACCTTCGTCACCACAGCCTCCGCTTTCGTTCTCCGGGGTGCCATCCCGGTGTTCGTCGACATCCGGGCGGACACGCTCAATCTTGACGAAACAGAGATCGAGGCGGCGATCACCCCGCGCACGAGAGCGGTCGTGGCCGTTCACTACGCGGGCGTCGGGTGTGAAATGGATACGATCAGCGCGGTCGCGCGCCACCATCAGCTCCTCGTCGTCGAAGATGCTGCTCAGGGGATCCTGGCTTCGTACCGTGGCTGCGCGCTGGGCGCGATCGGCCAGTTGGGCGCGCTCTCATTTCACGAGACGAAGAACATCATGGCGGGCGAGGGTGGGGCGCTGCTCGTCAACGACGAGCGTTTCGTCCCACGTGCGGACCTCGTGCTTGAGAAGGGCACGAACCGTCGACAGTTCGCCCGAGGCGAGGTCGACGAGTACTCCTGGGTCGACCTTGGTTCCTCTTACGCGCCGAGCGAGATTAGCGCGGCTTTTCTTTGGGCTCAGATGCAAGAGGCGGAGGCGATCACGGCACGTCGCTTGGAGATCTGGGCGCGATACCACGAGGCCTTCGCCGATCTGGAGGAGCGGGAGCGCGTGCGACGCCCGATCATCCCCGCAGGGTGCGGGCACAACGCGCACATGTACTACCTTCTCGTGCCGGACAGGACGACGAGGTCTCGGCTCATTGAACACCTCGCAACGCGACAGATCCAGGCTGTGTTTCATTACGTGCCGCTCCACTCATCCGTGGCGGGCC
>JBGPKY010000247.1:0-3746 GCA_041486205.1 Actinomycetota bacterium
CAGTCCTACACCTCGTTCGACGTCGCCGCGGCCCAAGCCGCGGAGCCCGCGATCACCTGGATCGGAGGTGGCGCCCCCGCCGTGGGGGAGGTTTCGATCCAGGTGGCGTCGACCAGCACGTTGCTGTTGGTCGGCCTATCCAAGAGCGGGACCTACTACTGCGTCTCGCAGACCGCCACCAGCCCCGCCACCGACAAGGGAAAGAGCACGATCTTCGCGAGCGTGGACACCGTGCCGGAGTGCACCGCCGGCTGGTGAGCCCAGGCACGCGCAGGACCTCAAGAGCGCCTTCGGGCGAGCCGATAGTTAAGAGGTATGAACGGTGGACCACGCCATGCGTAAGCCTGGCATCCTCGGGGTGCTTCGCGCTCGCCTGCGGACCAACGAGCGCGGCTTCACCCTGATCGAGACCGTTATCGCCATAACCATCATGTTCTCCTCGCTGCTGACCCTCGCGTATGCGGCGACGATCGGTTTCGGCTACGAGGATCTGGCCCGCCAGAAGGACGCCGGCACCGGGATAGCGAACCAGGTCATGGAGGGGATACGCGGTCTCGCGTACACCAAGATCCAGACGGGCGCGCTCACGAGCGACATGACCGGGGACACGAACATCGTCAACTGCGGCGGAACCCCTGTCGTCTATAGGTTCCTCTCCTGCACGGTGGGCTCAACCGTTGGCTCGGGGGAGGTGGTCATCAACTCCGCCGCGGCCGTCAACCCGACCTCACCGCTCGTCCCGCACAAGGGGACCATCCTGGAAAACGGGGTCACCTACTCGTGGGCCACCTACGTGTCGCAGGACGACTCGGTCGCCGCAGCCCCCTACCGGGTGACCGTCATCGTGACCTGGACCGGCGGCAAGGGAGGGCCCAGCAAGATCGTGCAGGTTCAGAGCCTCTTCTGGTCCCCCAGCGGGTGCCGTAGCACCGGTCTGCATCCGTTCGCGGCTCCGTGCCAGCCGTTCTTCTTCAGCTCGGCCAGCATCCCCGCCGGCGACATCGACATCGCCGGCAGCGTGAGCGGTCTCGGGTTCACGACCGGTGACCTCTTCACCCCGGACGTCGAGTCGAACGCGCAGGTGGAACAGGTCTCTCAGGTCCAGGGGAGCGTGACCCGCTCGACGGCCAGCTTGACCGACGCTGGAACCCTGTATACGGCCGGGGGAGCGGTGGCGACGACGACCGCGGCCGACACCGACCCCGGATCGAGCTCGACCACGTACTCGCGGTCGCGGTGCCCCACCGACGTTGCCTGCAACGGCGGGACCGTGACCTCTTCGGCCGGCAGCACGCAGTTCGCGTTCACCGCGCCGGGGAGCGAGACCTTCGAGACCGACAGCACCACCTACGCCTCGGCGACGAACGTTTGTCCGCCCCCGACGGCGACCGGCGAGACCGACCAGCAGCCCTGCGGCGGATCGCGGGATCAGCAGGGCGGGACGCTCTCGGCCGTGCTGACGATGAACGGCTTCACAGCTGCGCTCGGCACGGCGACCATCGCCCAAGCTCAGGCCGCCGCCAGCAGCCCGGACACGTCTTTCGTGAACCGCGTCGTCTACCCGACCGTCGCGTCGTGCAGCCCGACCGCTAACTCGAACGGATGTCTCGAGTCGACGGCTACCCGCACCTTCGGGACGATCAACATCGGAGCGCTGCCCTCCGGCATGACCGCACCGGCGAACTGGAACGGCGGCAGTGCCTGGAACGGCTACTTGCTGTCGATCGTGGGGTACCAGGACACCGCGACCGCGGCGGCCGGGATCAATGCGCCGCTGCCGACTTCGAGCGTGTTGGCCGGAACCGTCTACTACTGGAACGGCAACGGCTACTCGAGCCTCGCCGCGACGTCGGCGTCGATCAGCACGATCGCTCCCACCGTGTCGGTCACGCAGACGATCAACGGCCACACGGTGAACGTGAGCATGTCGCTCCTGGCGGGAAGCACGTCGCCGGCGGCAGCCTCGACATCGGCGACGCCGTCCACGGCTGGGAACGTCACTCGGACCGACGTCACGGCCGCGGTCGTGCCGCCTGCCACGACGGTCGTCTACACGGTCAAGATCGACGGCTCGACGGTCGTGGGCCTGAACGTCGCCATCAACCTGAAGAGCATGGACGCGCGGGGCGTCTACGCGGCAGCGCCGACGCAGGGGTCGTGATCCAGATGTGGGGGAGCGGCCTCGTGGAGCGGATCCGGGATGACGAAGAGGGGATGACCCTCGTCGAGCTCATGGTCGCGACGATGATCCTCGGTATCGTAATGCTCGTCTTCACCTCGGTGTTCGCCTCGGTGGAGACCGGCATCGTCCGCCAGAACAATCTGAGCATCACGTTGGATCAGGGACGTTTGGCCGTCCAGCAACTCGATCGCGAGCTCCGCTCCGGGAACGTGCTGTACGACCCCTCCCTGGAGAACAACGGCCAGGCCTCGTGCACGGGCTGCCTGCCCAGCTACACGTTGCGGGTGTATACGCAGTCGAACGCCGACACGCGGAACACGTACGAATGCACGCTGTGGAAGATCGACGCGTCCGAGCAGCTGCTGACTCGTGTCTGGCCGCCCGACGATCCGGATAACGCGGGCCCCTGGCACGTCGTTGCGACGGGCGTCGTCAACCGGACCATCAGCAGCGTCGCGTTCGCACTCGACTCCGATCCACTGAAGGGCTCGAGGACCCTGATCGTGACCTTGGCGCTGAACAACGACTACGCGCATTTCCCGACACAGACGGTTCATCTGCAAGAGGCCCTCACCGGACGTGACACGTCGTACGGCTATCCGGCGAACGTGTGCGCGTCGACGCCCACTGGCTAGGAGGCACCTATGTTGACCCGCATCCGAGACGAAGAGCAAGGGATAGCGATGGTGGTGTCGCTCCTCATCGTGTTCGTCGTCCTGTTGCTGGCGACGGTCGTCTTCGGCCAGGCGGTTCACAACTCGAACTCGAGCGCCTACAACAGGAACCGACTGACCTCGGTGGGCGCTGCTGAGGCCGGCCTGAACTACTGGTACAACAACGTCCAGAACTGGTCACCGTCGGGGACGCCACCGGGCGCCGTCACGCGAGCGGTTGGCTCGGCTCCGGGAACCGCGAGCTTCACCGCGACGCCGACCTACTACTCCGACGCGGCGGGGACGACCTTGTTCAGCGGGACCATCTCCTCGTCGAACTACCCCTTGTCGGTCAAGATCAAGTCGGTCGGCACCACGAGCGGCGGCACCGCCCGGACGATGGAGTCGTTCGTGGTCCTTCGCCCCGTATACGGGGGGTTCAACGGCGCGCTCATCGCGAACTCCAGCACGACTTTCTCGAACAACTTCACCGTGAACGGGCTCAACGGGAACGACGCCGACATCTACATCCTGACGGGGAACTTCTCCGATCCGTCCGGCCTCGAGTCCATCCACGGGAGCATCTTCGTCCCCACGGGTAGCGCCACCGTCGGAACCAACGTTCACATCTACGGCCAGGTTTGGGCGAACACCGCGGTAAGCGCAACGAGTCCTCAAGCTCAGATCGACGGCGACGCGAAGTCGTCGACCGCCGGGGTGACCATCTCGTCGGGAAGCGTGGGCGGGAACGCGTACTACTGCACCGGCACAGCTCCAAGCAACGTCGCGGGGACGAAGAACCAGACATGCGCGCTCGGCCCTCCCCCCACTCAGTCGTTCCCACAGATCAGCTACAACCAGACCGACTGGCAGAACGCCGGGTACACCAACATCCAGAACTTCTCAGGAGG
>JBGPKY010000248.1:0-3739 GCA_041486205.1 Actinomycetota bacterium
ACCGGGCATGCGAACTCTCCGCAGCACATGCTGTGGCGGCTCGAGACCATGGCGCTCATGTCCGACGTGGAGTTGCCCTTGGCGCACGTTCGCAACCAGGTCGCTTCTGCTATCGACGTCGTCGTCCAGATGGCGCGACTGCGTAACGGGCGGCGCGTGGTCTTCCAGGTGGCGACGGTAGAAGGGTTGCGCCACGGCGAGCCCGTGTTGTCTGAGGTCTTCGCGTTCCGGCCACGGCTCGGCGCAGACGGCGGTTTCGCTGCAACGGGCGTAGCGCCGGGTCTCGCGAAGGTGCTCGCCGACCGCGGCGAGTCGGTCGCGGCCCTTCTCTTCCGGGCGGGGCCGGACGAAGTCGCGAAGGACTGGCCGGAGGTCTGCGGTGATGGCGAGGAAGGGGTCCCGTGACGTCGGTGCTGGTTCCCTTAGGGCTCGTCGCGGCCGGCGGCGCTGCGGCAGTCGCGACCGTTGGCGTTCGAGAGCGCGACACGCTGCGCGAGCGCGCTGGTGCGACTCCCGTTCAGCGGACTCGCCGCCCATCGGGGCGACTCGTCGGCCTTTGGATCTTCCCGCCCCTCCGTGTCGCGGCGGGTCTCGCCGTCGGATCCGTGGTGGCCGGCTTGCCGGGTGCGGTCGCCGGAGTCGCGGCCGCCTTGGTCGTTCCGCGGGTGCGACGCAGTCGCCGCGAGCTCAAGCGGGCCGTGGTCGCCGAGGCCCAGCTCGCCGATGCAGTCGCAGCGATATCGGCGGGCCTTCGGGCGGGTCTCTCGCTCGCGCAGTCGATCGCCTACGCGGCCGATGAGATCGGACCACCTGTGGGGGAAGAGCTTCGATCATTGGCCGACAGGAGCGACCTCGGGGTTCCGCTCGGCGAATCTCTGGAGCTGTGGGCGAGATCGCGACCGGGCTCGGACGGACGGCTCGTCGCCGGCGTCCTCCGGCTGCACCAGCGCATGGGCGGTGACTCACCTGCTGTGCTCGACCAGGTGGCGCGCACGCTGCGCGAGCGGCGAGCAGCGGCGACGGAGGTCCGCTCGTTGACGGCGCAGGCGCGCTTGTCCGGCGCGATCCTGGGATTCCTGCCGGTCGGGTTCTTCCTGTTCCTGTCTGCGACATCGAGGCAAGACATCGCCGCTGCGTATCACTCACCGGTCGGCGTGGGGGCCATCGCTGTGGGGTTCGCGCTCCAGGCTGCGGCCTACCTCTGGATCCGGCGGCTGCTGCGTGTGGAGGTCTGATGGAAGCGCTGCTGGCTGGTCTGCTCGCCTCAGGCTCGGCTGTCTTCGTCTTGGCCGCCACGGCGGTCCGCGTCGACGAGGCCGTCGTCATTCGTGCCGGAGCGGTACCAGGGAGGGCTTCGCCCTCTAGGCGATCGTTCGGCCGGGCTCTGGCGAGGGTTGGATCTCTCTCGATGGTTCAGCGAGCTTCGAGGCTCGATCGTATGAAAGGGATGCTGGAGGTCCTTCACTCGCCGGACGCGCTCGACGGATTCCTCGGTGCCAAGGCGGCGTTCGCGATTTGTGGTTCCTTGATCGGCGTAGTCTCGCCGGTGCCTTTGGTTGCCCCGGTGCTCGCCCTCGGGGGATTCCGCGCGCCAGACATCGTTCTGGCCTCTCGCGTTCGTCGGCGGCTCGCCTCGATCGATAGGGAGCTGCCCCAACTTCTCGACCTGCTCGCTGCCGCCTCATCGGCAGGCTTGGCGGGCCCACTCGCTATCCGCCGGGCGGTCGAGGCGATCGAAGGCCCGCTTGCCGAAGAGCTTCGGAACGTCCTTCGTTCGGTCGATCTCGGTGCTCGCTGGCGCGATGAGCTTCGTTCGCTCGCGCAACGCTTGGATCTGCGCGACCTGCGGCGCGCGGCGGGTGCGCTCACCCGGACGGAGTCGCTGGGCGCATCGCTTTCGGACTCGATGACAGAGCTTGCCGCGCAGGTTCGCAGCGAACGGCGCTCCGCGGTAACCGAACGGGCGCGCAAAGCGCCTGTGAAGATGCTGTTCCCCCTCGTGTTCCTCGTCCTCCCCGCGTTCCTCCTCCTCACGGTGGTGCCCGTGTTGCTCACCACCATGCGATCGATCCACTGAGGAAGGAGGTGAACCATGTTGCTGTCGTTCTACGTGCGCCTTCGCGCGCTCGTCGCGCGGGAGGAGGGGCAGACCACGGCCGAGTACGCGCTCGTGATCCTCGCGGCCGCGGCGGTCGCGGTCGTCTTGATCGCGTGGGCTCATTCGTCCGGGAAGCTTCCGGCATTCTTCGACAACATCATCGATCAGGTGGCCGGGAGTGCCAGCTAACGACGCGCTGCGAGCGGAGCGGGGCTCGGCGGTGGTGGAGTTCGCCCTCGTCCTTCCCCTCTTGTTGCTCGTTACGCTGGCTCTCGTCCAAGTGGGTGTGCTCGCTAGGGATCGGTTGATCATCGAGGAGGCGGCGCGCGCCGGGGCGCGCGTGGCCGCGGTCGACGGCGATCCGACGGCGATCCGAGCAGCGGTCGTTGCGGCTGCCGTCGATCTCGACACGTCGTCGCTCGACGTCTCCGTGGAGGACGGGGGCGCCCGGGGGGAGCCGGTCTCGGTGAACGTGGGGTATACGGTAACGGTCCGCCTCCCGCTCGCTGGGTGGCTGTTCCCATCAGCCGTCGACATCCACGCGATCGCGACCATGCGGCGGGAGTACACGTGAAACGTGAGGACGGGTCTGCCTCGATCGTCGTCGCGGCGATCGTGGCGATGGTCGTGGTGCTTGCGCTCGGAACAGCCGACGTCGCCAGGGTGCTTGCGGCCGCCGGCCGGGCGCAGACGGCTGCCGACGCAGCTGCGCTCGCCGCAGCACAAGAGCTGGCGATCCCCAGCGCTCGAGATCCTCAGGGGGTTGCGGCAGAGTACGCCGGCCGCAATGGTGGCGTTCTCGTCGACTGCGTCTGCGCGTCCGGCACGTTCGAAGCGATCGTCGAGGTTCGCGTCGACGTCGGTGATCTCCTGTTGTTCGACGACGGACGGTCCGTCGTGGCGAAAGCCCGCGCCGTCGTGGCGGCGCGCGGCGCCTGATCGTCAAGTACCCGTTTCGGGGGATGGACGAAAGAGCGGGCCACCTTCCCGGAAGACAGGCGTATGATGCGCGCACCATGCAGAGCGCGAGCAGAAGACCGGCGAGCAAGCGTTCACTCCTAGGGGTGATCGACTACACGCTCGCGAAGCGCGCGCTCCTGCGGGAGGTTCGCACGGGCCTGCGCTCGCGAGCGGACATCTGCGACGCCCATCCCGAGCTGATGCGCGCCGCGAAGCACGTGGGCGAGCGCAGCCACCGCGACTGCCCGGTTTGCTCGAACGCCAAGCTCGTCCTGCTCGCCTACGTTTACGCCGACGACCTCAAGGCGGATAACGGGCGCGTGTGGCCGCTGGACGTCGGCCTTTCGCTCGCCGCCTCGCGCCGCGGCGCGTGGTGCTACGTGGTCGAGGTCTGCACCGAGTGCGCTTGGAACCACCTGGCCGAGGCCTTCGTGGCCCGGGCGGCCGGCTGAGGCCGAGGCGCGAACCCGCTCGTCACGGAAACTCCACGCCCCTTCGCACCGTCGGTTCCCTGAGAAACGCCGACCTCCCGGATAGAATCGAGACACCTTGGCGGTCAAGACCGCGCCCCGCAAGCGCACACGAGGCCCGAAGCACGCCCCCCGGAAAGCGAAGAAGCGAGGATTCTTCCGCAGGTTCTGGTGGGTGTTCGTCGCCGTTCCCTTGACCGGCATCCTCGGG
>JBGPKY010000249.1:0-3708 GCA_041486205.1 Actinomycetota bacterium
CCTCGACCCAGTCGCCTGAATATAGCGGCGCGAGGAACTCGACCGTCTCGTACGCGCGGAATAGGCCCTCGTCGCCGTCATAGCGGATCGCGAGCTCGGTGATCAGATCGCCGATGATCTCCAGCTGCGTCGCGCCCGCCACGAGACCGCCACCGTAGTGGGCGTCATCGAAGGCGAGCCGCCGGCGGATGTATGCGACGGGAAATGCTTCCTCTGTCACGGGGGCCCTCCTCGGGTTCGTTGCCTGTTAGGCGGGAACGATCTTGCCGAACCTCACGCCCCTCGCAGGTACTCGAGCGAGCTCACCGTCCTTCTTCCTGACGAGGAACGTCTCGGCAGGTTGGTCGTAGGCCTCCAGCACCCCGACCGCTTCGCCAACATAGCCGTTCGGAAGTTCGAACTGGAACGACACGCGTTCGCCGATGTCCTCGGGCGTAACGAGGTTCCTATCTCTCATGGCGAAGAGGATAGCGAACGAGTGGAACCTAGCGTGCGGCGGACGGCCCCGGCGATGCGTTCGACGCTGGGGCGGTACGCGTCTTCCAGTGACGCCGGTGGGTAAGGCACGTCGAAGCCGGTCACTCGCACGACGGCCGCCTTAAGGTCATCGAACGCCTCTTCCATGATCCGAGCAGTAACTTCCGCGCCGAAACCGAGAGTCAGGGGCGCCTCATGCACGACGACCGCGCGGCCGGTTGTGCGAACGCAAGCGACGATCGCCCCAACGTCGAGGGGCACGAGTGAGCGAAGGTCGAGCACGCGGCACTCGATCCCTTCCGAGGCGAGAGATCCGGCAGCTTCGACGCACCTGCTGACCATCGCACCGTAGGCGATCAGCGTGCACAGGTCGCCATCACGGACCACTTGCGCTTCCCCGATCCCCGGCCCGTCCACGGACGGTTCCCCGTCCTCCGTCGCCAGATACAGTGCCTTCGGTTCGAGGAAGATCACCGGGTCGGGGTCGGCGATCGAAAGCCTGAGGAGCCGGTAGGCGTCCAGCGGGCTCGAGGGCACGACGACCTTCAGCCCCGCCGTGTGCGCGTAGTAGGTCTCGGGGCTCTCGCCGTGGTGCTCCTTGCCCCGCAGGCCGCCGAAGGACGGGATACGGATCGTGATCGGCATCGGCGTCCGACCGCGCGTCCGGTTGCGGTACTTCGCGATATGGCCGATCACCTGGTCGAGCCCCGGATACGAGAAACCGTCGAACTGCATCTCGGCGACCGGCCTCCATCCGGCGAGTGCCAGCCCGACGCACATGCCCGCGATCCCCGCTTCGGCCGAGGGGGTATCGAATACGCGCTCGACGCCGAACTCCTCCTGAAGCCCGCGGGTCACGTGGAAGATGCCCCCCGCCCTGCCGACGTCTTCGCCGAACACCAAGACGCGTGGGTCCTCGGCGAGCGCGTGCACCAAAGCCTGGTTCAATGCGGCGACCATCGAGACCTCAGTCACCACCGAGCGCCTCCCGACGTTGAGCCCGGAGCGTCTCAGGGGGCTCCGAGAACGCGAAGTCGAACATGTCGGATGCCGGCGGCTCGGTGACCGAGACGATGCCGGCGCGGATATCGGCGACCCGCTCTTCCGCGTCTTCCTCGAAGCCCGCGACCGCCTCGATGTCCACCACGCCGACCGATAGCAGGAACGTCCGATATCGCTCGATGGGATCACGGGCGCGCCAGTGCTCGACCTCTGCCTCATCTCGATACCGGGAGGGATCGTCGGATGTCGTGTGTGGACCCATCCGGTACGTCACGGCCTCGATCAGGGTGGGCCCGTCTCCCGAGCGCGCCCGCTCGGCTGCCGCGTGGGTCGCTGCGTAGACCGCGAGCACGTCGTTCCCGTCTACCAGGATGCCGGGGAACCCGTATCCTTCGGCGCGCCGAACGATCGGTGCCGCGGTTTGGCCTTCGAGCGGGACGGTGATAGCCCACCCGTTCCGCTGGCAGAAGAAGACGACGGGAAGTTCGAACACCGCGGCTATGTTCGCGGCCTCGTGGGAGTCGCCCTCGGATGCTGCTCCCTCACCGAAGTAAGCCAGGGCGCATGCTTCTTTCCCGTCGAGCTTCGCGCCCATCGCCCAGCCGGCCGCGTGGATCAGCTGTGTCGCGAGCGGAACGCAGATGGGTGCGAAGCCAGTCGCTATCGGATCGTACGGCCCGCCGTGCCGGGTCCCGCGGTGGTACTGGAGATACTCGACCGCGTCGATGCCGCGCGCGATCGCCGCCGCCAGTTCCCGGAACGTGGGGAAAACGAAGTCTTCGGCCGCGAGCGCGAACGCGCTTCCGATCTGGGCCGCCTCTTGTCCCTCGAACGGCGGGTAGACGGTCAGCTCCCCGGCTCGCTGGAGGGCCATGCATCCACGGTCCAGGCGGCGGGCGAGGATCATCAGCCGAAGCAACTCGCGAAGCTGGTCGTCTCGAAGCCCGACCTCCGGGTCGCCTGCGGGTCTCCCGTTCGGCGCGATGAGCTGCAGCATGGATGGATCGTCGGCGGACGGTCGATCGAAGCTCACCGCGGCGGAACACCTCCATGGCGTCGGGGTCTGCGTGAGCATATACACTGCTCCCTTCGTGGTCCCCTGTGCCGAACTCCGCGTCTACCAGCCGCTCGAGGCTTTCTCCCCCGACGAGCAGGCTCGCTGGGAGCGTTACATCGTCGAAGGCCACCGCCCCTCACAGCGAACCCGTTACCTCCAGCGCGAGACGGTCGGCGGCCTTGGCTACCTCGCGGCGGTCGAGGGAGACCACGCCGATGTTCGCGTGGTCGAGGGTCGCTACTTCCTGTGCCCGTCCCAGACTCGACTTCGCGTGCTCGCGAGCCTCCTCGCGTTCGGCGAGGCGGAACCGATAGATCTAGCCGACCAGTTCGTTCCGGAAGCCGAGACGCGCCGCGCCGCACGGGAGCTGGCGCGTTTGCGCAAGCGTCATCCGAAAGCGGTCTCGTTCATCATGCAGAGCCCGTGGCACGTGCCGGTCCGTTGGTTCACGCTCTTCGAAGACGACGAACGAAGGCTCAAGGAGATCCACGGACGGTACCGGCTCTCCTACGTGACGACGGCTCGCAAGGCGATGCGCCGGGCCGAGAGGTCGATCCCCGGGCTCCGAAAGTCCGACCTCGGACCGGTCGCCGACCTCATAGTCGAGCTGTACGAATGGCTCTCGGCTTTCGATCCGGCCTCCATCGTCGTGCTCGACTACGGAGGCTTGTGCCAGTTCATGACGTGGGACGAGATGGACGACGATCGCTCTGCCCGCGATGTCCAGGAGGCACTCAAGGCGCTCTCGGCCGGGGAGTTCCCTCGCTCCGCCGAGCTCTATCAGTCGGTCGTCGGCCGCTCCGCGGAGATGCGGAACCACGAATCGATGAATTGAGGCTTCTCCCGTGTAGGGGTGGCGGGGAGTGGCCAGGGGCAGAATCGAACTGCCGACACCGCGGTTTTCAGCCGCGTGCTCTGCCAACTGAGCTACCTGGCCTGGCGCGGCTGACGGGCTTCGATCCCGCGATCTTCGCCTTGACAGGGCGATGAGGACTCCGGACTCCTCCACAGCCGCAAGTATTCAGTTCGTGCCCCCAACGGGATTCGAACCCGTGTCGCCGCCTTGAAAGGGCGAAATCCTAGGCCGCTAGACGATGGGGGCTCGGCGCGCCGAGCGCTCGGTCCGATCCCGCCCGGGGACAGCCGCGAAAGTATAGCTCCCGTGAGCTCCC
>JBGPKY010000250.1:0-3689 GCA_041486205.1 Actinomycetota bacterium
GGATGATCCAGGCCGATAAGGACGACGTCGAGCTGCTCGGCTACCTGAAGCTCGATGTGCTCGGGGTCCGGATGCTCTCGTCGATGCGCCACGCCATCGACGAGATCGCGCGCACGACCGGCGAGAAGGTCGACCTGGACCGCATCCCGACCGACGACGAGCCGACGTTCGAGCTGATACGCGCCTCGGACACGCTCGGATGCTTCCAGATCGAATCGCCCGGTCAGCGCGAGCTGCTCCAGAAGCTGCAACCGACCCGGTGGGAGGACCTGATCGTCGACATCTCGCTCTTCCGGCCCGGACCGGTGAAGTCGGACATGATCCAGCCGTACCTGCGGCGGCGGATGGGCATGGAACGTCCGGTCTATATCCACCCCGACCTGCGGCCGGCACTCCGCGAGACGTTCGGCGTGATCGTCTACCACGAGCAGGTGATCCGGACGCTCGCGGCGCTCGCCGGTTACGACCTCACCTACGCCGATCACGTCCGCCGCCACCTGGACCGCGAGGACCTGTTGCCCGGGTTCCGGGCCGACTTCCTTGAACGGGCGACCGCGCGCGGGGTGGACCGGGCGGCCGCCGAGAAGACCTGGACCGCGGTCGCCGAGTTCGCGAGCTTCGGGTTCTGCAAGGCGCATGCGGCGGCATTCGCGGTGCCGACGTATCGATCGGCGTGGCTGAAGACGCACTATCCGGCGCAGTTCCTGGCCGGGATCCTCACGCACGACCCGGGGATGTATCCGCGACGGCTCCTCCTGGAGGATGCCCGACAGCACGGCATCCCGATCCTGCCGCTCGACGTCAACCGCAGCGAGCCCGAGTACGTGGTCGAGGAGGTCGAACGGTCCGGTGGGTCCGGCCTCGAACGCTCGGGGGCTCGCCGCGCCGGTCGCCTTCCCGAGGCCAAACCCGACCGTCGCGGCGACCCCCTCGCTTCTGACCACTGCTTCGGCATCCGGCTGGCGCTGCAGGACGTGCACGGGATCACCGACGCGGAGATCCGGTCGATCTTGCAGGGCCGCGCGGATCGACCCTTCAGCGATGTCGGGGATTTCCTGCGACGGACGCACGTCTCGCGGCCGGTGACGGAGGCTTTGGCGCACGCGGGAGCCTTTGATCACCTGGGCGACGGGCAGAAGGGTTCGAATCGGCGGACGCACCTCTATGCGGCGATGACCTCGGCGCCTCAGCGGGAGGGGGACCAGCTCGCGCTTGCGGATGCTGCGGTGCCGGCGCATCGGTTCGCGGATTATTCCGATGCCGAGGTGGTACGGGCTGAGCTGGAGGTGCTCGGGTTGGATGCCTCCCGTCACATCGTGAGCTTCTTCGAGCCGCTGCTTGCCGACCTGGGGGTGACCCGGACGAAGGATCTCCACCGATGCCGGAGCGGACAGAAGGTGATGGTTGCCGGCGTGAAGGTCGCCTCGCAGACGCCGGCGATCCGCAGCGGCCAGCGGATCATCTTCCTGACGCTCGACGATGCGACCGGTCCGATCGAGGTCGTGGTCTTCGAGTCCGTCCAGCCGAAGGTCGCGAAGACCGTCTTCCACGCGTACGCGATGGCCGTGTGGGGCGAGCTGCGACGAACCGGCGTGAAGGGCGTGAGTATCATCGCCGAGGAGGTCTGGGACCTCACCGCGCTGCATCGCGCGAGAGGTGAGGGACGCTTGCGGGAGGCCATGGGGACGCGAACGGAGCCCGTCGTTCCCTCACGCCGGCTCTGGCATTCGAGCCCGGGTTCCGCGGGGTGAGCGCCGAGCCGATCCTCCACGTCGACATCGACGCGTTCTACGCCTCGGTCGAGGTGCTGAAGGATCCATCGCTCGCCGGCAAACCGGTCGTCGTCGGTGGACCCGGTGCCCGCGGCGTGGTCGCCTCCGCCTCGTACGAGGCTCGGACGTACGGTGTGCGCTCCGCGATGCCCGCGGTTCGCGCCCGGCGCCTCTGTCCCGACATCGTCTTCCTGCCGTCGGACTTCGAGGCCTACCGGGCTCATTCGAACCGTTTCCGAGAGGTCTTGCGCTCCTACTCGCCGCTCGTGGAGCCGATCTCCCTGGACGAGGCGTTCCTGGACGTCTCGGGCGCCGCGATGCTGTTCGGATCGCCGGCGGAGATCGCGGCGAAGATCCGCGCCGACGTGGTCCGCGAGGTCGGCGTCACGTGCTCCGTCGGCGTCGCTCCGACGAAATTCATCGCGAAGCTCGCCTCCGACGAGTGCAAGCCGGATGGCCTGCTGATGGTGCCCGCCGATGGGGTGCAGGAGTTCCTGGAGCCTCTGCCGGTCCGGCGCTTGTGGGGCGTGGGGGAGAAGACCGGCGAGACCCTCGGCCGTCTGGGGATCCGCACGATCGGGGAGCTCGGCCGAACACCGCTTCAGATCCTGGAACGATTGCTGGGGGAGGGCACGGCCCGCCATCTCTCCGAGCTCGCGAACGGCGTGGACGACCGGGACGTGATCCCGTACGAGCCGCCGAAGTCCGTGAGTCACGAGGAGACGTTCGAACACGACC
The DNA here is from genome assembly GCA_041486205.1 of Actinomycetota bacterium. Lineage (GTDB taxonomy): Bacteria > Actinomycetota > UBA4738 > UBA4738 > HRBIN12 > JBGPKY01. The sequence goes on from JBGPKY010000250.1 coordinate 2,511, forward strand.
TCGATGCAGACGAGGACATCCTCCGGGAGCTCCTCGACCTCTCCGGGCGGGTCGCGTCGCGCCTGCGCGAAGATGGCTATCGGGCGCGCACGGTCGTCCTGAAAGCCCGTTTGGCGAACTTCCAGACGCTTACCAGATCTCGCACGCTCTCCGATGCAACCGACATCGGCGCGGAGGTGTACCGAACCGTCGCCGAGCTCTACCGGGCATTGCCGGGCCAACGCCGGCGTATCCGATTGCTGGGTGTCCAGGCAACAGGGTTGGTGGAAGCCGGCGTCGAGCAGCTCGCGCTCCTTCACGAAGAGCGGTGGGGAGCGCTCGAGCGAGCGCTCGATCGGATCGAGCGGCGCTTCGGCCGTGGAGCGGCCCGTCCGGCCTCCCTGATCGACCGCGACCACCGGACTTGAGCCTCGCGAGAACAGCGGCCATCTCCTCAAGGTCTCCGTTGCATCGCTCGACTCCTATAATCGAGAACGTACGGCCCACTCCCCACGGCCCAGGCAGGGAACGGATGCCCCTCAGCGATCACGAACAGCGGATCCTCGAAGAGATCGAGAAGCGTCTCGCGGAAGATGACCCGCGATTGGTGGAACAGGTCGGTCGAACCGACCTCTATACCCATCTCGCTCGTCGCATCCGCTTCGCCGCCCTCGCGTTCTTCGTCGGCGTGATGCTCTTGCTGCTCTTCGTCGTCTCGCCTTGGGCGGCGGCGATCGGGTTCGTGGTCATGGTGCTGTCCGCGCTGCTGATCTACCGGTACCTCGGACAGCTCGGCCGTGACCAGATCCGCGAGATGCAGACCTCGGGCCGGCTCACGCTCGCCGGATTCCTCGGCCGCGTCGGCGCGCGGTTCGCTCGGCGACCGCCGCCGCCCGGCGACGATCCGCGCATCTAAGGACGAGACCCGCCTCGCGACGTAGCCCGTCCGGGTAGTTTTCGACGCTTGTGACCTCAGCGCTTGCCAGCGTTCCGCGCACTGCTGTACAACAGGACTTCCCTTCCCCTGGGCGCGTGACCGTTCACCCGACGTTGAGTCTTCAGGTGATGGTCTCGGGCCGACGCGGTGTGGCAGGCGAAGTTCGTGAAAGGGCGCGCGTCCATGGAGGGATTCACGGCTCATCAGGCGAGCAAGTTCACCGGCTGTACGTCACGTCAACTTCGGTACTGGGATCAGATCGA
>JBGPKY010000251.1:0-3680 GCA_041486205.1 Actinomycetota bacterium
CTTCGCTCATCGCCTCGGGCGTCGACATAGTGCGCGTGGCGGTTCCGCACTGGGAGGATGCGCAAGCCCTGACAGCGATCGCAGCCAAGTCCACGGTACCGGTCGTCGCCGACATACATTTCCAGTGGAAGTACGCGATCGCGGCGCTCGAGGCGGGCGTTCAGGGTCTGCGTATCAACCCCGGCAACATCAAGTACCAAGACAAGGTACGGCTGATCGCGCGCGAAGCGAAGTCACGGGGCGTGCCGATCCGCATCGGCGTCAACGCGGGCTCGCTGGAGAAGGACCTGCTGGCCAGGTACGGCAGGCCGACGCCCGAGGCGCTCGTCGAATCCGCGATGGACGAGGTGCGCGTTCTCGAGGACGCCGACTTCGAGGACATAGTGATCAGCGTGAAGCACTCTCACGCTGCGACGATGATCGAGTCCTATCGACAGCTCGCAGAGAAGTGCGACTACCCGCTGCACCTAGGCGTAACGGAGGCCGGACCGCTGCCGATGGGAGGCATCAAGAGCGCGGTCGGCATCGGCGCCCTGCTCGCGGAGGGGATCGGCGACACCATCCGTGTCTCGCTCACCGACGACCCGGTCGAGGAAGTGAAGATCGGCATCGCGATCCTGCGGTCGCTGGGCCTGCGCACACGCGCCCTGGACCTCGTCGCGTGTCCCTCCTGCGGCCGGGCGGAGGTCGACGTGCTGGGGCTCACGAAGCAAGTGAACGAGGCCCTCGAACGCGAGGGCATCACGGTTCCGATCCGAGTGGCCGTGATGGGTTGCGTCGTGAACGGTCCCGGCGAGGCCCGAGAGGCCGACCTCGGGATAGCCGCAGGAAAGGGTCAAGGGTTCCTCGTCGTCAAGGGCGAGGTGAAGGACAAGATCCCCGAGAGCGAGTTCGTCTCGCGGCTCATCGCCGAAGCGCGAGCGATCGCGGCCGAACGAGCGACCGGATCCGCCGACGGCTAGGGGCGTTTCGCGAGACCCAGGAAGTTCCGGACGATCCGCGGGCCGTCGGGTGTGAGGATCGACTCCGGGTGGAACTGGACGCCGAACCGAGGCAGACGTCGGTGCTGCAGGGCCATCACCACGCCGTCCTCGGTCTCCGCGGTGACCTCCAGGTCCTCCGGGATCTCGTCTCGAGTCACCACGAGGGAGTGGTAGCGGCCGGCTTCGAACGGATTGGGTAGACCCGCCAGGATGCCGGCCCCGTGGTGGAAGACGAGCGAGGCCTTCCCGTGCACCGGGGCGGGGCCGCGGTCGATCCTCCCGCCGAGGGCGGCCCCGAGAGCCTGATGGCCGAGGCACACGCCGAGCAACGGGGTTCCCTCGGGCAGCGAGCGCACCACCTCGATGAAGCAGCCAGCGTCCTCGGGCCGGCCCGGGCCGGGGGAGAGGATCACGGCGTCAGGTTCGCGGGCCAGCAGCGATCGAGCCGGCTCGTCGTCCGATCGCACGACCTCGGTCCTGTAGCCGAGGCTTTCGACGAGCTGCACGAGGTTGTAGACGAACGAGTCGTAGTGGTCGAGAACGAGGATCACGCGCCGCCCCCTTCGGCGTCCAGTACGGCCGGCACCAGCGCAGCGGCCTTCGCCTTGGTCTCTTGGAGTTCGTTCTCGGGCTCGGAGTCTGCGACCACACCGGCGCCGGTCTGGATGTGCACGCGTCCGTCGGCGATCACCGCCGTGCGGATCGTGATGCAGAAGTCCAGGTCGCCCGCGAACGTGAGGTAGCCGACGGCACCGGCGTAGGGCCCACGGGCCGTCGGTTCCTCTTCCGCGATTATCTCCATCGCGCGGCGTTTCGGTGCGCCGGTCACGGTTCCGGCGGGGAACGTCACCGCCAGGGCGTCGAGGGGGTGCATCCCGTCGGCGATCTCGCCCTCGACGATGCTCACGATGTGCATGACCTTCGAGAACCGCTCGACGGCCATCAGCTCCGTCGGGCGTACCGTGCCCGGCGTGCAGCAGCGGCCGAGGTCGTTACGCGCGAGGTCGACAAGCATCGCGTGCTCTGCACGCTCTTTCGGGTCGGCGAGCAACTCGTGCTCGTAGAGCCGGTCGCGCAGCTCGGTCTCGCCGCGCGGTCTCGTCCCGGCGATCGGCCGCGTCGTCACGGTTCGGCCCTCCACGCGGACGAGAGGCTCTGGCGAAGAGCCGGCCAGCTCTACCCCGAGCATCCGCAGGTAGAACATGTACGGCGCCGGGTTCGTCACGCGAAGCCGCCGGTAGACGGGGAACCCGCCGCGCGTGGACGGGAACGTCAGACGCCGTGACGGCACGCCTTGGAAGATGTCGCCGGCAAGGATATGTTCCTGAAACCGGCCGACGATCTCACGGTATCGCTCGTCGTCCATGTTCGGCTCGCCGGCGTCTGGATCGACCCGCCCGTCGCCCAGCGGTTCGGGCGCCGCAGCAACAGACCCCGCGAGCCTTTCAGTGAGATCCTCGAGGGCCGCAGCGCCGTCGTCGTACCGGCCCGCCGGTACATGCGCTACCAGAAGGAGCCGTTGCCGCCAGTGATCGAACACCACCGCCCGATCGACCACGAGCAGGCCGATCGGGGGACAGGGCACTTCACCCTTCGGCACAGGGTGACCGTCGAGCAGCTCCGCGGCCTCGTACGACAGGTACCCCATCAAACCTCCGGTGAGCGACGGCAGATCTGCGACCCGCGGCGCGCGTAACCCGTCCGCGAGCGCCCGCAAGGTCGCTCGCGCTGGGCCACCCGTCACCCGAAGGGGTAGCTCGCGCACGACGTCTTGCACCCGAAGCCCGTCGTCGTCTACGACCGCCACCGCCGCCGGGTCGCCGGCCACGAACGAATATCGTCCCCAACGCTCCGACCGCTCGACGCTCTCGAGCAACACACCGGGCCCCTCGCCGGCGAGTGCTGGGAAGACTCCGACGGGAGTCGAGACATCGGCGAGCAGCTCGGCCCAGACCGGTACGAGCGGCCAGTCCGCTGCGAGCGCCGCGAAGGTCTCGCGATCGGGTCGAACGTTGAGCGTCTTCATCCATCTCCTTCGGGAAGCACGAAGCCCCGGGTCTCACCCGGGGCCTGCGTTTCGCCGGTGTGGTCTTCAACTACTGGGCGCGCGCGGCTCCAGGCTCCTCGATCCCTACGACCAGGACCAGAACCAGGACCTGCCAGCCACGGCGCGGTGGTCCATAGTGCCGCGCATTGTCCTTCGCGGGCGTGCCGGGCGTCAACGGCCTTCGTTGCAGAACATCCGAGCGCGGTCGGTCCATGGACTGGCCGTTCGGTGTGCGATACCTTCGGGTCTTCGTGCGCTGGGCTCGCCGGCGCCGTTGCCGGGGAGGTTCCATGAGGTCGCTGATCCGCCGATCGGTTCCGATCCTCGCGCTAGCCGTCGGCGCCGCGCTGCTCGCGATCTCACCCTCTATCACCGCTCGCGCCGTCGCGGGTCGTCCTCAGGATCGCGAGCGCTTCGCCTCTCTGGCCCCAGATCGCCTTTCGGCCGAGCCGGCGGGAAGCAGAGCGCAGCCACCGGGCCGGAACGCCGGTGGAGCGTCGCGCGGATCGTTGACCGTTGGCGCCCCGGTTACTTCGTTCGGTTTCGACGCCATCCCTCGCGTCGGCCCGGACTGGCCCGCCGATCCGACCGGGGCGCTCGGCGAGACCTGGTACTTCGCTGCCGTTAACGTTCACTATGCGCTCTACGAC
>JBGPKY010000252.1:0-3675 GCA_041486205.1 Actinomycetota bacterium
CTTCACGCTGACCGCGGCCATGCTGGATCATTTCTCGCTCCAATCGGTATGGTACGGGCCGGGCACCATCACGATCCCGGACCCTCTCTGCTTCACGAACGGCGGACCCTGGACCCTTTCCAACGCAAGCGATTCGGAGGCCGGGATCTTCACGTTGGCGCAGGCGACCGCTCACTCCGTCAACACGATCTTCGCGCAGCTCGTCACGGCGGTGGGCCCCGACAAGGTGGCCGAGGTCGCGCACGACATGGGGATCCGCTCACCGCTGCATGCGCCGGGCTACCCGCCTCCATGCTCGATCACGCTCGGCGTCGAGGCGGTCAACCCGCTCGAGATGACGAACGCTTACGCGACGCTCGCCGCGAACGGTGTTCGCCGCTGGGCGACCCCGATCCACTCCGTCACCGACGCGAGCGGCCAGGTCATCCCGCAGACCGGCTCGAAGGGCAAGCAGGTCATCCCGGCTAACGACGCGGCGCTCGTGACCTCCGCGTTGCAGGGGGTCATCAGCGGTGGTACCGGGTACCCGAACGCCTTGCTCTCGGGATGGCACCCGGCCGGCAAGACTGGAACGGCTCAGAACTACGTCGACGCTTGGTTCTGCGGCTATGTTCCGCAGCTCGCCACCTGCGTTTGGGTCGGCTACCCGAAGAACGACACGACGCCGCTCACCAACGTCGAGGGCTACTCGGCGGTGTACGGGGGCACGATCCCCGCGCGCATCTGGCACGACTTCATGGTCCAGGCCATCGCACACATGCAGCCGAAGGACTTCCCGACGCCGTCGACCGCCGGCTACACGGTTGGTCCGCCGACGCCGGCCCCTATCCCCGCCCCGTCGCCCTCGAAGAGCCCGAAGCCCTCGCCTAGCCCTTCCCCGTCTCTTTCGCCGACCCCGTCTCCTTCGCCGTCTCCGACCCCGACGCCCTCGCCTTCGCCGTCGCCGACATCGCCTCCACCGACGCCGGCACCCGCGAGGAGGCGACTTCTCGCCGGCGCTGCGATCGGTTCTAGCGCTAGGCCTCGTTGACGGCGAGCTCGCGCTGCGCGGGGACGGCGTCGAGCGGGAGGGTGGCGAGAACCGTGGTTCCCTTGCCGGGCGTCGCGTGCACCATGAACGTGCCGTTGGCGAGCTCCACCCGCTCGCGCATCGACGCGAGCCCAACACGTCCCATCCGCAGGAACTCGCGCGCCTGTTGCGAGTCGAAACCGATCCCGTCGTCGCTCACTTCGATCCTTAGCTGTCCGGCGAGGCCCTCCACGGTCACGTTCACGTGGCTGGCCTTCGAGTGCTTGCTTGCGTTGGACAGCGCTTCCTGGACTATGCGGTAAGCCAGCGTCTCGAGGTCGGCCGGGACCTCCGCGTTCGTTCGGCTCACGAATTCCGTCTCGATGTCCGCGTCGCGACCGAACTTCGCGAGTGTCTCGCGGATGGCGGGGATCAGCCCGCGCTCCTCAAGCAGGGGCGGCCGAAGCCCCGACATCAGCCTCCGGAGGTTGTCGGCCTCCTCGGAAAGCTCCCGGCGAACCTTCGAGAGGATCTCGGTACCTTCCTCGAGCTCGCCCGCTTTCAGCATCAGAAGTACCGCCTCGAGCGAGAGCGACGCCGCCGAAACCCCCTGCACCGGTCCGTCGTGGAGGTCTCGCGCGATCCGGTTGCGCTCGCTCTCGATCGCGGCGTTGGTTCGCCGCATGATGCGCGTGCGGTCCTCGTCGCGGTCTTGTAGGAACTTGAAGAGCGAGCGGATCGTCTGGTCGGCCACGCGCGCGGCCGTGACGTCGCGAACGAGCAGCAGCCGTCGTGGTGGATCGCCGGGGATCTCCGAGATGCGGGACTCCAGGTAGATCGCGTTCCCATCGCGTCTGAGCGTTCCCTGGCCGGTCGTCGGGAGCGTGGCCAAGGACTCGTCCGCCTCGATCGCCGCGGCGAGCGCGGTCCACGGTTGGCCCTCGACCATCCGATGGGGAAGGTCGATCATCTGGCAGAAGGCTTCGTTCGCTCGGACGATCACGTCCTTGTCGTCGAGCTCCACGATCCCGTCGACGGCGGCCTCGAACACCAGGCGCAGGCGCTCCTCCGACTCGCGCAGGGTCTCGTTCGCGCGTTGGAGACGTGCGAGTGCCTTGTCGGTCTCGTGCAGCGCCGCCTCCTTCTGGTCGAGCGCGATCGCGGCGTCTCGCGTTGCGTGGACGCTCCTCAATTGGTTCACGAGGATCCGCAGCGCAACCGCAGCACCGAGGAGCCCGATCAGAGCGGAAGCCTGGATCGCCCGCACGTTGTGGTTGATCGCGAGGTTCGCCACGACGCCGAGCGCCGCGCATGCTGCCGCGACCGCGGCGGTGGTTAGGATCGGCCGGCCGTACCGAGCGGGGCGCGCGAACGGTCTCGACGCCTCGCGCCTCGGGATGATCGTGATGAGGATCGCGAGCCCCAGAGGTCCTAGAGCGAGAGGCAGGTTGACGGCCGTTGATCCCGGGACATAAGCGCCGTTCACCCAGTCGTTACCGAACGCCACGACCGAGGCGGCAAGGGCACCGATGATCGCGAACTGTCCGAGGTGTGCAGGCGAGGGCACCCACAGCGCGAGCGCGCCGTAGGCCGCGAAAGCGGTCACCGCCATGAGCGCGAAGATGGCGCTGGACATCTGCGCGACCCCCGTGCCGTCCGGAGGGCGGATGGACAAGTAGGCGATGCATCCGAGCGCCGCCGATATGAGAGCCACGTCTGCGCTGATCTCGCGCCGATCCTCCTTGGGGAAGTGATCGGCGAACTCGATCTTGATCGGCATGAGGAAGACCGCCGCCCCGAAGAGGAACAGCAGATCCCAGGCGCTCGGCCCCAGCACTCGATCGGTCCCGGGGGCGTCCAGGACGAGGAAGACCGCCCCCGCCGTCGCGATCGCGAGGATGCCCAGTCCGATGAACTTCGCGCTCTTCCAGCTACCCGGGGATCGCAAGCGGTACAGGATCGCCGCGATGGAGAGCAGGCCGGTGCCCAACACGAGGCCGTCAGCGAGCTCGGGCCGGCTGTGCATCTCGTCGCCGGCAAGGGTGTAGGCCACGACGGTGCCCACGGCCGCAAGTCCCAGGACGGCCGTGATCAACAGCGCGCGAGCTCGGAGCGATCGGGTTGCCATCTAGATCTCCAATGATGGCTCGTCCAGGCGCCCGACTCCATCACCCGCTCGGACTCTCCGGGGCGACGTCGGGCTAGGTCGGACGGGGGGTGTCCGCGAGACCGGTTCGAGCTACGGCTACTCGATGAGCCGTCGCCGGAGTGCTTGGGCCACGGCGGCGGTGCGGTCCGAGGCCCCGAGCTTCTCGAAGATGTGCTCGAGGTGCGTCTTCACCGTGTCGGGCGAGATGTAGAGGCGCTCGGCGATGTCTCGGTTCGTGTGGCCGAAGGCGAGCAGCTGGAGCACCTCGATCTCGCGGGCGGTGAGCGTCTCGGCGCGGCGGTCGCGCTCCTTGGCCGACGAGAGCTCCTCGGCCAGGGCCACGACGAGCTGAGGGTCGATGACCATGTTCCCGCCGGCCACTAGGCGGACGGTCTGGATCAGGTGCTCGGCGTCCCGGGCCTTCAGGACGTAGCCTCGGGCGCCCGACCTGACGGCCTCCACCACGAACTGCCGGTCGTCGTAGGCGGTGAGCATGATGACCCCAACGTTCGGGAAC
>JBGPKY010000253.1:0-3658 GCA_041486205.1 Actinomycetota bacterium
ATCCCGGCGATCACCTACATCGACCCGATCGACGAGGACCAGAACAGCATCTACGTGAGCCCGCAGGTGAAAGACCTCCTCGGGATCGAGCAAGAGGAATGGCTCCGCGACCCGTACTGTTGGCGCCACCACGTCCACCCCGACGACGAGGAGCGCGTCTGGGACGAGTACGTCGATGCGTACAACAAGCACGAGTCGCTCAGTCACGAGTACCGCATGGTCCACGAGGACGGCCATCTCGTGTGGGTCAGCGAGCAGGCGTTCATCATCCGGGACGAAGCCGGCGAGCCTTGGTTGATCCAGGGCGTCATCTTCGACATCACCGAGCGCAAGAAGGCCGAGGAGCAGGTTGCGTTCCTCGCCTATCACGACAAGCTGACCGGCCTACCCAACCGGACCCTGTTCGAAGAGATGCTGGGTCTCGCGATAGCTCGCGCGCGCCGACACGACCTCGGGGTCGGGGTGCTGTTCCTCGACTTGGACAACTTCAAGCTCGTGAACGACAGCCTCGGGCACCAGGCCGGCGACCAGTTGCTCGCGCAATTGGCGGAGCGGCTCCGCGGATGCACGCGCGAGACTGATCTCGTCGCACGACAGGGCGGGGACGAGTTCCTGTTGCTGCTATCGGATCTCGAACGGGGGACCGGTGGATCGCTGGGCGCCGATGCGGCGCTCCTGGTTGCCGAATCGGTAGCGAGCCGCGTGCACGAAGCGTTCCGAGACCCGTTCACGCTGAACGGCAACCAGTTCTACGCGTCGGGGAGCATAGGCATCAGCTTGTTCCCGCAAGACGCGCAGGACGCGGACACCTTGCTGCGCAACGCCGATCTGGCCATGTACCAGAGCAAGAAGTTCGGCCCCGGGCGATGGGTCGTCTACTCAGAGGACGGGGACGATCCGACGAAGAGGCTTTCATTCTCGACGCGTTTGCGGCAGGCGGTGGAGGAACAGAGCTGGGTCCTGCACTACCAGCCGATCGTAGAGCTGCCGAGCGGCCGCGTGTGCGGGGTCGAGGCGCTCATCCGTTGGCGCGACCCCAACGGCGGCATCATCCCGCCCGGCGAATTCGTCGCGCTCGCCGAAGAGATGGGACTGATCGAGGCGATCGGGGACTGGGTATTGGGAGAGCTGTCGCGGCAGACGCGTCGTTGGCTGGACGAAGGAACCGACCTGCAGGTGAGCTTCAACCTTTCCCCGCGGCAGCTTTGGTCCGCGCATCTGGCTGAGAACATCCTCGGCCGGCTGGCGATGGCCGGCGTGGCTCCTGAAGTGGTCACGATCGAAATCACCGAGTCGACGGCGATGACAGACCCCGACCGGACGCAGCAGATCCTATCCGAGCTTCACGCGTGGGGCTTCACCCTGGCGATAGACGACTTCGGGACCGGATACTCGTCGCTCTCCCGCCTGAAGCACCTGCCGGTCGACGTCCTGAAGATCGACCGGTCCTTCATTCGCGAGGTGGATCTCGATCCCGATGCCGCGAGCATGGTCAAGGCGATGATCCAGCTCGCCCACAACCTCGGGATGACTCCGCTGGCCGAGGGGATCGAAACGCCTGGCGAGCTCGCTTTCCTGGTCGAACACGGCTGCCCTCTCGGGCAGGGCTTCCTCTTCAGCCGACCCGTGCCGGCGGAGAACATCCCCTCACTCGCTCGCGGTTCCGGCCCCTCCGCCTCGATCTGACTCACCGAGGCCCAACTCGAGACGACGGCTTCGTCTTCCGCGACTCGTCCGATACCATTCCGGACCATGCCTAGGTATGAACCGTCCGAGATCGAACCGAAATGGGTGGCGCGCTGGGAGGAGGAGGGCCTCTACCGTGCCTCTGATGACCCAGCGGATCCCCGCCCGCGCTTCTACGCCCTCGACATGTTCACCTATCCTTCGGGCGACCTCCACATGGGCCACGCTGAGGCGTTCGCCGGCGGGGACGCGATCCCGCGCTTCATGGCGATGCGGGGCTACAACGTGTTGCACCCGATCGGGTGGGACTCGTTCGGCCTGAACGCAGAGAACGCCGCGATCAAGCGCCGGATCCACCCCAAAGAATGGACATACGCGAACATCGACCAGCAGGCCGCGTCGTTCAAGCGCATGGGAATGTCGTTCGATTGGTCCCGCCGGCTGCACACGAGCGACCCCGAGTACTACCGCTGGACGCAGTGGCTCTTCCTGAAGCTCTTCGAGCGCGGCCTGGCCTACCGGAAGAACGCGCCGGTCAACTGGTGTCCGAAGGACGCGACGGTCTTGGCGAACGAGCAGGTGATCACCGGGGCGTGCGAGCGGTGCGGCACGACGGTCGAGCGCCGCGATCTGACGCAGTGGTTCTTCAAGATCACGGACTACGCGCAGCGTCTGTTGGACGACGTGAGCGATCTGGTCGACTGGCCGGACCGCGTGATCACGATGCAGCGCAACTGGATCGGGCGGTCCGAGGGGGCCGAGGTCACGTTCACCATCGAGGAGTCGGGCGACGAGGTCCGGATCTTCACGACGCGGCCCGACACGCTCTGGGGTGTCACGTTCTTCGTGTTCGCGGTGGAGCACCCGCTGGTGTCCAAGCTGGCCGAGCTCGGCGGCACGTGGGACGCCGTCGAGCCGCTGCTGGAGAAGGTTCGGAACACGCCCCTCACCTCGCGTGAGGAGGCCGACACGAAGGAAGGGGTCCCGCTGGGCGTCCACGCCGTCAACCCGGTGAACGGAGAGAAGGTGCCGTGCTTCGTCGCGCCCTACGTGCTGATGGGCTACGGGACCGGTGCGATCATGGGTGTACCCGCCCACGACCAGCGCGACTTCGAGTTCGCGCGTGAACACGGCCTGGCGATCCGCGTCGTCATCGAGCCCGAGGGCGCTCAGACCGAGGAGGCCCTCGCCGTGACCTGCCACGAGGGCGAGGGGGTCATGGTGAACTCTGGGCCCTTCGACGGCGAACGGACGCCGGCCTCGATCGCGAAGGTCGCCGCGTGGCTCCGCGACGAGGGTCGCGGCGAGCCGGCCGTCACCTACCGGCTCCGTGACTGGTTGATCAGCCGGCAGCGGTACTGGGGCGCCCCGATCCCGATCGTGCATTGCAAGACGTGCGGCGAGGTGCCGGTGCCCGAGGCCGAGCTCCCGGTCCTCCTGCCCGACGATGTCGACTTCCAGCCGGGCGGCGAGTCGCCGCTGGCGCGCCACCCGTCGTGGTCGAAGGTGGCCTGCCCTCGCTGCGGCGTCGACGCGCGGCGCGACACCGACACGATGGACACGTTCGTCGACTCCTCCTGGTACTACTACCGCTACTGCTCGCCGGACGCCACCGATACGGCGTTCCGCCGCGAGGACGTCGATCGATGGATGCCCGTCGGCCAGTACACGGGTGGCGTCGAGCACGCGATCCTGCACCTGCTCTACTCGCGATTCTTCACGAAGGTCCTGTTCGACATGGGGATGGTCGGGTTCACCGAGCCCTTCCCGCGCCTGATGAACCAGGGCCAGGTCATCTTCGGGGGCGCCTCCATGAGCAAGTCGAAAGGGAACATCGTCGAGCCCATGCCGATGGTCGAGCGTTGGGGCGCCGACACGATACGCCTCCAGATGCTGTTCGCAGGCCCGTTCGAGGACGACATCGACTGGAAGCTGATCGCCGGCGATCCGAACAAGCGTCCCGGCGTGAGCA
>JBGPKY010000254.1:0-3628 GCA_041486205.1 Actinomycetota bacterium
AGGACCGGATCGTGATCGCCTCGAGATCCTCGGCCGGCTCCGCCGACGTGACGGTCGTCGGCGGCGGGATCGCCGGCGTGACGGCCGCGTACTACCTCGCGCGGCAAGGCGCGACGGTGCGGCTCATCGAACGAACCTCGATCGCGGCCCTGCAGTCAAGCCGCAACTGGGGCTTTACCCGACGGCAGGGCTGCGACCCGAAGGAAGTGCCCCTCGTTCAGGAGGCGTCGCGGCTCTGGGGACGACTGCCCGGTGAGATCGGCGACTTCGGTCTTGTTCGGCGAGGCCTCATCGGTGTCACTGCGAGTTCCGCGCGCATGGCGGAGTTCCGCGCGTGGATGGAAGAGACGCAGGCTGCGGCCATCTTCGGCACGCGAATCGTGTCAAACGAGGACATCCACGAGCTCGTTCCCGCCCTCAGTGGCGAGTGGCTTGGTGGCCTCTACACACCCGAAGACGGCCACGCTTCACCGGGGAAGGCGACGCAGGCGATCTCCTCCGCCGCGGAGCGGGCCGGCGCCAAGATCGAAATCGGAACGACAGTCCTTGGCCTCGAGCGGCGGGGCGACCGAGTCGTGGGGTTGCGGACGAACCTCGGTGACAGAGCGACGGGCACTGTCATCGTCGCCGCGGGTGCGTGGTCGAGCCAGCTTCTGCGGCCGCACGGAGTCGACCTCCCCGTGCGCTGGGTCCGCGGTACGGCGGCCCAGACGACGCCCGCGCAGGCGGTGACGGAGCTCTCGGTATCCACCCCGGATGTCGGCTTCTGCCAAGAACAGGACGGGACCATCCGTTTCGGCACGGCGGCATGGAGCGACTACGACATCAGCCTCGAGTCGGTCCGGCATCTCCGTCTCTTTCTGCCGAACTACATCCGCAACCGAAGGATGTTCCGGATGCACGTGAATCGCTTCTTCCTCGAAGACGCTCTCGGCCGTCTGCCCGGCCATCCCCGACGGCGCGACCCGTTCAATTGGCGCCAGGTCGAGGAACCCCCGCCGAGCGTTCCGAAGATCGAGCACGCGTACCGTCAGCTCGTTCGTGTAGTCCCACGCCTCGTCGCTACGCGGATCGACCGCATGTGGGCCGGGTACATCGACGTCACGCCAGACGCCCTCCCGGTTGTTGGTCCGGTCGATGGTCTCGAGGGGCTCCTCCTCGCGACCGGCCTGAGCAGCCACGGCTTCGGCATCGGACCGGCCGTGGGCCACTCCGTCGCGCAGCTCGCGCTCGGGTGCGCCCCGACTGTTGACCTTACGCCTTTCCGTTTCGAGCGCTTCGCGAACAGCAGGATCACGGCACGCACGCACCTGTGAACGGTCCCTCGACGCGCGAACCCGCGGCTGTTCCTATTACTGGTCACGTGGACGTCGCCGTCATCGGCGGAGGGATCCTCGGACTTGCCGCCGGGCGTGAGCTGCTCCGCCGCCGGCCGGATTGGCGCGTCGTCGTGGTCGAGCGCGAGGCCGAACTCGCTGCGCACCAGTCGGGACACAACAGCGGCGTCGTGCATGCCGGCCTCTACTACGCGCCTGGATCCGCGAAAGCGCGGCTCTGCCGCGAAGGCAAGGTCGCCCTCGAGGCGTACTGCAGCGAACGAGGCATAGCCCTTCAGCACGTCGGTAAGCTCGTCGTCGCCCTTACCCCGGACGAGCTGCCGCGGCTCGCGGACATCGCCTCGCGCGCGCGTCAGAACGGGCTGGAGGGTCTCGAGCTCATGGGGCCGGAGCGGATTCGCGAGATTGAACCGAACGCAAGCGGAATCAGCGCCCTGTGGTCGCCGCGCACCGGCATTGTGGATTACCGCCGCGTTGCGAACGCGTACGCCGAGGACATCCGCTGCGTGGGCGGCACCATCGAGACGGGGCGAGCAGTTACGGGGCTCACCGAGCGCTCCTCGGAGGTGGTCATCTGGACCACGCGCGGGGAGTTGACCTCTTCGGCCGTCGTCACGTGCGCGGGACTCTGGTCCGATCGTGTGGCCGCGATGACAGGACACCCGGCGGAGCGGATCGTGCCGTTTCGCGGTGACTACTACACGCTCACACCTGATGCGACCTCGCTCGTACGTGGCCTCATCTACCCGGTTCCAGATCCACGTCTCCCGTTCCTCGGGGTCCACTTGACCCGCCGCATCGACGGGGCGGTGTGGGCCGGGCCGAATGCCGTGCTCGCGCTCTCGCGTACCGGTTACCGGCGCCGCGACATCGACCTGCGTGAGGTCGCGGGCATGGTCGGTCATGCCGGCTTCCGCCGGTTCGCGCGGCGGTTCTGGCGGACCGGCTTTGTGGAGCAGTGGCGCGACCTCTCGAAGGGAGCGTTCGCCGATTCGCTGCGACGGTACGTGCCCTCGCTCCGGAACGACCAGCTCACGTTCGGACCGTCGGGTGTTCGCGCGCAGGCACTCGATCCGGACGGGACGCTCGTCGACGACTTCCGCTTCGGCGGCTCGGGCCGCGTCCTGCACCTTCAGAACGCGCCATCGCCGGCAGCTACGGCCTCGCTCGCGATCGCACGGGTCCTCGCCGACGAGGCCGAGCGGCGGTTCTTCGCGTCGGCCTGAAAAGGAGAGCGCTGTTGGCTACGTCACGCGTGCGCTTCGGCCTCGTCCTGACCAATCGCGGGGTCGTCATCGGCGCGACGACGGTACCCGAGATGCTCGCGATCGCCGAGGAGGCGGAGGCCGGCCCCTGGGACTCCGTCTGGGACGGCGACTCGATCCTCGCGAAGCCCCGCCACGACGCGATCACCCTACTCAGCGCCCTCGCGGTGCGTACCGAGCGGGTGCGCCTCGGGGTGAGCTGTATGGCCAGCACGCCGCTGCGCCATCCGCTCCTCCTCGCCTACCAGTGGTCGAGCCTCGACCACCTCTCGGTGGGACGCACCGTGTTCGTGGCCTGCCAGGGGGGCGGACCCGGCAGCGGCGCGTTCGAACAGGAGCTGCGGGCGTTCGGCGTCGAGCGCGACAGCCGGATGCGCCGCATGGAGGAGGCGATCGAGATCCTTCGCCTCACCTCAAGCGCCGAGCATGTGAGCTACAACGGTCGCTACACGCGATTCGAGAACATCACGATCCTGCCGCGGCCAGTGCAGCAGCCGCTGCCAATCTGGATCGCGGCTAACCCCGACCTGACGAAGCCGCGCAATGTCGAAGCGGCTTATCGGCGGGTCGCGCGTCTCGGGGACGGGTGGCAGACGACGCACACGACTCCGGACGACGTGCGGCGTTCGCTCGGCCTCATCCGCGGCTACGCCGCCGAACTCGGGCGGCCGCTCACGCCCGAGTTCGAGGTGTCGGTCTGCTCGAACATCTGTGTCAACGACGACCGGGCGGCCGCATTCGCAGAGGCGAAGCGTTTCCTTGACACCCATTCGGACACCGACTACAGCGCCGACTTCCTTGCCAAATGGGTCGCGACGGGTTCGGCCGCCGAATGCCGCGCCTACCTGTCGCGCTTCATCGAAGCAGGCGCGACGACGATCCTCCTTCGGCTCAGCAGCTTCGATCAGCAACGCCAGTTCCGGCTCGTCACCGACGACGTCGTCACTCGACTGCTTGAGGCCTGAGGCCAGGGTCGTTCGGGTGCACAACTGATCGATTTGTCGTCGCGGCAGGACGGAAAAGCCT
>JBGPKY010000255.1:0-3581 GCA_041486205.1 Actinomycetota bacterium
GGCGACGGAGGAGCTCCAGGCCCTCCGGGGGCGGCCGGAGAAGTTCATAGGCGACGCCGTCATGGCCGTCTTCGGGCTACCCACGGTTCACGAGGACGACGCGCTCCGCGCCGTTCGCGCCGGCCTCGCCATCCGCGGACGGCTGCGACGGATGAGCGACTCCCTCGGCCTGTCCGAGCCGCTGCAGGTCCGGATCGGCATCGAGTCGGGCGAGGCCGCCACGGGGCTGGGGCCGGCCGGACAGCTCCTCGTGACCGGGCCGGTGGTGAACGCCGCGGCCCGCCTCCAGACGGCCGCCGAGCCCGGAGAGGTCCTCGCCGGCGAGACGACCGTCGCGCTCACCGGCGCGGCCGTCTCCTACGGGAAACGGCGAGAGGTCCTCGCGAAGGGCTTCGACGGCGGGCTCGCCGGCTTCACCGTCGAGGCCCTCACGATGCGCTCGGCCCGTCGGACGATCCCGTTCGTAGGACGCACCAGCGAGCTCGCGATCATGCGGGAGAGCCTGACCCGCGCGACCACCGCCGGCCAGCCGGTCCTGGTCACGGTCCTCGGCGGATCCGGCATCGGCAAGTCGCGTCTCGCCGACGAGTTCGTGGCCGGCCTCGGCGACGAAGTGAGCGTCCTCAACGGCCGCGCCCGATCCTTCACCGACACGGCGACGTTCGCACCGGCAGCCGCGATCGTCGGCGAGCTGACCGGCTTGGATGAGGGCGACCCGCCCGAGAAGGCGCGGCGGCGACTGCGCGAGCTCGTCGAGCGCTCGACCGATGGCACTGACGTCGATCTGATCGTGGAGCGGCTCTCCCTACTGTTCGGGATGGCGGAGCGCCGCGACGAGTCGGCGTTCGTTCACGACGTTCAGGCGGGGTTCGTGGCGCTCGTCGACGGCCTGGCGCGGGACCAACCCGCAGTGCTGGTGTTCGAGGACGCGCACACTCTCAAGCCGCCGATGCTGGAGCTGATCGAGCGCCTGGGCGCGCGGGCGAGGGGCGGTCTTCGTCGCGCGATGATCCTCGCGCTCGCGCGCCCCGAGCTCCTGGACGAGCGGCCCACCTGGGGGTCGAGCACCGCTAACGCGGTGACGCTCCGGCTCGACCCGCTCACGACCGAGGATTCGATCGAGCTGGTGCGGCAGGCGGCGGGCGGCCGCATCGACGAGTCCGAGGCGGCCGAGATCGCCGCGCGCGCCGACGGCAACCCGTTCTTCATCATCGAGACGACCGGCATGCTCCTTCCCGACGAGAACGGCCGTCCGCCCTCCCCGCGCACAAGCCTCCCGCCCACCGTGCAGGCCATCGTCTCCGCCAGGCTCGACCACCTGGCTCCGCGGCTCCGCGAGCTGTCCCGGCGCGCGTCGACGTTCTTCGTCTCGTTCGACCTCGAGGAGCTCGCCGCAATCGATCCGGAGGCCACCGTCGAGGAGCTCAGACAGCTGGAGGAGGCTGAGATCCTGGTGCGCGAGGAGGGAGGCCACGCCGTGGGGCGCTGGCGCGTCCGCCACTCGACGCTGAAGGAGGTGGCGTACGCGAACCTCCCGAAGCGCGAGCGCGTCCGGCTGCACCAGCTGATCGGCGACCGCCTCCTGGCGGGCGGCCACCCGGCGTGGGCCTCCGAGCACATCGAGCTCGCGGCGCTCGCGTCGCTCGACCTGGATCCGGAGGACCGCACGGTCCCCGAACGCGCCGCGGACGCGCTCCTCGAAGCGGGCGACCGCGCGCGGCGCCGGATGGAAAGCCGAAGCGCGATCGACTACTACGGGCGCGCGCTGTCGATGGCGGGCCCCGAAGAACGGTGGGGGGTTCGCGAGTCGCGTGCGCTCGCCGGCATGGGCGAGGCCCACTACTGGCTGGGCGAGTACCCCCAGGCGACCGAAGCGCTGGAGCAGGCCGTGTCGCTCGGCACGAAGACCGGCGACCCCTTCGCGCTTGCCCTCGCGCAGCGGTTCCTCGGAGACATCGCGATCAACGTCGAGGCCGACCTCGACAAGGCCGAGACGCTCCTGAGCGCCGCGCTCGCCGCCGCGGAGAAGCTCGGGGATCCGTGGGCGATCACCCGGACGCTGCTCTTCGCCGGGTGGGTGCCGTGGACGCGGGAGCGATTCGAGGACGCCGAGGCGATGTGGCAACGTGCGCTCGCGGTCGCCGATCCTGAGGACGACTGGGCGCGTGTCCGCGCGCTCAACTCGCTGTCGATCAATCGCACCGGAGGCCCACATGAGTCCGGCCCCGCGGCCGCCTTCGCCCTGCAGGAGGCGCTCGCGCTGAGCGACGAGGCGAGCGCGCTCGCCGAGGAGACCGGCGACCAGTTCAGCATCGCCGTGACGACCGTGCAACGCGCTCGGGTTCTCCAAGACCTCGGCCGGATCGAGGAATCTCTGCCCTGTCTCGACGACGCGATCGCCGTCTTCGAGGACCTGGGCGCCAGATGGGAGCTCGGCGACGCGACAGCCGAGCGCGGCATCGCGAAAAGGGAGCTGGGCCGCCTGGACGAGGCCGAGAAGGACCTCCGCAAGGCGATCCGCATATCGGAGGAGCTCGGCGAGCGACAGCTTGCGAGCTGGACCTGGCGCGCGCTCGCCCGCGTTTCCGAGCGGCGGGGAGACCACGCGAAGGCCGAGGAACAGTCCCGGCGCTCGCGCGAGGCCGAGGAGCGCTTTCGGCCGTCCCGGGAGGCCAAGCCGCAACACCCCCGGTAGCCGCGGAAACTCCGATCCGGGACGCGCGCAGCGACAGGCGGCGGTAAGGACCGCCGGCCTTGTTGCCTTCCCGCGGGTTCTGCGGCACCATGTGCGGCACGAGAGGAAGGAGGTGGTCCAACTTGCATAAACGGCAGGAGACCCTCGAGGTGACTGGCTGCTGAGCCGCCCCTCGCGGGCTGGGGCCACCGCCCCGCTCGTTGCCGGGAGACCGGCAGAATCCAACCAGTTCACCGATCTCGCGGGTTCCGGGTGGTCTCACCGGACGAAGCCTCGTCAGAGGCCGAAGTGCTCGTGAGGCGATAGGTCACCGATCGGGCCGGGCCCTTCGCTGGGCCCGGCCCGTTCGTGTTCGGGTAACAACATCCGGGCCTGGAAGCAGCAAGCATCCTTCAACGCGGCGATCCTGCGTCCCAGTCATGAGCGCAGCCCCATCGGGATACGGGCTCCGCTAGAATCCCGCACCACCAAGCGCTGGCCGCGAGCCGCCGGCAGCGACCGAGGCCAGCACCGGAAGAGGTGGCACTGACGCAGACCTGGGTCGTCGCCGTCGATGTCGGCGGCACGTTCACCGACGCCGTCGCGATCGGGAGCGAGGGAGGCGTGCGGGTCGCGAAGGTGATCTCGACCCCTGCCGACCCATCGCAAGGTCTGGAGGACGCCCTCGCAGTGCTCGGCTCCGAGGGTGTCGAAGCGGATGACATCCGACTGCTGTCTCACGGAACGACCGTAGCGACGAACGCGATCCTCACCCGGCGCCGGACGCGCGTCGTGTTGCTGGCGACGGAGGGGTTCCGGGACATCCTCGGCTACCGGAACGGCACGCGGCCCGACATATACAACCTTGAGCCGGCGCGGCCTGTCGATCTCGTGGATCGATCTGACC
>JBGPKY010000256.1:0-3551 GCA_041486205.1 Actinomycetota bacterium
CAAGAAGGCACCCATGATCGCGGCCGCGATCACCAGGATCGACCAGACCGTCGACTCGAGGCCCGTGGCGAACCCTGAAAGGATCGTCGTCGCCGGTCCGGTCTGGGTGGCCTCCGCGATCTCCTGGACCGGCTTGTGCTTCGTGTCGGTGAAGTACTGGGTAAGGATCTGGATGACCGATGCGAGGATCAGTCCGAACGCCACCGCGAAGGCCGGCCGGGGCGTCTTCATGTAGATCGACGAGATCACGAAGACCGCTGCGGCGGAGATGATCGCGGAGAGGAAGAACCCGCGGTTGATCGCTTTCATACCGTGCTCGTCTTCGCTCCGCGGCGCCACGGAGAGGATCCCGATGATGGAGGTGACGACGCCAACCGCGCGAACGAACAGCGGGAACATCACGCCGGCGATCGCGCCAACCTCGGAGTGTTGGAACGCGGCCGCGCCCAGGATCAGCGAGGCGACCAGCGTCACCTCGTAGGACTCGAACAGGTCGGCGGCCATCCCGGCGCAGTCACCGACGTTGTCACCCACGTTGTCGGCGATGACCGCGGCGTTACGCGGGTCATCCTCGGGGATCCCCACCTCGACCTTGCCCACGAGATCGGCGCCGACGTCGGCCGCCTTCGTGAAGATCCCGCCTCCTACTCGCATGAACATCGCGAGCAGCGCGCCGCCGAAGCCGAATCCGACCAGCACACTGGTCGCGTCGGACTTGAAGATGATCAAGATCATGGTCGCGCCGAGCAAGCCGAGGCCTACCGTGAACATCCCGGCCACGCCGCCGGCGCGGAACGCGATGCGCATCGCACGCCGCAGTCCGGATTCCTTCGCGGCGTTGGCGGTTCGAACGTTCGCCCGCACGGCGAGCCACATCCCGGTGAACCCGGTGAGCGCCGAAAACCCGGCGCCGAGGATGAACGCGATCGAGCGGCCGAACCGCAAGACGAAGTCGGAATGGGAGGCGTTCTTCGGAACGGGGAGGATGAAGAACAGCAGGACGGTGAGGAGCGCGAGGAAGATGCCGAGGGTGCTGAACTGGCGTTTCAGGTATGCGCTGGCACCCTCCTGGATCGCCTTCGCGATCTCCTTCATCTTGTCGGTGCCCTCGGACGCCGCTAGTACCTCGCGTACCAGGTAGTACGCGAACAGGAGAGCGAGGATCGAGATGCCGAAGATGACCCAGAGGGTCCGGTTCTCGAAGGAGCCGAATACCGCCTTGATCGGCGTACCCTCCGCGGCCAGGACGTGCACGGGATCCTCCTCGTTCGTGGGTGGGGGGAAGTGTCGTTCGCTCTTGAAGCCCCGGGGATTATAGGGGAAGCCGAGAGCCCGGCTGCAGACGCCCGATGCTGCTCGCGGACGACCGTCCTCCGGCTTGAGCACCCTTCCCCGTCCGCGTATCATCGCGAACGAGAGAGGTGTGCCGGGAAGCCTGGTCGGCGGGTGGAACCGGTGCGCCTTTTCGCGTTTTCGAGCGTGTTTCCATGAGGGTCACGTCGTCCTCGCGTGGCCACACCGCGAGCCGTCTGGCCTTGCTCCTCGCGTTCTCTTTCGCCGTCATGGCCGACCCGGTCTCCTCGGTCGCCTACGCGATCGAAGCGGGCCTGAGGGCGCTGCGGGGCCACCTCGATCTCCTGCTCCTCACGATGGGGATCGTTCTCGCGATCATCTCGCTGGTCCGTCTGAACTACGACCAGCTGATCCGGCGGTTCCCTCAGGGCGGCGGCGCGGTGGCCGCGACCGCGGTGGCCTTCGGCGAGGGATGGGCCTTCGCGCCGCTCGGGGCGCTCATCGTCGACTTCGTTCTCACGATCGCGATCAGCGTTGCCGCCTCCGCGTCGGCGGTGATCGCTTACTTCCCGTCCCTTGCGCCGCAACGGACCGTGATCGCGCTCGCGCTCGTTTGCCTCGTAGCCGGGCTGACGTGGTTCGGGCACATCGGGCGTTCGGTGTTCGCGGCGATGACCGTCGCCTTCATCGCGGTGGCCGTCGTCGTGGTGGCCGCCGGCTTCCTCGCGCCGCACACGCCGATCTTCCAGCCGCACCAGTTGACGACCGGGCCGGCGTCTCTCTGGCGAGTGTTCATCGCGTTCCCGGTGGCGATGGCGCTCGCGACGGGCGTCGAGGCGCCGTCCTCGGCCATCGCGCAGCTCGGGCAGCTGGACGACGGAGGGCGCGAGCGGTTCGGGCGCGTGACCCTCTGGCTCACGTTCGCCATCGAGGGGTCGCTGACGATCGTCCTCGTGGTGCTCGCCGTGCACCTCCACGTCGGGATCCCTGCTCATGACAGCACGCTGATCGCGGACGTGGCCAACGCGTCCGTCGGCGGTGGCGCGTTGTTCGCGATGTTCCAGCTGACCAGCTCGCTCCTCCTGCTCGCCGCGGCCAGTTCCTCCTTCCAGGCCGGCCCGGGGCTCCTCAAGGCGCTCGCGCGTCGGGACGCTCAGAACCGGAACCACGTCGGGATCCTGCCGCGCGCCCTGGGCGCCGTGAACCACCACCACACGCCGTATTGGAGCGTCGTCGTATACCTGGTCGTTTCGGGCATCGTCGTGATCGCTGCCGGAGGCCGCGACCAGGAACTCGTGCTCTTCTACGCCGTCGCCGTGTTCGTCAGCTTCCTATCCGGGCTCCTGGCGATGGCGAAGTTCTCCCGCCGCGAAGGCGATCGCTTCCACCTCGCCGTGAACGTCGTCGGGACGTTGCTCGTCGGATTCACGATCCTCGTGAACCTCGGACGTGGCTACCCGATCCTCTCCCTCGTGGCCTCGTTCCTGACCGCCGGCGTTCTCTATGTGCTCTGGGTCCGGCAGGGGCAGCCGCGAGGTATCGCGCGGGCCGAGATCGAGATGGAGCGCGAACCAGGCGAGGAAGAGACCTAGCGCCGGCCGGCAGCTCGCAGAACGACGACCCCGAAGACGCCGGCGATCAGCGCGCCACCCAGGATCCCGACCTTCGCCACGTCCACGAGTCCGACCGGGAGCGCGAGCTGCGTCAAGAACAGCGACACCGTGAACGGGACGCCGGCCGCCGCGGCGACACCGACTACGTGCCGCCACTCGGAACCGGCCGGCAACCGTGCAACCCCCAGCCGGACGGCGAACCAGCAGGCGATCGAGATCCCCAGCGTCTTACCGACCACTCGAGCGACGACGATGCCGATCCCCACCCGGCTGGTCGCAGCCTCGGCGAGCGCGTGGCCGGACAGCGCGACGCCGGCATTCGACAGCACGAAGATCGGCACGACGAGGTAACTCGTCCACGGATGCAGGAGGCTCTCGACCCTGGCGAGTGGCGAAACGGCTTCGCGCGAGAGCTCGGCCAGGGATAGCCACTGCCCGGCGTCGGCGTCCGGAGGAAAGGGATCATCCACGGTTTCATCGGCCACCCGGTGGGCCTCCTCGCTCACGGCCTTCGGTCGCTGGAACGGGATCGAAGGGGTGAGGAGTCCGAGCGTCACGCCGGCGACGGTCCCCGACACGCCGGCTGCGTGGAACGCCAACCAGACCCCGACACCGAGCGCCACGTAGACGGCACCCGAGCGCACA
>JBGPKY010000257.1:0-3492 GCA_041486205.1 Actinomycetota bacterium
AGCGTTCGCGCGACGAGACAGCTTGGACGAGGGCGACGAGCTCGGCCGCGGGTTCGGACTTCACTAGGATCTCGGCACCATCGATGACGGCGGCATCTACCGAGCCGTCGCGAACAGCCGCCGTCGCTGTTGCCCTGTCCGTAAACATGTGAACCGTGACGGCGATGTTCAACGCCTTCGCGGCGGCGACGACCTCCTCTCCCGTCTTCCGCGAGGGGTCGCCCACGACTCCGAGGTCGAAGCTCGTCCCCTTCCCGAAGATCGATCCGGCGACGATGAAGCCCACGACGATGAGGAGCGTGACCGCGGTCGAGATGACGAAGCTCCGATCTCGAGCACGTTCGACGAACTCTCGCCGGGCAACGATCACGTACGCGCGGCGATCGCCGCGGTCCTTCGTCATCCGCTCACCACTTCCCGGAAGACCTCCGCGAGCGAAGGACGCACCAAGCTGAAATACGTGAGCTCCCCGGCCGCGCGCGCCGCGTCGAGGACGTCGCCCTCTCGGGTTCCCTGAGCGAGCTCGAAGATCGCTCCCGTCGCCAGGCGCTCCGCCACGCGGGCGCCGGGAACCCGATCCACCCAGCCCGGGACCGCCCCGGAGACCTCTACGCGAACCAAGCGCCGGCGGTCCGACGCGCGCAGTTCCGCTATCGTCCCCGCGGCGACTATCTGCCCGCGGTCGATCAACACGATCGAGTCGCAGAGGCGTTCGACCAGCTCGAGCTGATGGCTCGAGAAGACGACCGGCACGCCCGCAGACGCCTGCTCGCGCAGCACACCGGAGAGCACGTCGACGCCGACGGGATCGAGGCTGGAGAAGGGCTCGTCCAGTACGAGAACCTCGGGCCGGTGGACGAGGGAGGCGGCGAGCTGAACGCGCTGCTGGTTCCCGAGAGATAGCGACTCCACGCGGTCGCGACGGCGGTCGGCGACGCCGAGGGTCTCGATGGTTCGCTCGGCCGAGGAGCGCGCGTCGGCGGGGTCGAGACCGTGCAGCCTCGCGAGGTACACGAGATGGTCGAGCACGCGCATCTTCGGATAGAGGCCGCGCTCCTCGGGCATGTAGCCGAAACGCCGCCGAACGGCCGCGTCGACCGGCGCACCGCGCCAGCGCACCTCACCCGAGTCGGGCTGAAGCACGCCGAGCGCGATCCGCATAGCCGTCGTCTTGCCGGCGCCGTTCGGCCCGACGAAGCCGACCATCCGGCCTTCGGGCACCGTGAAGGACACGCGATCGAGCGCCCGAACTTCGCCGAACCGACGCGAGAGTTCGATCAGCTCGAGCACGCCGGAAGGATACCGAGCGTCACCGGGTTGTCGGGTTGGGGTAAGCGTCCGGGGCCCGTAAAGTTCCGGGGCGACAGCTCGGGAGGGGGATCACTTGGGCGAGCCGGCGATCGTCGTTGAGGGGATCAGGAAGAGCTTCGGCGAGGTCCACGCCCTGGCCGGGATCGACCTCACGGTCGAGCCCGGTACCGTGCTCGGCATGCTCGGGCCCAACGGTGCAGGCAAGACGACCGCGGTCCGCATCCTGACGACGCTCCTCGAACCCGACGAAGGCCGCGCCCGTGTGGCCGGCTACGACGTCGTCAAGGACGCCGAGCCGCTCCGCCACGTCATCGGCCTCGCGGGCCAGTACGCCGCCATCGACGAGAACCTAACGGGCTTGGAGAACATCGACATGGTCGGCCGCCTCTACCACCTCTCCGCGACCGAATCGCGCCGGCGCGCGAAGGAGATCCTCGAACGCTTCCGCCTGAGCGAGGCCGCGAACCGACCGGCCAAGACTTACTCGGGCGGCATGCGGCGGCGCCTGGACCTCGGCGCTAGCCTCGTCGGAAAACCCGAAGTCCTCTTCCTGGACGAGCCGACCACCGGCCTGGACCCGCGGGGCCGGCAGGAGATGTGGGACACGATCCGCGAGCTCGTGAGGGACGGAACTACGCTGTTGCTCACCACGCAGTACCTGGAGGAAGCGGATCGCCTGGCCGACCTGATCGCCGTGATCGACGGCGGCCGCGTGATCGCGGAGGGAACCGCCGACCAATTGAAGACGCGCGTCGGTGGCGAGGTCCTCGCGCTGCGCGTAGCCGACCGAACGCAGGTTCCCGAGGCTGCCGGTGCCGTGCTGGGTCTCGGCCCCGGCGGCGGGAAGGTCGACAACAGCACGGGCGACATCACGCTGCCCGTGGGCGGCGACGGAACCGGGATCCTCACCGAGGCGGTCCGAAGGCTCGACGCCGCAGGCGTGACGTTGGCGGACATCTCGCTTCGTCGCCCGACGCTCGATGACGTGTTCCTCGCATTGACGGGTCGCGCAGCCGAGGAGGCGACCGAAACGGCTCGGGACGGCGACCGAACCGGCCGTAGGCGCAGGAAGGGGGCCCGCCGTGAGCGTTGAGACTTCGACGACGAGCCAAGAGCGCGCGGGCTCCCGCGTGGGCTTCGCGATCGCCGACGGCTGGGTCCTAACGAAGCGCAACCTGATCACCTACGTGCGCAAACCCGACCTGCTGGTCTTCTCGACCATCCAGCCGGTGATGTTCGTCCTACTGTTCGTCTACGTGTTCGGGGGCGCGATCGAGGCCATCCTCCCCAAGACGATCCCGTACGTCGACTTCTTGATGCCGGGCATCTTCGTGCAGACGGCGATCTTCACCGCTACACAAACCGGCGTCGGCCTGGCTGACGATCTTAAGAAAGGATTGGTCGACCGGTTCCGCTCGCTCCCGATGGCCCGTTCGGCCGTCCTCGCCGGCCGAACGCTCGCCGACGCCGTCGCCATCCTCTTCCAGACGATGCTGATGCTTGGCGTGGCCGTCCTCGTCGGCTTCCACTTCCACGCCGGTACGCTGGATGCGGTCCTCGCGATCGCCGGGGTGCTCTCGATCGGGTACGCCTTCACCTGGATCTTCGCCTTCGCGGGGCTCGCGCTGAAGAGCGTGGAAGCGGTCCAGGCAGCGAGCTTCACCGTCATCTTCCCGTTCGTCTTCGCGAGCACGGCATTCGTCCCGGCCACCAGATTCCCGGGCTGGCTCCAGGCCTGGTCGAAGGTCAACCCCGTGAGCATCTGGGTCGAGACGGCCCGCTCGCTCACGTTGGGGCACCTCTATCCGAACGGCCACCTGCTCACGCACATGTGGCAATCGACAGCCTGGTTCCTCGCGATCTTGCTCGTCTTCGTGCCGCTGTCGGTTCGCGTCTACCGCCGCACCTGATCCAGCCGGCGCACGGACCGAGCCTTGCATGGCGGAAGGAAGACGCCCATGCTTCGCCCGTGAACGAGGCGCCCCCGCCCCCGCCGCCGCCGCCACCGCCGCCACCGCAAGAGAACCCGTGGGCCGCGCCGATGTCGAGCATCCCGGCACCGCCGCCACAGAGCAAGCGATCGCCCGCCGTGAGGATCGTCGCGGTCCTCGTGGCGATCCTGGTGCTGAGCGCGGGGATCCTCGCGGCTGTGACCGTTCTCAGTGGCTCGAAGACGGCCAT
>JBGPKY010000258.1:0-3454 GCA_041486205.1 Actinomycetota bacterium
TCAAGACGATGACCGGTCACTTCGTCCCGCGGAAGGCCGGGTGGGACTGCCACGGTCTGCCGGTCGAGATAGAAGTCGAGAAAGAGATCGGCACCACCGGCAAGGGCGATATCGAAACGTTCGGCATCGCGGAGTTCAACCGACTTTGCCGCGAGTCGGTCACACGCTACGTCGACGAGTGGGAGAAGCTAACGGACCGGCTCGGCTTCTGGATCGACACCTCCGACGCGTACTGGACGATGGACACCGGATACGTCGAGAGCGTTTGGTGGTCGCTCAAGCAGCTGCACGCGAAGGGGCTCCTCTTCGAAGCCGACAAGGTCACCACGTATTGCCCCCGGTGCGGCACTGCGCTCTCCGACGCCGAGACTGCGATGGGATACACGCAGGTCGAGGATCCGAGCGTCTTCGTGAAGTTCATGGTGCGCTCCCCCGGCGGGGAGTTGGACGGCGCGTTCCTCGTCGTTTGGACCACCACCCCGTGGACACTCATCTCCAACACCGGCGTCGCCGTCGATCCCGACGCCGACTACGCCATCGTCGAGATCGACGGGCAGAAGTTGATATTGGCCGAAGCGTTGCGATCGAAGGTTCTCGGCGAACAGGGAGCGTTGGTTGAGATCCTCAAGGGCGGGGCGCTCGAGGGTACGAGCTACATCCCTCCCTACCCGAACGTCGCAGGGGCCCATTCGATCGTGGGCGGCGACTTCGTTTCGATGGACGAGGGAACTGGGGTCGTGCACATGGCTCCCGCGTTCGGCGCCCCGGATCTCGAGCTCGGGTTGCGCCAGGGCTGGCCGGTCTTCAAACCGATCGACGGCGAGGGGCGATTCACCGACGAGGCGCCCGAGTTCGTTCGCGGGAGGTTCTTCAAGGATGCCGACCCGCCCATCACCGAAGACCTTCGCGCGCGCGGGCTGCTCCTGCGCGACGAGACGATCGAGCACATGTACCCTCTCTGCTGGCGATGCAGCACGCCGCTGCTCTACTTCGCGCGAAGCTCTTGGTACATCCGCACGACGGCCATGAAGGACCGCTTGCTCGCGGTCAACGAAGCCGTCAATTGGTACCCCGACCACATCAAGCACGGCCGCTACGGCGACTGGCTCGAGAACAACGTCGACTGGGCGCTATCGCGTGAGCGCTACTGGGGAACCCCGCTCCCGATCTGGCGCTGCCCGAAGGATCACGCGACCGCGATCGGGTCGCTGACCGAGCTGTCGGAGCTGGCGGGCCGAGATGTGACAGACATCGATCCGCACCGGCCGGCGATCGACGTGGTGACGATCGCCTGTCCGTCGTGCGGCGAGGAGGCTCACCGAGTCAAGGAGGTCATCGACACCTGGTACGACTCGGGCGCGATGCCCTTCGCGCAGTGGAGCTACCATCCCGAGCTCGGCCGCGGGCTCGAGGAGTTCGAAGGCAGGTTCCCGGCCGACTTCATCTCCGAGGCGATCGATCAGACGCGCGGGTGGTTCTACACGCTCATGGCCGAAGGGGTCCTGCAGTTCGATTCGACGACGTATCGAAACGTCGTCTGTCTCGGCCACATCGTTGACGCGCAAGGCCGGAAGATGTCCAAGAGCGTCGGCAACGCGATCGACCCCTGGGACGTCCTGAACCGCCAGGGAGCCGACGCCCTCCGTTGGTACCTGCTCACGAGCGGTTCGCCGTGGGCGCCACGCCGTGTGTCGATGGAGGTTCTGGATGAAACGGTGAGGCAGTTCCTCCTGACCCTTTGGAACGTGTACGCATTCTTCGTGACGTACGCGAACGCCGACGGCTTCGACCCCTCGTCTGAAGGCGACGTGGCGGTCGCGGATCTGCCCCTGCTGGACCGTTGGATCCTCTCGCAGCTCGCTCGAACCGTTCGCGAGTCGCGCGAAGGGCTGGAGCGCTACGACGCGACCGCCGCCGGAAGGCGGATCGCCGCGTTCGTAGACGACCTCTCCAATTGGTACGTCCGTCGCGCGCGGCGTCGGTTCTGGAACCCCCTCGGCGATAGCGGGGAGGGGGGGCGCTCGGCGTTCCTCACGCTATACCGCTGTCTGGTCACCCTTGCCCAGCTGCTCGCGCCCTTCACGCCCTTCATCGCGGATGAACTGTGGCGCAACCTCGCCGCGGCTGAAGGCTTGCCGGAGTCGGTCCACCTGTCCGACTACCCATCGCCGGACGAGCGAACCATCGATGAAGCGCTCGATGGGGCGATGGCTGCGGCGCGCGCGATCGTGGAGCTGGGCCGACGCGTTCGGACGGAAACCAGAACCAAGGTCCGCCAGCCGTTGGCCGAGGCCGTCGTTCACTACGCCGGCGACCACACCGCCATCTCGCCGCTCCTCGGTCTCGTGGCTCAAGAGTTGAACGTGAAGGAAGTCCTGTTCGCGGAGTCCGCGGAGCAGATCAGCGGCTGGCGCGCGAAGCCCGACTTCAAGATCCTCGGCCCGAAGTTGGGCTCGCGGGTGAAGGACGTCGCGCAGGCGCTCGCAGCCGACGACGGAACGATCGCGAGGGCGCTAGCGGGGGGTCGGTCGCTCACGATCCCGACGGCATCCGGCGACGTTGCGCTGGAGGCCACGGATGTCGACCTGACGCAGGAGACACGCGCGGGATGGGGAGTTGCCTCGGAGGGCGGGCTCACGGTGGCGCTCGATCTCGAGCTGACCCAGGGGCTCAGACTCGAAGGGCTCGCGCGGGAGCTGGTGCGACTCATCCAAGACGCCAGGAAGACGGCGGGCTTGGAGGTCAGCGACCGGATCGCGCTGGGCGTGGAGGCATCCGGCGATCTTGGGGAAGCCTTCACCCTTCACCGCGACTACGTCGCCGGGGAGACCCTGGCGACTTCGTCGGTGGAAGGCACGGTGGACGCCGCGACCTTCCGCGTGGAGGCGCGTGTCCAAGGCTCAGTCGCGGTCATCAGCCTTCGACGGGCCTGAGCTTCTCACCACGCCGGTCGCGAGAAGCACCAGCGCACCGAAGCTCGCGACGATCGAGCCGATGAGGACTCGCGCGCTGTCGTCCAACAGACCGAGGAACAGCGTGGTGGCCGCGACCAGTACCAGGACGAAGGCCGCGCCGTAGACGAGAGCCGAGGTGCGCTCCGCCGAGGCCGGCGTCGGCCTCAGTCCTCTCCCCAGAACAGCTCGCGGAGCGAGCGTGCAGGGCGGTCGGAGGACGCCCCGGTCGCAACGTCGGTCGAAGGTAGGACCGAGTCCGAGCTGCTCTCCGATGCGAGCGACGTGGTTGCGGCCTCTGCAGCCGCTTTCGGAGCCTCGGTAGGCTCGGGCACGCGCACTGGCGAAGGCTGCGGCGTCGCCGGGCTCGAGGTTCGTTCGCGGTGGGCTTTCACCATCACCTTCACGTTCTCGGCGTGACCCTGGACGAGGCTGGCGAGGCTCTGCAGGAACTCCCGCTCTTTGTTGAGAAAGGGTGCGACGGCGCCGTGGTCGCCCGAGGA
>JBGPKY010000259.1:0-3440 GCA_041486205.1 Actinomycetota bacterium
GTGCGTCACAGATCGCCTCACCTCCGAATGCTTCGGGACGATGGAGAGCGCGGAGCGCGGAAAACGATAGCCCACCGAATCGGTCTACTACCTTCAGCGCTTCGCGCTGTTGCGGTTGGTTTTCGTCCATCCGAGTACGGATCGACGAAAGCCAACCGCGTTTTCGTATCGCCGAGCATTCTACCGAGACTGACGCCCTACCATCGCAGCGCGCGGAACCCGAACACGGCGCCGAGGAGCCCCGCCGCCCCCGCCAGGACCAAGGTGGCCGCGTCCCAACGAACGCGATAGGCGTCGGGCTCGATCGCAGCCGACACGCCCGGAATGCTCGGCAGGTCGCCGTCGCCGCCGGCCCCCCTGAGCTCGGCCTTCATGCCCTTCTCGGCGTGCTGCGGCACGTCGCAATGGACGAGGTAGGTCTTCTTCACGCTTGGCACGATGAAGGTGCCGCTTCCCTCCCCCGGGCCGCTCACCTCGAGGTGGAACATTCCCTCGGGGTAGAGGTAGCGCGGCAGGCCGTGAAGCATCCACTGATGGCGCACACGGTCTTCGTTCACCAGGGTGACGGTGATCCGCGAGCACGGCGGGACGTCCCACGCACCCCGATCGTAGGCATACATCGTTCCCGGATACTTCGCGGCGTACTTCCTTCCCGCATGAACCGTGATCGCGACGTCCTGCGAGATGCTCGCGCAGTCTTGCGGCAGGCGGTCGGTGTTCTGGTTCATCACCATGCCCTGCGCCGACATCTGCATGCCGTCCATCGCATGGCCCTCGTGCGAGTGATCAGCGGCGGGCTCCGCGGCACCCGCACCGACGGCGAGCACGGCCGCGAGCGCCGCGACGAGAGCGGCGGTCAAAGCAGCCGCCTCGGACGCCGCCGGCCGAACCCCGATCCGAGCGCGCCGGCTACGAGACCCGCGAGCAGCGCACGCGCGGCCACTTGCCTCGGTGCCGGCGACGCGGGTCCGGCCTCACCGAGCATCCCCAGGTCGTCGTAGGTGACCCACACCGGAATCTTTCGGCGATAGTATTCGGGAGAGAAGAAGGGCTTCCAGTCGATGCCGTGCGTGATCGGCCAGCCGGTCGCGTCGAGATAGGATTCGTAGGCGATCGCGCTGATGCTTCCTCCGGGGCTCACGCCGTCGGTCGTGAACGCGTGCTCGTTGTGATCGTGGAGCAGCCACACGCCGTCGCCGTAGCTGTGGAGGCCGTCGTTCGTGGTGTCGAGGAGAAGATCGACGCGCTGCGCGGCGGCGATCGCCACGACGTCGCGTGTGACCCGCGCCGCGGGGGGAACCGCGATCCCGTCGAGGTCGGTCTCCGTCACCGCCTGGCCGTGCGGATGAAGCGAGATCAACGACATCCCGCCGTTCAGCACCCGAAGCTTCACCTTCTCGTCCGGCTTCACCACCACCAGTGACTCGCGGAACGTGTAGGGAAACGACCGGCCGTTCAGCAGGAAGTACGTCGCCACCCGCTTTGTGATGTTGTAGGTGCGGTTGATCGCGCGGGCGATCAGGCGCGGGTCGTTCACCTTCTGCACGAGCTCGTGCAAGCTCTTGTCCAGATCCATGTAGTGGAGGTCGTATTCGCTCGCGTACTGCTCGCGGACCGCGACCGAGGGATGGCGGACCTGGCCGGCGCCGACGTTCAGCGTCTCGAGCCAGGTGTCGGGCCGGTTCTCCTCGACCACGAACATCCCCTGGAGCCCCATCAACAGGTGCGCCTGCGGCTGGACGTGGCAGTGGTAGAATTTCGTGCCCGCATGGCGCGGCGTGAACTCGTAGGTGTGGCTGTCCCCGGGCATGACCGTGTGCTCGTCGGTCTCCGGTACGCCGTCGTTGCCGACCCGCGCGTCCTTCACGTCGGGCGTGTCGAGGAAGAAATGATAGGGATGATCCACGCCGTGGAAATGGATCGTGTGCGGCAGGTAATGCGTGTTCTCGAGCGTGACGGAGACGTGGTCTCCCTGCTCGACACGGATCGAGGGGGACGGAACGCGAAAGAGTGGATTCGCGCGCAGGTCCTCGAGGCTCCTCGTGGCCATTCCGAAGCTCTTCGGCGCAAACACCCAGAAGCCGGGCGCGATGCCCGGCGCGATCGGAAAGCGCGGAATGAGCTCCGGGGTGTCGGGCGAGTGGCCGTTCAGCTCCACCACCTCGAGCTTGATGTGGATGTCGTCGGCGTCGCCGTCGCCGTCGCGATCATTCGTCTTGACCACCGCGTCGGGAGCGAGCCCGGATTTCATCAGCGTCTCCATCGAGACGTTGTTCGTCCCTTTGACGACGGCCGCGACGAGGTACGGATTGTCGGGCTCGCATACCGTCGAGCGCTCGATCGTGACGCCCTCGATCACCTGCGCGTCGCGCCACTCCGGGTGCTCGTTCGCGCAGGGAGGCTCGCTCGTTCCGAGGTCGATCGGCAGGGTCGCGGGCGGGCTCCGGTACGCGGCGTCGCCGACGAGCACGGCGCGCGCGGGCTCGAGCAGGGCGGGAACCCAGCGGCGAGGCGCGGCCGCGAGCGCGGCGACGAGGACGAGGGCGACGAACAGGATCCGCTTCGTCACTTGACCAGCGCGAGGTTTCGCCGCGCCTCGGAAGCCGCGGCCGGCGGGGGCGTGCGGCGCTGGCTCCAGTAGTAGAGGAGAGGCGCGACGAGCAGCAGCGGGATGACCCACACCCAGAGCGGCATCGCAATCTCGACCCGCATGGGGAAGAGGATCGGATCCTTACCTTCGGGGGTGACGATCGCCGCGTAGCGGCCAGGCGAGGCGATCGCCAGCTGCGCGTTGATCACGCCGCTCGGGTAAGGCTTGGCCGGCACCTGGTGGATGGTCTCGCGGGACGATCCGTTCAGCTTGACGATCTCGAGGGCGAAGGGGACCTTCCGCAATTCCTGATCGACCAAGTCGAGGACGACGATCATCGGTCCGGCCTTCGGAACGTCGGCACAGTACTCGCCGTAGGGATCGATCTCAGGTTCGTAGACCGTGAAGTGCACGGACCAGTTGCCGGTCTTTTGCACGCACGGATCCTTGTCGATCGTCGCGCCGCCGTGCGCGAGCGCGGCGGTCGACGACGCTCCGCCGAGAAGCGCGACGAGCGTGATCACGGCCCTCGCGCGTGGACGGTCGTGGATCAACGGAAGCCTCTACAGCGCCTTCAGATTGAAGGTCGGAAGGATCGGCCCGCCGACCGCCGACAGATAGCGCTTGCCCTCGGAGTCCTGGAACATGAGCAGCCCTCCGAAGCGGCTGTCGGGATCGTAGAGGAGGAGCGCCAAGCGCTCCGTCTCCCAGATGGGGTCCGTCGCGGAGACGTGAACGAGCTTCGTCTCGCCCGGGCCAATCGCGGCTTCGGGCTCGACCACGAGCCCGCTCGGCGCGATCAGATCACGCGGATAACCCGGCTCGTCCTTGGCGACGGCGGCGTTCAGAA
>JBGPKY010000260.1:0-3400 GCA_041486205.1 Actinomycetota bacterium
AGCATCTGCGCCTCGAACGCGGCCCGCTCGCTCTCGTTCGTGAACGCCTTCATCCTCGAGGTCAAGCGTCGGATCTCCTCGATGTGCCGGGCCGCCCCGGAGCCGAGGTGGATGTCGGGCGCCCACTTCAGGTACGCCATCGCGATGATGGAGGCCATCGCCCCCCGCCGGTCACCGAGGTGCTCGAACAGCTCGAGCGCTTGCTGGAAGAGCCCGGTGGACTCGAACACGATCGGCGCGATCGGGAGCTCCGGCAAGATGTCCTCGAGCACCTCGCCGGCGGCGACGCGTTGGGCGATCGGCAGATGCGCACCCGTCTGGACCTGCTCGACGAACCACAGCCGCACTCTCCCGGTCAGGACGACGCCGGTCTCTCGGAGGGCCGCCGCCAGGGTGGGCTCGTCGCCGAGCTCGTGCGCGAGCTCCGTGGCGCGCCGAAACGCCTCCTCCGCGCCGTCGAGGTCCACCTCGCGCCCCGCGGGCACGTACGCCTCACCCGCCGTGGCGCGCAGGAGGTCCTGTCCAAGTTCCATGCACGCCGCGAGCTCGGCGCTCCGGTCTTGCCTCGAGACGGCGAGCGCTCGGACCTCGCGCGCCAGCTCGACCGCGCGGTCCCCTTCCTCGGCCACGCGGAGCGCGGCGGCGCGGCGCAGCCGGACGTCCAGCTCCAGGTGGGAGTCGCCGAGCGCCTCCGCGAGCGCCGCGAGCTCCGCGAGCCCCTCCAGCCGGTCGCTCGGCCGCCTGAGCATGTCGAGCGCCTGGTCCCGCGCCTCCAGGAGGTCCAAGCGCTCCCTCGATGTCGCTGCCGAGGGGAGGGCCAGCTCGACCACGCGCAGCACCTCCTCGGGGGCGTTCGCGGCCAGGGCGTTCCGGCTCGCCTCGACGGAGAACCGGACGCACACCGCGGCGTCGCCGGCCTCCTTCGCGTGGTACGCGAGCAGGGGGAGGCTCGCGGGCGAAGGTTCGCCGGAGAGCAGGAGCGTGACGATCGCGGAGTGGATCGCGCGCCGTCGCACGGGCGTGAGCGTCGCCGCCGCGAAGTCGCGGACCTGCTCGTGCTGGAAGCTGTAGTCGGCGGCGGAGACTTCAGGGTGCTCGGCGAGCAGGCCCGCGGTGACGGCGGGCTCGAGCGCCCGCGCGAGCGCTTCGGGCTCCACGTCGTGGTCGCCGACCCGGAGCTCGATCTCGCGCAGGTCCTTCAGGCTGAAATGCCGGCCGAGCACCGCCGCGTCGGCGAGCAGCGCGGTGGTCTCCTCCGGCAGGTGCGCCGCACGCCGGGAGATGAGCGTCCGCACCGCCGACGGCACCAGCCGCTCGGCGTTGGCGGCCAGGCGCCACGTCTTGTCGATCTCCTGGACCATGCCGCCGTCCCGGTACGCCTGCGCCATCTCCTCCACGATGAAGGGGACGCCCTCGGCCTGGGCGTGCATCACGGCGACGCCGCGCGCGTCGACCGGTCCCCCGAGGACCTGGTTCAGCAGCTCCCCGGTCTCGGTCTGGGTCAGCCGGTTCACCTTCACGCGCCGGAGCAGGCCGATCCGGTCCATGTCCGCCATCAGGTTCACGGCCTCGGTCACCCGGGCGAGCTCCTCGGGGCGGATCGAGAACATGAGGAAGATCGGGCTCGCGCCGTTCGAGCGCACCACGTACCTGATCAGACGGAGGCTGTCGTCGTCCGCCCATTGGAGGTCGTCGATCAGGACCGCCAGCGGCTGTTCCTTCGCGAGAGCCCGGAACGCCACCGCCCCGAGGTCGAACGTCCGCAAGAGCCGGCGATCCGGCGGCAGCGTCGCGAGGCCGGGGTCGTCCTGCCCGGACATCGCGTCGAGGCACCTCGCGAGCGCGTCCGCGGTCTCGGGGGACCGTGCGGAGGCGAGCGCGTCCGGGCAGCCCACGATCGAGCGCGCCAGCAGGAACGGGCCGCGGAACTCCTCGTCAGCCGTGACGGCGATCGTCGTGAAGCCGGCCTCGGTCGCGATCTCCCCCGCCGCGAGCAGCAGCCGGGTCTTGCCGATACCGGGCTCGCCCTCGACGGTCAGCCCGAGGAGCCTGCCGGCTCCCGCGGTTGCGATCTCTTGGCGGATCGCATCGAGCTCATTGCGTCGTCCGACGACGGCGCCGCTCGCGCGATGGACGTGCAGCATCATCGGCGAGAAGGCCTCGAGGAGCGGTGCGAGCGCGGCCGAGCCGGCGTCGGCGACCCGGTCCGCCGTCCGGTCGCGATCGTCCACGCGCCTGTTCCCGCTGTCGATACGTGCAGGGTACCGAGTTCGATCGGCCAACGGCCTTCGCTGGTGTACGGAGGCTACTCGGGGACAGCGCCGCGGCGGGTCCGAGCCGCGAGCTCAGCGATGATCGAAAGGGACACGGACGCCTCGCGCTTGACGATCTGTTGGAAGGCCGATCGAGAGAGACGCAACGCCATGACCGGACCGTCGGCCACGACCGTCGCCGAGCGCGGGCGACCATCGAGGATGGCGATCTCGCCGAAGAAGTCGCCGGGCCCCAGACGAGCGAGCGGTCGTCCCGTGGCGATCTTGCCGCGGAAGACCTTCGCGTGTCCCTCCGCGATGACGTAGAAGGCGTTCCCGGGCTGGCCGGACTCGACGATCACCCTCCCATCGCGATACCGGGTCAATTTGACCCTGTCGGCCAAGCGCCGGAGGTGCCGCTTCGACAGGCCGGAGAAGAGGGGTACCGCAGCGAGGAGGTGGATCCCCTGTCGACCGAGGACGGGATCCTTGGCCTGCGGGCCGAGCCCGATGATGGCCGAGGCGACCACACCCCCGGCGCTGATCCGCTTACGCTCCATCGAAATGTCCGTCCCCCCGGGCGACCTCGTGCTCGGTGGAAGACTACGCGGTCCGCCGTGACGTGACCTGCGGCCGCGGTAGGCTAGCCAAGTGACCTGGTACTCACGCGAGGACGCCGCTGAGCGGGTCGGGGTCGAGCCTTCTTATCTCGTTCGACTGGTGGATCTCGGCATCCTTGCCCCCGAGGAGCCGGATCGTTTCTCGCCCGGCGACGTGCGCCGCGTGCTGATGGCCAAGTCGCTCGAGGATGCGGGGATCCCGCTCGACGGTTTGGCCGCTGCCATCCAGCGCGGTGCCCTGTCGCTCGGCTTCCTCGACGCGGCCAGCTTCGAGAGGTTCACCGCCCTGGCCGCCGAGACGTTCCGACAGGTCAGCGATCGGACCGGGATCCCGCTCGAGTTGCTGATGGGCATCCGCGAAGCGATCGGCTTGGCGCAACCGTCGCCCGATGACCGACTCCGCGACGACGAGATGGCGATCGTGCCGTTCGTCGAGCTCCAGGTCGCCGAGGGATTCCGGCCGGCCGCCATCGAGCGTCTGCTCCGCGTCCAGGGCGACAGCACCCGTCGGATAACCGAACAGGAGGC
>JBGPKY010000261.1:0-3400 GCA_041486205.1 Actinomycetota bacterium
CTGGCGAACGCGTATTCGCAGGCGCTATCGATGATCTTCACGCAGCAGATGAAGCCGTATGAGGTCGAGATCCTGGTCGGCGAAGTGACCGACGGCGACGGAGGGCGCAACGAGCTGTACCACATCATGTTCGACGGTTCGGTCAACGACGAGCACGAGTTCGTCGCGATCGGGGGTCACGCCGAGGAGCTCACGTCGGCGATCCAAGAGGCCTACCGGCCGGGGTGGGACCTGCCGACCGCCGTCCGCGAAGGGGTGAAGGCCCTCTCCGCCGCTGAGGGTCGCCAGATCGAATCGGGATCCGTGGAGGCCGGGGTATTGGACCGAACCCGCTCGCACAGGCGGAAGTTCCTCCGGCTGGAAGACAGCGAGATCTCGCAGATACTTTCCGCCTAGTCTGTGCTCCCACCGGCCGGGCCTACACTGCCGGTTATGGATAGGCGGATCTTCGGCCTGGAGAACGAATACGGCGTGACCTGCACGTTCCGCGGCCAGCGTCGGCTGTCTCCAGACGAGGTGGCCCGTTACCTCTTCCGCAGGGTGGTGCATTGGGGACGCTCGTCGAACGTGTTCCTGGAGAATGGGGCCCGGCTGTACCTCGACGTCGGCTCGCACCCCGAGTACGCGACTCCCGAATGTGACTCCGTCACGGATCTCGTTGCTCACGACAAAGCGGGAGAGCGGATCCTCGAGGCTTTGCTCGCGGCCGCCGAGATCCGGCTTCACGAGGAGGGGATCAGCGGGCAGGTCTACCTCTTCAAGAACAACACGGACTCCGCGGGCAACTCCTACGGGTGCCATGAGAACTATCTGGTCGCCCGCCAGGGCGAGTTCGCGCGGATGGCCGACATCCTCATCCCGTTCTTCGTGACCCGGCAGATCTACTGCGGGGCCGGGAAAGTGCTCCATGGACCGCGCGGAGCCCAGTACTGCATCGCGCAAAGAGCCGAACACATCTGGGAGGGTGTGTCGTCGGCGACGACCCGCTCGCGGCCGATCATCAACACCCGCGACGAGCCGCACGCAGACGCAGAGCGGTTCCGGCGGCTGCACGTGATCGTGGGGGACTCGAACATGAACGAGTGGACGACGTTCATGAAGGTCGGGATCACGGACCTCGTCCTTCGGATGGTCGAGGCGAACACGGTGATGCGCGATCTTTCGCTGGAGAACCCCATCCGCGCGATCCGCGAGATCTCACACGACGTCACCTGCAAGAAGAAGGTCCGCCTCGCGAACGGGCGGGAGCTCACGGCCATCGAGGTTCAGAGCGAGTATCACGAGCGAACCGCGAAGTTCATCGAGCGGCGCGGCGCCGACGAGCGGTCCAAGTTGCTGCTCGGCGAATGGCGGGACGCGCTCGACGCGCTCGCGGCCGGCGAATCCGAGCGGCTCTCGCGAAAGGTCGACTGGGTCGGGAAGCGACTGATGATCGAGCGTTATCGCGCGAAGCACTCGCTGCCCCTATCGCACCCGAAGGTCGCCCTCCTGGATCTCTCCTATCACGACGTCAATCGGAACCGGGGCCTCTACTACCTGATCGAGCGATCCGGCCAGGTCGACCGGGTGGCGAGCGAGAAGGACATCGCCCGAGCGATGCGCGAGCCGCCGCAGACCACGCGCGCCAAGCTGCGGGGCGACTTCATCCGCCAGGCCAAGCAGAAGCGCCGCGACTACACGGTGGACTGGGTCCACCTCAAGCTGAACGACCAGGCTCAACGAACGGTGCTGTGCAAAGACCCCTTCCGCAGCGTCGACGAACGAGTCGAGCAACTGATCGCCCACATGTGACGGGCTGGCTGGCCTAGAGATACCGCTCGATGATCTCGTTGATGAACGGGTTGAGTGTGTCGTGGGCGTGGCCGTAGATCGAGCCGTGCCCCATCCCTTCGAAGAGGTGGAACTCTGCATCCGGCGCGAGGTCTGCGACGCGCCGGCCGTCCTCAGGGGGAGACTCGATGTCTTCCGAGAAGGCCACGACGTGCAGCGGTACCCTGCATCCGGGCAACCGCGACCTCTGGTCGAAGTGGAGGCACGGGCCCCATTGCGCGGTGAGCGAGTCCTCGTTCTCTCCCGATCCCATCCACTCCTGCAGGTCCTCGCGGATCTTCGGCCAGAGGTCATCGTCGCCGAGCACATGCGCCGGGTACAACATCGCCGCGTAGTGGACGATGCCCATCATGCCGTCGAGTCGCCCCCCGGCGTGGCGGAAGTCCATCTCGGCCTTCTGGTAATCCCACGTCCAACCGTGGCTGCTCGCACCGGTTCCCATAGCTACGGCACACCGGAGGAGGTCGGGTCGGTCGAGGGCGAGCTGTTGCACGATGAGAGCCCCCATCGACAACCCGACGACCGAAACCGGTGGCTCGCACACCGCCTCGATCAGTTCGGCCGTATCGCGAGCGAATCCGTCGAACGTCCACGGCTGCGGCGCGGCGCACACCGTGTTGCCGATACCGCGGTTGTCGAACGTCGTGTTGCGGAAGCCGTTCTGGAAGAACGGGATCTGGTACTTGTGCCACCGACTCCCGGTGTCGCCGCCGCCCGAGATCCAGACGATATCGGGCCCTTCTCCGAACTGCTCGTAGAAGAGCGACGCCTCCGAACCTTCGAACAGCGACACACTTCCCCCTAGCTGTGGTCTTCTCGCCACCGGCGCGACCCCTCTGCCATCCTGGCAGCCAGAACGCCCGCGGCGCCGGCCGCCAGGAAGAACGCCGGGTCCTCATCCGGACCGCGCCCCATCGACCTGACTTCCACGCCCGACTCCGCGAGCATACCGAGCGCCGGTCGGCCGTCGACCTCCACCAGCTGATGTCGTTCCTCCAGTCTGGCCGCGCGGAGGGCATCCCACACCGTGTCCCGCTCCAGATCGCCTAGGACCGGCACGGCGACGTTCGCTGCGGCCGTGCACACGTCCCCGAGGATGGTTATGGAGTGGTGCGAGACGCCTCTATGCCGCTCCCGCGGGTCCGCGAAGGAGACGCGAAGAGCCGCCACCGGCCTTCCCCTCACCGCGGCGACAGCGTTCAAGGCTTCGCCGCTGGCCAACGCCGAGACTCCCCACGTCGTGTCCGTTCCGAGGTTCCCGGGACCGTCTGCGACGACCACGACGTCGGCACCCAGTACTTCCTTGGCCGCGAGAAGCCCTGTCCAGATCGTGACCGCCTCCAGCTCGCCGCCGAACGCCTGCCCGCAAGTGACGAACCCGTTCAGCAGCTCGGCTTCGCGGAGCGCGGGAACTAGCCTTGAAAACGCCCCCGGCAGCGCCGCGCCGTCCGTCATCACGTAGATCACCCGTTCGGCACCGGCAGCCTTCGCCCCGGCCGCGATCGGCGCGACCATGGAGTGCAGAGGGGCGCACACGACGGGTACCCCGGCGAGCCCGTGCGAGGCTTCC
>JBGPKY010000262.1:0-3391 GCA_041486205.1 Actinomycetota bacterium
ACGGCTCCGGAAGTACATCTGCCGGGCGAACACGAGCGGTCCGAGGAACACGACGACCGACCAGACGCCTTCGGACTGGTAGAAGCGAGCGATGACGGTGCCGAATAGTCCAAGCCCGATGTAGCTGAGGAGGAACTCCCAAGGCGCGGTTCCGTGCATCTTCGCCAGGACGTGCCCGAGCGGGAGCCGGCGATATACGGCCGTTTGGATGGCCACCGACAACGTGTTCACCGCGTACGCGGTCACGGCAGCGAGCAGGATGCCGGGGACGATTCGGTACCAGTTGGAATGAGCCTCGATCGCGAGAGAGCCCGGGACGACGAGGTGGTAGAGGAAGCTTCCGGCCAGGATCGACGCGGACATCTGGCAGCGGTTCCAGAGTGCCTTGAGGAGCGATACCTCGCGGCGGAACTCGCGCGGGTCGACGGAGCCGAGCAGTGCGATGAGCGCAGCGACGGGCGGCTCGAAGATGATCGCCACTCCAAGCAGGATCGGGAAACTGAGAGAGAGTTGGAGTCCTCCCCACCCGGGGACCGGGATCAGGTCGACCACCGCGACCGTCAGGATGAAGAACAGCACCGCGGGATCGATGACGTCGGTCCGGTGCTTCGGCAGGGCGAGTGCGAGGTAGGTGAGGAGGGGCGCTACTTGGGCGATCTGCCAGATGGTCGAGCCGATCGCGTTCTGTCCCGGTTCGCCGTCCGGATCGAGTGTCGCTTCGGGTTCCATCAGGAAGACGCCTCCGCCGAGTGGACGTCCGACGATCTCGTCGAGCCTACCTCAGCGACGCCCCGCATCCCGAGAACGATGAACCACACCGCGCCCGCATGAACGAGGAGGTCGCCGGCGCTCACCGCCTGATGGACCGGCGAGCCGATGGGGATCTGGTCGGCGAGAGGCATCAGGAGGTCGCCGCTCGTGGCAAGGTGGTGCTTCGCTCCCGGGTCGTTCGCCAACTCGGAGAGCGTGCCCTGCTGCCCCGACGCTATGAGTGCTTGCTCGGTCACCGGCATACCGTGGTTCACCGCGATGACGAGGAAGTTGAGCAATAGGCCCGCGAGGATCAGCGCGAATCCGGGCAGCCGCCGGTTCACGCTCGCGGCAACGGATAGCAGGACGAACGAGCCGACGAGCAGCAGGTAGCCGGGCGTGCCACCGAACGGTGCGAATTGGAGCGCGATCCCGGCGAGACCGGCGAGCGGCCAGCGGAACGTGGCCGTCCCGAGACGGCCGAGCCGTCCCCCGGCGAGGTACCCGATCGAGACGGCGGCGGGGATCGTGAAAGCGACGAGCCGCATCTGCGCCCTTTATGACACGCCGGGAAGGTCGAATCCATGCCTCATGCTGGGGATATCGACCTACGCCAGATTCCCCTTAAGTTCCGACCCCATGCGGCCGATAGGACAGTACGTACCGCCCGGAAAGGAGGTGATGCTTCTTGAAGAAGTATCGCCGACTGATGGTCTCTCTAGGCTGGCTGGCTGCCTTCTTGATGGCTGCCGGCGCAGGCTGGAAAGGCGCATAAGCAGCTGGTACCGCTCGGGTGCTGTCCCCAACCGGCGTCCGTGAGCGCCGAGTGGGGGCAGCATCCGGCGTTTCCGGGGCTTCCGGCGTCCCGCGCGTTCGCTCCGGACTCAGCGGGTCTTCCCCAGCTCCTCGCGGGCGAGCCAAACGGCTTCTTCGTAGATCTCTCTTAGCGGGACGCCCGCATCGCGCGCCACGCGCGCGCAGTCCTCGTACTCCGGCGCGACGGTCACCCTTCGCCCTTCGAACGTTCCGACCTTCACGGCGACCGGGCCGTGGGTCGTTTCGACCTTGACGATCTCGCGCTCGAGGGCTTGCTTGGTGACGGGGCTGGCGCGGACGCCGAGCGTTCCCGTCTCGCGGAAGAGGATCGCTCGTAGCGCCTCTTCACGCTGCGGAGAACACAGCACCGAGATCGTAACGGCGGGACGACCCTTCTTCATGACGATCGGAGTGAGCCATGCATCCTGCGCGCCGGCGGCGAGGAGTTGCTCCAGCACGAACTCGTACAGCTCGGGGTTGAGATCGTCGACGTTGGTCTCCACGACGACTTCACCCGTGCGCCCCGCGGTCGCGCGAGCAGCCCCGTTCGAGGGCTCTTCCTCGCCGACCATGATCCGAAGCACGTTCGGGA
Source organism: Actinomycetota bacterium (assembly GCA_041486205.1). Taxonomy (GTDB): domain Bacteria; phylum Actinomycetota; class UBA4738; order UBA4738; family HRBIN12; genus JBGPKY01. The sequence continues at coordinate 2,159 of JBGPKY010000262.1, forward strand.
AGTCGAGCTTGTGCGCTCCGGCACCGTAGCCGACGGCGTCGACGCGCATCGGTGGCAACTCGCCGTAACCCTCCACCATCGTCGCGAGGATCGCCGCCCCGGTCGGCGTGACCAGCTCGACGTGAACGTCTTTGGAGAAGAGGGGCGCGCCGCGGAGCAGCTCGATGACGGCGGGCGCTGGGATGGGCATCGCGCCGTGCTCCGTCTTCGTCATGCCCAGACCGGTTGGGACGGGAGAAGCGAACGCGCGCTCCACGCCGAGCATCGCGAGGCCAAGTGCTGTTCCGGTGATGTCGACGATCGAGTCCACGGCTCCGAGCTCGTGGAACGTGACCAGGTCCACCTCCTTGCGGTGGACCCGCGCTTCCGCTTCGGCCAGACGGCGGAAGACGCGCTGTGCGATCTGCAGCGCCTCGGGCGGAAGGTCGGCGGCGTCGAGCGCCGATCGGATGCTCGCGTAAGTACGGATCACGCCGGCGGCGGGCGCCGTCACCAGGACGCGCGTGGCGTGGATGCCGTGGGTCTCTACCTCCTCGATGTCGATGTCGAAGGGCTCGAGAGGCAGCTTCGAGAGTTGCTCCTTGATAGCGTCGAAGTCCACGCCCGCGTCGATCAGCGCGCCGAGGGCCATGTCGCCCGAGATACCGGCGATGCAGTCGAAATAGGCCACCCTCATCTGCCTACACCCAGGATCCTGTGCGCCACGAGCGCTGCACCGAAGCCGTTGTCGATATTCACGACGCTCACACCCGGGCTACAGCTATTGAGCATGGCCAGCAAGGCCGCCAGGCCTTCGAAGCTCGCTCCGTAGCCGACGCTGGTGGGGACGGCGATCACCGGCTTGCTGGTCAGGCCGGCCACCACGCTCGGAAGGGCGCCGTCCATGCCGGCCACGACGATGATCGCGTCGGCGGCCTCGATGTCGGCCGTTCGGTCGAAGAGGCGGTGGATCCCCGCGACACCGACATCGACGATCTTGGTCACCTCCAGACCGAGCGCGCTCGCCGTTTGGGTGGCTTCCTCGGCGATGGGAAGGTCAGAGGTTCCGGCGGAAACGACTGCCACGGTTCCGAGCGGCGTCGGGACGTCCGCGCGCTTGGCGACGATGAGACGGGAGCGTGGGCTGTAGGTCGCGCCGGGGACGCGTTCGATGAGTGCGTGGAATTGCGAAGGGGTGGCCTTCGTCACGAAGACGGCGCCGGCGGCGCGGGCGACGAGCGCGGCCGTGGTGTC
>JBGPKY010000263.1:0-3348 GCA_041486205.1 Actinomycetota bacterium
ACGTTCGGGCCCGTCGTGATGTGCGGGGCCGGAGGGACAGCGGCCGAACTGATCGCCGACTTCGCCGTGCGGGTCCCACCGCTTACCGACGTCGACGCCGCCGAGATGCTCCGCTCGCTGGCGACCTTCCCTCTTCTCGAGGGGTATCGCGGCTCTCCTCGTGCCGCGGTCGGCGCCTTCGAGGAGCTCATCTTGCGTTTGTCCGCGCTGGTCGAAGCGCATCCCGCTATCGTCGAGATGGACTGCAACCCGGTCGCCGTCACCCCCGAGCGCGCGGTGGTGCTGGACGTACGCGTCCGCGTGGAGCCTCCGAAACCGATAAGACGCATCGGTTCGGCTCCCTGAGCCCCCGGGAGGCGATGCCGTATCCTCCGCGGGTGACGTGTTCAGGCTGTGGGGCAGAGAACCGCGGCGGGCGCAAGTTCTGCGGGGAGTGCGGACGGCCGCTCGCCTTCACGTGTCCCTCCTGCGGCGCGGCGAACGTAGCCGGCGAGCGATTCTGCGGTGAGTGCGGCTCGCTGCTAACTCCCGCACCGACCCCAGCGGCACCCCCGGCCTCCGCCGCGGCTCCCCGCGAAGCCCCCACCGCAGAGCGGCGCCTCGTCTCTGTGCTGTTCGCCGACCTGGTCGGGTTCACGACGCTTTCGGAGTCACGCGATTCCGAGGAGGTCCGCGAGCTCCTCTCCTTGTATTTCGAGACCTGTCGAAAGCTGATCGGCCGCTACGGCGGGGTGATCGAGAAGTTCATCGGCGACGCGGTGATGGCGGTCTGGGGAACGCCTATTGCGACGGAGGACGACGCCGAGCGAGCGGTGCGCGCGGCGCTGGATCTGACGAGGGCCGTGGCCGAGTTGGGCGCCGAGGCCGGCGCGCCCAACCTTCGTGCCCGGGCCGGGGTGCTCACCGGCGAGGCGGCGGTGACGCTCGGTGCAGAAGGGCAGGGCATGGTCGCCGGCGACCTGGTCAACACCGCCTCGCGCATCCAGTCCGCCGCTCAGCCCGGACAGGTCTACGTCGGCGACTCCACGATGCATGCTTCCGAGGCCTCGATCGTCTACGAGGACGCCGGGGAGCACGAGCTGAAGGGCAAGGCCGAACCGCTCCGTCTGTGGCGGGCCGCCCGCGTGGTCGCCGGCTCGCTGGGGGCGATGCGTTTCACGGGCCTGGAGGCTCCGTTCGTGGGACGCGACCGCGAGCTCCGGATGATCAAGGAGCTGTTCCACGCCTCGGCGGAAGAGAGCAAGGCGGCGCTGGTCTCGGTGACTGGGATCGCGGGTATCGGCAAGTCTCGCCTGTCCTGGGAGTTCGAGAAGTACATCGATGGTTTGGCGGAGACCAGTCTTTGGCACAGAGGACGTTGTCTGTCCTACGGGGAGGGCGTCGCGTACTGGGCGCTCGTCGACATGGTCAAGATGCGGTGCCGGATCTCCGAGGAGGAGGAGTCGGCGACCGCCCTGGCGAAGTTGCGTTCCACGATCGAGGAGTTCATCCCCGACGCGAGTGAGCGCGCATGGGTCGAACCGCGGCTGGCGCACCTGCTCGGGCTCGACGGGGGCACCGCCGGCGACCAGGAGAACGTGTTCTCCGCGTGGCGGATCTTCTTCGAACGACTCGCGGCCAGATATCCGGTCGTGATGGTGTTCGAGGACATGCAGTGGGCCGACGACGGGTTGCTGTACTTCGTCGAGTACCTGCTCGAGTGGTCGCGGGGTCACAGGATCTTCATCCTTGGCCTGGCGCGGCCCGAACTCGTCGACAAGCGCCCATCGTGGGGAGCGGGCAAGAGGAGCTTCTCCTCGGTGTACCTGGAGCCCCTTTCGGCTCAAGCGATGGAGGAGCTCCTCACCGGTCTTGTGCCGGGCCTGCCGCAGGACATCCGGGGGCAGATCCTGGACCGGGCCCAGGGCGTGCCGCTGTACGCGGTCGAGACGGTGAGGATGCTGCTGGATCGAGGCCTGCTTGCCCGCGAGGGTTCCTCCTACAGGCCGACCGGAACGATCAACTCGCTCGAGGTCCCCGAGACCCTGCACGCTCTCATAGCCGCGCGTCTGGACGGCCTGTCCCCGGACGAGCGCCGGGTCGTGACGGACGGTGCGGTCCTGGGCAAGACCTTCTTCCGCCAGGGCGTCGCTCACGTCGCGGGCATGTCCGAGGAGGATGTCGAACCGATCCTGGCCTCGCTGGTTCGAAAAGAGATGGTGTCGCTCCAAGCCGATCCGCGCTCGCCGGAACGGGGCCAGTACGGGTTCCTGCAGGACCTGGTGCGCAAGGTGGCGTACGACACCCTGTCGAAGAAGGAGCGCAAGGCCAAGCACCTAGCCGCGGCCGCGTTCATCGAAGACGCCTGGACCGGCGAGGAGGACGAGATCGTCGAGGTCGTCGCCTCGCACTACGTGAGCGCGTACGAAGCCGCACCGGACGCCGAGGACGCCGAGGAGATCCGCGGCAAGGCGCGGCACGGTCTGGTGCTGGCCGGGGAGCGCGCCCTCTCGCTCGCTGCGCCGACCGAGGCGCAGCGCTACTTCGAGCAGGCGGCGACGCTCTCCGATGAGGCCGGGGAGCGCGCGCAACTCCTCGAGCGGGCCGGGGTCGCGTCACGCGCAGCCGGAGACACAGATACGGCCATCGCCCGGTTCGAGCAGGCGATCGCCCTGTTCGAGAGCAAGGGGATGACCCACCCCGCGGCGAGGGTCTCGGCACGACTCGGAGAGGCGATGTGGCAGCGCGGGCGGCTCGGGGAGGCCGTCGACCGGATCGAGCGCTCGTTCGAGGTGCTTGTGACCGAGGATCTCGACGAGGATTTCGCCCAGCTCGCCGCGCAACTCGCGAGGCTCGACTTCTTCGCGGGGCGGATCGATCAGGCGATGGAGCAGGTCGAGGTTGCGATCGACGTCGCCGAGAACCTGTGGCTTCCCGAGGTGCTCTCGCACGCTCTGAACACGAAAGCGATCATCCTGTACTCCGCCCGAGGACGGCGGCGCGAGGCGTACGCGATGCTGCAGTACGCGCTGCAGGTCGCCCTTGAGAACGACCTTCCTTCCGCGGCGCACCGCGCTTACTTCAACCTTGCCGATCTCGCGTCGCAGTCGGACCGCTACCAGGACGCGCGCGAGTTCGTCGAGCAAGGGCTCGCGCTGAACAGGCGGCTCGGCAACCGATCGAACGAGTGGCAGTTCCTCGGTCAGGTTTATCCGCACTTCGCGCTGGGTGCCTGGGACGACGTCATCGAGATGGTTGGCCAGATCCCGACCGACAAGGTCGGTGAACACAGACTGGCGGCGTCGGCCCTCACCCTGATGGTGCCGCTCGTCCACATCTACAGGGGCGAGATCGAGGAAGCCCAGGCTG
>JBGPKY010000264.1:0-3304 GCA_041486205.1 Actinomycetota bacterium
GCTCGCGACTGGATCGGCGCGCCCGGCTACCGCATCCGAGGCTCAGCAAGCTACGCAAGCGCTGTCTACAGCGGCGTCTTCTGCCTACTCGCGCTACGCGGCGCACGCGACTGGCGACGGCACGAGGCAATCCAGCTCCAGGAACTCCAGGATCACCACGTCTTCCCCCAGGCGTACCTCAAGCGGCACGGCTTGTCCAAGAACGCCGATCTAAACACGATAGCAAACCGCACCCTGATCAGCAACGAAACGAACGCCAAAATCTCCGACAAGGCGCCCGCAAACTACATCCACGACCCGGAGATCTTCCCCTCGGGGACAGGCGACAGCTTGCTCGGGCCCCACTTCATCGACCCTACGATTCTCACACTGATGAACGAGGCCGCGGAGACTCTGACGGACGAGGAAGCCGCCGAACTGTACGACCGCTTCGTCCGGGCTCGCGAGCAAGCGGTCATCGCCGAAATCCGGCGCGTGTGCGGCATCGAGGATGCCGCGCGGTCATCCTCGCTTGAGGAGGAACCGGTCGACGAGCTGGCACCAGACCTACTCGACGAAGAGGCATCCACGGAAGATGACCTTCCTGACTTTGCGCTCAACCTCTAACGACGAACAACGCGACGCTCACGTCACCTCGCGTCGCACGGCAAAACCGGCGCGGGCCAAGAGCCGGTGGCCCGCGAGCGCCCTGCGCCAGCCCGCGCGGCTCGCCTGCCATTGACCGACGGGCGCGGCGACCGTCACGATCATCGCCTCCTCGTCGACGGAGATGGCCGGGACTTCCGTTCCCGCCACGACGATCGAGCCACCGTCACGTTTCCACTCCGCCCGCTCGCCCTGGATTAGCGCCCGGATCGCGGCGACTGTGCCTTCGCGATCGCTGACGATGTCCTCATACGCGAACTCGAGAACAAGCCTGCCCTCTTCGGCGAGCGTCGAACGGCGCCGCTGATCTTGCTCAGCCTGCGCGGTGTCTGAACCGTGCCAGCGGTAGCCGTCGACGAAGACGAGGATGTTCTCGCCCCAGGCGAAGTCGGCCGTCGTGACCCGGGCGCCGTCGGCCGAGCGGACGAGCCGCTGGACGATCGGAAGCGGAAGGTCGGCGCCCTTGACGAGGCGCCAGAACCCCGCTTCGAGAGGTTTCGCGATGGCGACCCAGGTGCCCGGAGTCACGCTGAATCGGGCCGTGGCGCGCCTGGCGGAGCTGCGCCGCGTAGCCGCGGAGGGCCCGGGCGAGGCCACGCTCCGCCGCGCTCCGCAGATCGTCAGCCGGATCATCGACGGCGCAGCAGCATCGGTCGCTTGGTTCGCAACGGCGCGAAGAAACATCACCGCGATGAGGCGACTCGGCCACTCCCGAGAACGTTCGCTCGAACGCGCGTCTACCTCCCAAAGAGTCACGAATCGGTCAGACCGCCATCGTCGCCCGTTCTGCACGCCTCATGAGTCACGGAATGTACGAGAAGCGAGACTCGGGCGGCGAGGATACGGTCTGACCCGCGGTCGAGGTGCCTTAGGTTGGCAGGGCCCCGCGGATTTCGCGCGTGGCTACGAGCCGGGCGCCATCCCTTTGATGTTCCGGTAGACGTCCGGGAAGACGAGTGAGGCGATCTCTTCGTAGCCTTTCGGGTTCGGATGGAGCGTGCCTTCCGGGCTTCTCGCCTGGGTCGCGAGCGACTCCGCGAGGGTGACGATCCAGTTGTCGCTCGCGCAGTAGCCATGCTCGGAGAAACGGCCGTCTAGACCGACGTAGTGCCAGCCGTTCGCAGTGGCGGCGCCCTCGACGGCGAGGTTGAGCTGCCCGAGCACGCCTTCGAGCCCCTCGATCTCCTTACGGTCGATCCCGCCGAGGATCGAGTCGCAGAGCCGGCCTGTGTCATCTCGTAGCGGGTCGAAGTACTCGGTGATGTACACGCGGTCGGACTTGACGAGCGTCGCCAGCTTCGCTGCGAGCTGCGGATAGAGGTTGCGACGCAGTTGGTCGAGGCGCGTCTTGATCACGTTGCCAAGCGTTTGCTTGCCCTGATAGGCGTGGTTCATGCAGTCCGGGAACGCGGCGCAGAACTTGATCACCGCGCCGAAGCCGATGTCGTTGACGCCGATCGATGCGATCACCGCATCGACCTTGCGGCCGCCCGTGAGCGCCTTCGCCTCCTTGACCTGGGAGATCAACGGCTCGTTCGCGCCGCCGGGCGCGATCCCGAAATACTCCCCGACAGCGCCCTCCTTGATCCCCGCTCCCGAACAGGCGACGTGCACGAACGTGACGGAGGAGTGCAGCGAGGCGTCCTCGAGCCGCAGCGCGGTCTGTGGCTCGAACGACTTGGCGGAGCGGTGGCAACGCTCGAACTCCCATTTCGCGCTGATCGCCCCGGGCTTGTCGGGCGAGCCCTCGCCCGAGCCGGCCGAGTCGCCGATGCCGACGACGAGCCAGTCGGAGACAGCGACCCGCGTGCTCCCCTGCGCCTTCTTGCCGCCCGGCGACGTACCCGTCACCGCCAGCGTGTAGCGGCCGAGCTTCGGGAAGTAGACCCGGAACCAGCACGCTCCCGCCTTCGCGTCCTCCTCGCTCCGCAGCGAGCGTCCCCCGGTGGAGAAGACGTAGATGCCGTTCGCGTCGCAGGCACGGACGCGGACATCGACCAGCCAGGAGATCGGGTTGACCTCGCCGTAGGTCGTCGAGTAGTCGATCAGCCCGTCGCCGTTCTCGTCGAGGCCGAACCGGTCGGGCATCTTCCAGGACAGAAGCAGCTTGCCGGTCAGCGTTGGCGTGGAGGTGGGCCGCTGCCCGATGTAGGTGCCCGTCCAGTTGCCGTGGAGGCCGGCGGCCTGGCCTGTCTTGCCGTCGGTGAAACCGCTGAACGACTTCTGGTCGGCGCTCAGCGTGAGCTCTCCCGTCCCGGAAGCGCCCGTCCACCGCCCACCGTCCCCTGGCTCCGACCAGGTGTTGGTGAAGACACTCCCGCTGACCGTGCCCTTGACCGTACTGCCACCGCCATGCCAGTCGTACGATCCGGTCACCGAAGCGCCGTTCTGTGTGAGCGTCAGCACGCCGTCCTTGCTGCCTCCGAACTCGGACGCAGGCCGTGACCACTTACCCGTCCAGGGATTGGCGACTGAGGAGATCGTGGACGAAGACGCCGACGGCCCCGCAAGAATCGCCACCGCAAAGAACACGACCAGCATCGAGCGAAACACCACACGACTATCACACCCCCGCCGGACGCGAAGAAGCGATCCGGCGTAAACACGGAGCCTTTCGTTGGTGGACCTAACCGGGCAGCTTTCAAACCCCCATGGGGCC
>JBGPKY010000265.1:0-3264 GCA_041486205.1 Actinomycetota bacterium
CCGGGGTCCACGCGAGGAACGTCTCAGGTGCTTCGGGCGCGGTGGGCCCCCGAAAGGCCGGTGCGCCCGCATCGCGCCGCGCGGGGCTCCGCCCCGGGATCTGGATCGACATCGTAACTACCGCGCCGGCAACGAACCCAGCCAGGGCAACGGTGACCCAGCGGGCGAAGGTGGGAACCCTCACGGGGTCGGCGATGGGTTTGAAGTCGCCGCCGCCGGCGAAGCCGAGACCTCAGGCGACGGGACCGGGGTAGTGGTCTTGTAATGCGTCAAGGACTCCGCCGCGGTAAGCAAGGAAGCCAGCTCGAGGCCGGGCCCGTCGAGCGAGTAGTAGACGCCATCCCGAACCCATTCGAGCCGATTTCCGTCCGGGGTCCAGCGGCCTTCTACCTCGCTGACCCCGACGGCCGATTGGCTTGCGGAAGAAGCTGGCGGCAGCGCGGAGCCGGCTTCCATATGCAGCCGGATCGGGCCGGCGCCCAGGTCGGCGTTCGCCTGTTGGTAGTAGACGTTAAGGCCCAGGGTGTTTCCGATCCGGATCAGCTCGGCGCTGGCGAAGCCGTAGCCCGCAGGCAGCTCGGTGGGGACGAGCACTGGGAAGGGGAGACGGCCCGCGGCCTGGTCGAGGGAGAGGCGCTCGGTGGTTCCGTCGCCCGAGGTCTGCACCCGCCAGGACTCAGGCAGCGACTCGCCGACGACCGGAAGCGATCCTGCGACCTCGATCAGCCGCTCGCGGGGCAGGTTCGTCTCCACGTAGAGGTCCGCGCCGGCGGAGTGGATCGACAGGCGACGGCCGTGATCCGCCGTCGCCGGCTCGTAGTAAGCGACCCCGCCGTTCGACAGATGGACCTCCTGAGCCTGCGGCGCCACGGGGCCGAATAGCGAGTCCCGAGACCAGCTCCGCGTCTCGCCGAGCTTCAGCCAAGTGAGGCCGCGTGAGTACGTGATGAGGGTCTCGTCGGGAGCCTGCGCCGTGGCCGGCTTCGGGGGCAGCACGACCTGGTAGAGGTCGAGCCCTGCCACGTCGTTCGGCGTGACCGGTTGGAAACCCGTCGCTTGCTGCGCGCCCGCGAGCGAGACTGTCTGCGCGCCCTGGTCGCGTGCGAACTTGGTCTCGGGGATGGCGAACGTACCGGCCGCGGGGGTTCGCCGGTCGGTCTCGGTCGCCGTCACGACGAAGATCGCACGCTTCGCCGGTTCCTGCGGCAGTCCGAACCGCAGCGCCCACTGATCGCGTTCCTGCCCACTAGCCGGGAACACCTTGTACTGCAACGGGGACCAGCTCTTGGCGTCGAGCCAGATGACGACGCGGTCGTTCGGGAAGAACGGCCGCCACTCGCCGCCGAGCGAAAGGAACGGGAACAAGGGTCTCGCTCGCTCGAACGGCATCTCGACCTCGATCGCCGGCCGGCCGAGCACGGTGCCGCGGCCGATGACGGCGAGCTGGTTCGAGTCGGCGAGCGTAGTGATCGGCAGGACGAGGTCGGTCGGCGTCGGCGTTGTCGGCGAGAACGGCACTCGGTTGCGAACGAGGACCTCGCGCGGCGGGCACTGCGCCGACGGACATGGTGCGGGCCCGGATGAGTACCAGCTCGGTCCGTCCACCACTAGCCGAAGGTCCGTGGGCGTCCACGCCGTGCTTGGGTAGCGGGTCTGGTCGGCGACGTCGAGACGGAACCGTTCCGGGGCTGGAACCAGACGTCCATCGAGAGCCGGCGTACCGGGACATCCGGCGCGAAGTGGGATTCGGTGATCTGGAAGGTGGCGTGGTAGGCGGTGAGATCCGCAGCCGCTGTCTGCACGCCGGAAGTGACGGTGGCGGCCGAAACGCTCGGGGCGTTCTCCGGACGCTGCCAGGGACCGCCGACCGCGAGGCTTCCCGCAACCACGCCGACGACGAGCGCTGCCATCAGAGGGGCGAGCGTGCGGACGAGCCTTGGGAAGACGTGCTGTCGCGGCGGACGCCCGACCAACCGGCGAGCGCGCGTCCGTTCGGGCTCGGTCGCAACCGCGGTCATGATGTCCTCGACCAGGTCGGGGACGGGGGCCGCCAATCGGAACCGCGCCCGTTCGCGGAGATGCCATGCGCCTTCCTCGAACGAGCGGCACGATGTGCAGCCGGCGAGATGCTGGTCGAGCGCGGCGGTCTCGCGAGGTGATAGGCGCTCGCCGTCCATCTGCTCGGAGATCGCGGCCTGCGCGTGCCTACAGTTCACCGGCGTCCTCCTCCACTGCGAGGGCGCCCATCATGGCCAGGCGCGCTCGGTGCATCCGGCTCTTCACGGTGCCGACCTTCACGTGCAGGACGTCTGCGGCCTCCTGGTAGGACAGGCCGAATACTTCGATCAGCAGGAACGGTTCCCTGTGCTCGTCGGAGACGGCCGACAGCGCGACGTCCAGCTCGATCCGGGATTCGGGATCCGAGGGCCCCTGAGGCGCCTGGTAGTCCCTGCTCTGGAAGCTCTTCCGGCTTCGGATGGCGTCCATCGCGCAATTGCGCGCGATGCGGAAGAGCCAGCTCGTGAACTTGGAGTCACCGCGGAAGGACCCGAGGAACCGGAACGCGCGGATGAAGGCCTCCTGAGTGACGTCCTCCGCGAGCGCGTGGTCGCGGGTGAAATGACAGGCGAACCGGTAGACGTCGCCCTGGTAGGCGCGCACGAGCTCCTCGAACGCTCGGAGGTCCCCCTCCCTGGCTCGTTTGAGCGTGCGCGGGTCCGGATCCTGCACGTTCGCCCTCTCAGTCCGGCCGGCCGGTCAAGCTTACGCGCCCATGCGGTCTGCGGGCCGGGCGCGTTCACCCCGGCAGACCGTGCCCGGGGACGGATGGTTCCGAAGGCGGTCGGGCTGGGCTCAGCCCGTGCGGCGGCGGAGGCGGGCGATCAGCTTATCGGCGCGGTCGGCGGCCTCGTCGGCCAGGCCCAGCGAGACGGCGCCGGTGATGGCAAGGAGCTCGGTTTCGACCGCGGCGTCGATCCGCTTGCGCACCGAGGCGTGCGCGACCAGCGAGTCCAGAAGCCCGACCGTGCGTTCCAGCCGATTGAGCGCGGGGTCCCTGTGCCCCGATCCTTGGCGAGCATCGCGGAACCGCGCGAGCTCGATCACCGATCCCATGACCGAATCGTAGACCCCGGGTCTGACATCCCTTGTAGGAGGAGCCATTCGGCCCTGACCCTCGAGTGCGAGCCACGGCTAGCGTCCTGCTCGGAAGACCGGCTGGAGGACGAGATGGACTGTCCCGTGTGCGGGTGCTGTGTGGCCGAG
>JBGPKY010000266.1:0-3258 GCA_041486205.1 Actinomycetota bacterium
GATCGTGGCGCCCGCACGCCGAGTCAGCTCCGCGCTCGAAGCGCTGCCGTCGAGCGGCTGCGGATGGGCGATCCGGTTCTCCGCGTAGCGGACGATCGCGGCCGCGAGCGTCTCCGTGCCCTGGTCCCACCGATGCATCTGCACGGCCCCGCACCTCCTCTGCAAACGACGTGGGCCGGGGACGAGCCCCGGCCCACGGCCGCGCCTGCTATGTCCTTGCCTCTACCCGGCGAGCTCGGCGCAGAACCCGCCGAACGCGTCGACGTACTTCTGGATCTCCTCCTCGGTGTGCTGCACGGAGATCGTCCACTGCTCTTCGTCGCCCGGCGTCATGAACAGACCTCTGTTGATCATCCACGAGAACGATGCGTAGAAGAACTCCGGGATGGTCTCCAGGAAGTCCCGGTAGTTCGTGAGGGGTTCTTTGCGGTAGGAGACGCATCCCTTGGCCCCCAGGTCCATGGTGTGGGCCGGGATGCCGGCTTCATCGATCGCGCGCTGGCACCCTTCGGCGAGCATCGTGCCGAGCTTGCCGAGGTATTCGTACGCGTCCTTCGTCAGGACCTCGGTGAGCGCCACGAGACCGGCGGCCGCCGAGAGCGGGTTCCCGTTGAAGGTTCCCTGCTGGGCGGCGCCCTTGCCGACCCATTCCATGAACCGGGCCTCGCCGCCGAACGCGCCGGTGCAAGTGCCACCGCCGATCGCCTTCGCGTAGGAAGCCAGGTGCGGCTTCACGCCGTAGCGATCGGTCGTTCCGCCGTAGGCGATCGTGCCGCCGCACTTCACCTCGTCGTATATCAGGGCGGCGCCGTGCTTGTCGCACGCGTCACGCAGCGCCTGGAGGTAGCCTGGCTTCGGCACCACTAGGCCTACGTTCATCATCACCGGCTCCAAGATGATCGCAGCGATCTCGCCGGGGTTGTCATGGAACGCCTCCTCGACGGCCTCGGCGTCGTTGAACGGAACGACGATCACGGTGTCCCACAGAGCCTTCGGGACGCCCTTGGACGTCGGCTCTGTCGTGTACCAGGACTTGCCCTCGTGCACGTTGTAGCGCATGCCGAGGACGTCGGACTCGGGAACCACCGAAAACAGCACCGAGTCGTGGTGCCCGTGGTAGGAACCCTCCATCTTGATGATCTTGTCGCGCCCTGTGGCCGCGCGAGCCACGCGGATCGCGTCCATCGTTGCTTCTGTCCCTGAGTTCACGAACCGCATCTGCTCGAGCTGGAACCGCTCGCAGATCGCCTCGGCTAGGGCGACGGTGGTCTCGGTCGTGACGGCGAAGTGGATGCCCTGGTCGGCAACCTTGCGTATAGCCTCGACGATCTTGGGGTGGGCGTGCCCGACGACGTTCACGCCGAAGCCGCCGTGGAAGTCCGTGTAGTCGCTGCCGTCGACATCCCACACCGTCGAGCCCTTCCCGCGCTTCAGATAGACGGGGTAGGGGTCGCCGGCTTGGAAGTTCGAGGAGACGCCGCTCGGGAGGCTCTTCAAGGCCCGCTCGTACAGCTCTGCCGATCCTGGAGTCCTGTCCAGCAGTCGTTTGGTCTCCCGGTCGGCGATCTCCGCCGCGCGGGCTTTCAGTCGCTCAACATCCACGATTACCACCTCCTGGGTGCCGCCAATCTACCTGCGGCCGAAGGGGCAGACAATGCGACGGATGGGCGAAGTCCGAACGCTGGATCTCGCCGAGGGGGTGGCTCAGGGGCGGAAGTTCGTGAACTGGATCGGGATGGCGAAATCGTGCCCCTTGACGGCCTTGATGACGGCTTGGAGGTCGTCCTTCTTCTTGCCGGTCACGCGCACCTGGTCGCCCATGATCTGGCTCTGGACCTTGACCCCCGTCCCCTTGACGAACTTCACGATCTCCTTGGCCTTCTCGTCGGAGATCCCTACCGTCACGTGGACGTTCTGCTTGTACGCACCCTTCGCGGCCGGCAGGATCGGGCCTTCGGAGAGCGCCTTCAGCGAGATCTCGCGACGGACGGCTTTCTCCTTCAGAACCTCGAGGGCGGCCTTGAGGCGGTCCTCGGTGGAGGAGCGGATCTCGATCAGCTTGTCGTCGCGGTCGACGACGGTGCCCGTGTTCTTGAAGTCGAACCGTTGGGTGATCTCCCGCTGTGCCTGGTCGACGGCGTTCGCGACCTCGGGCATGGAAACCTCGGAAACGATGTCGAACGAGAACTGGTCCTTCGCCATGATTCGGTAATCTTACGGGCGCAGACGGGAGGATGCCCGAGCGGCCAAAGGGAGCGGTCTGTAAAATCGCCGGCGAAGCCTACGGAGGTTCGAATCCTCCTCCTCCCACCCGGGGGTGTTCTCAGAAGTGAGGGCCCCTGACATCTCAGAACTCCCCTGAAGAAGGTCCGGGTCGGTGTCCCGCGGGCTTCCGAAGGAGCAGGCGGGCAAGGGCAGGGGCCGCCAGGTACCGCAGGGGCTCGCTTGGCGGCCACAACCCTCGCAGCCGCCGTTGAGGATCTTGCCTCGGATGCGAGCTTCGCTGACGCGGCCGAGCAGTTGTCCGCGGCTCCAGGCGAGCGAGTGCTCTAGTCGATCGGCGACATCGAGCCGCGGCGGCGACCCTTCGCCGTCAGCGTCATCTACTCCGCGAGCTCGTCGTGATGAGGGAGAGGCCTGCCGCCCCCTCCACGTTCAGCTTACCTCGCCAGTGGGGGCTTGCGGCAACCGCGGCTCGTGGCGCACGATCGCCGACCGAGTCGAGGCCGAGGGAGATAGGAGTCGTGAAATCCGCATGCTGTTGGAGACGTGTGGGTCGCGTGGGGCCGAGCTGCCGCTGGCCAGCGTCGACGTTGTCATCGTCGAACGACGCACCAACCACGAGGTCAACGGGTCGCGAGCCGGTGATCTGCCGTCCCGAGTTGTAGCGACACGTCCGGGGCCTGCGGCAAGCCCCGGGGTCGTGCGGCAAGGGTTCAGCGGCGCGAACGAGAAGCGAAAGATGCCCGACAGGCTGAAGGGGGAGGTGAACGGATGAGTGGCTACGTGCTGCGTTTCCAGGAGATCGACCAGACGAAGGTCGCAATCGTCGGCGGCAAGAGTGCGAACCTGGGAGAGCTTTCGCGGATCGAAGGCATCCTCGTCCCGGTTGGCTTCTGCGTGACGATGGACGCCTTCCGGCGACTCATGGAGGACGCGCCGTCGATCGACGACCGGCTCGATCGGCTGTCGCGCCTGAACCCGGACGATAGGGGGTCGATCCGCACGCTCAGCGCGGAGATCCGCCGGACCCTCGAA
>JBGPKY010000267.1:0-3252 GCA_041486205.1 Actinomycetota bacterium
ATCCGGGACTTCACCAAGGCCGACGCGGCGCTGACCAACGGCGGCGGCATCCGCGGGGACCGCACCTACGCCCCGGGCACCACGCTGACCCGGAAGGACATCCTCACCGAGCTGCCCTTCGGCAACGTCGCGGTGCTGCTGGAGATCAGTGGCGCCGACCTCCGGGCCACCCTGGAGGAAGGTGTGAGTCGCGTCGAGGACGTGGCCGGCCGATTCCCTCAGGTGTCTGGTCTGCGCTTCGTCTTCGACGCCAGGCAGCCGAGGGGAAGCCGGGTCCTCGAGATCAGCATCGGGGGCAAGCCGCTCGATCCGGCCGCGACATACAAGCTGGCGACCAGTGAGTACTTGATGGCCGGAGGCGACGGCTATGCGTCGCTCACGAAGGGTCGGCCGATCATCGACGCGAGCGGCGGCTCCCTCATGGCCAACGTCGTCATCGACTACATCGGGGCGAGAGGCACGGTGTCGCCGGGCGTCGAAGGACGGATCGTCGAGCGGAAGTGAGCGGGCGCGACAAGCCACTCCCCGGTGTCGGCAACACCCGAGAAGTTCAGCTTCTCAGTCATGCGGAGGTGAGGTATCATTGGAAACAGAAGTTTGACATTTCTGTTACCCACATCGGAGGAGGTGAAGTAAGTGACTATCGTGAAAGAAGAATTGGCGCGCCGGTTGAAGCAAGCCAGAGAGTCTGTCGGTTTCACGCAGGAGGATGCCGCGGCCCAACTCGGACTTTCCCGCGGCGCGCTCGCGCAGTTCGAGTCGGGCGCCAAAGCCCCCAACAGCCTCTATCTTGTCCGGCTCGCAGAGATCTACCGGAGGGATCTCGCCGAACTGCTGGCCGAGCAGTTCGCCGAGAGCGCTTGCGATCCACTGACCACGCTGTTCCGCGCCGACCGTCAGCTCGCGGGCGATCGCGAGCGGGCGACGGCCGTCGCCGAATGCGTGAAGCTCTGCCGCGAGTACACGAACCTCGAGACCATTCTGGGCATCGAACAGGATCGCGTCTACGACGTCAACTACAACACGCCGCCCATGCGCACGCGCTGGGACGCCATCCGGCAAGGCGAGCGGCTGGCCGACCTAGAACGAGCCCGGCTGAGGCTGGGCGAGGACCCTCTGGCCAACCTGGCCGAGACCCTCGACGGTCAGGGAGTCCGGTTCATCGGGATGTCGTTCTCCGAGAACATCTCCGGCCTGTTCCTGAGCGACCACAAGTACGGCCCGTCGATCTTCGTGAACGGGGATCACCCCCCGCGCCGGCAGGTGTTCTCGTGCGCCCATGAATACTGCCACGTGCTTGTCGACCGCGATCGCGGCGGGCTGGTCAGCCGGGTCGAGAACCGCGAGGACCTGACTGAGGTGCGGGCCAATGCGTTCGCGGCAGCTTTCCTGATGCCCGAGAGCGGAGTCCGCTCGTTCGTTCGGAGACTGGGGAAGGGCGAGCAGAGCCGGAGCCAGCTCCGCGCCTACGACGAGACGCAGGTGGTGGAGGGCCAGCGGCGGCAGGAGGCACACTCGCAGGACGTCCAGATCTACGACGTTGCCAACGTCGCCCACCACTTCGGCGTGAGCTACGAGACGGCCCTTTACCGTCTGTTGAACCTCAAGCTCATCACGGAGGAGGAGCGCGCGCAACTCGCCCAGCAGAAGGACATGGCGACGGAGATCATGCGGTTCCTCGGTTTCGAGCCGGACGCGAAGGTGGCTGGGCGCAAGCCGTTCCGGCACCAGTTCGTGCTGCTCGCGGTCGAAGCATACCGCCGCGAGGCGATCAGCCGGGCGAAGCTCAGGGAACTCTGTAGCCTGGCGCAGGTCCTGCCCGGCGAGTTCAAGGCGCTGGTCGCGACCGTCGAGCATGAGCCCGAAGAGGGGTCGAGAGGGCGACGGGCTTACGTCCCGCGAGCATGATAGGTGGAGAGGGATGCCGGTGGACGCTTGCTGGTGGTCGCCGACTCCAGCTTTCTCATCAACTTCTTAGTCCTCGACCGGATGGACCTTCTCGGTGGGCTTCCCCAGTTCCGCTTCCATGTGGTCAACCACGTGACCGCGGAGATCCGGTACGAGAACCAGCGGGTGCGGCTCCAGGCTGCCGTGGGGTTGGGCATCGTGACCGAGATCGAGGTCACAGATCCGGACGAAGTGTTGCTGTACGACGAACTCCGGAGGTTCCTCGGCGACGGGGAGTCGGCGTCGCTCGCCGTCGCCGTCGGAAGAGGCTGGGCGATCGCGGCCGACGAGAAGGGGCGATTCAGGCGGGAGCTGTTCGCGCGGCTCGGGGAGGACCACCTGCTGAATACCCTCGGCGTACTGGTGACGGCCGTCAAGGCGGGGGTGATCGCCGTGGAGGAGGCCGAGGCGCTGCGCGTGCAGCTCCGTGCCAATCGATTCGAAATGGACTCGACGCCGTTCGCGGACCTGTTGAAGGAGGAGTGATTCGCAATGTCTGACTTATAACCAGACCTGGGAGAAATTGGGTGACCCTTGACACGCGGGGAGCCGACGCCGACGAGTGTCATCGGATCCCCGCGCCTTCGGCGGGGGAACCGAAGCGATTGGGGCCCGGGGTCCCCTCCTGGCACGCCCAGATGATCAGGATGATGGCGCCCACGAGGGGAACGAGCACGAGGAGCAGGAACCATCCCGACTTGTCGAGGTCGTGCAGCCGCCGCACCGCGACCGCGATTCCCGGCAGCAGGGTCGACAGGACGAAGAGCACGCTGAGCACCCGGATCCCGGTCATCGCATCCGCGATCGCGAAGACGATCTGCCCCACCACCGAGAACAAGATCCAGAACCAGTACTCGGACCGCGACGCCCGGCTGCTGAAGTTCACGTAGTTCTTGAATCCCGCCTCGATCGCCTGGGGGAAGGTCATGGGTTCCTCCTTCGGGACGCGAGCATACTACAGTACCGCGTGGCGACGCCGACGGACTGAGCCGAATCAGGACTTGACCCGTTCGCCCGGGCGGGTGATCCTTCCTCGCGCAGCCGAGGTCGTGTGCGAGAGGGAGGAGACCATGAGGGACAGCCGCAGTCGCATCCTGACCAGCCACGCCGGGAGCCTGCCCCGGCCCGATGACCTGATCGAGGCGAACCGGGCGCGCGAGGCGGGTGAGAGGACCGGCGGGGAAGGCTTCCAGGCCCGGCTCGGGTTGAGCGTGACGGACGTCGTGCGGCGGCAGCGGGAGGTCGGCGTCGACGTGCCGAACGACGGCGAGTTCGGCAAGGCCATGGGCCATCGCGTGAACTACC
>JBGPKY010000268.1:0-3239 GCA_041486205.1 Actinomycetota bacterium
AGCGGGTCCGTGAGGGCACCGATCTCATCCGAGACTTCAGTTTCGCCAGCCTCGAGTTGCACAGGAAGCTCGCCGAAGCAGGCCTCGACACGGGGTTGGAGACACTCGGCGCGCTGAACATCTACGAGACGGAGAAAGCATATGCGGCGGGGATCGCCGAGGCCGAGGATCTTTCCGCGCACGGCATCAAGTCGCAAGTGATGTCTGCCGAGGAGGTGCGGGAGTTCGAGCCCGCGCTTTCCGGCCGGGTGGTGGGCGGCGTCCTGTTCCCGGACGAGGCGCAATGCGATCCGGAGCGATTCATGGTCGCGGTGGCTGAGGCGGCCGTGGATGCCGGCGCGGTTCTCTGCACTCGGGCGGAGGTGCTCGACGCACGGGTATCGGGGGGTCGCGTGGTCAGCCTCGACACCACGATTGGTGAGGTCCGCCCCGAGCAGCTGGTCGTGGCCAATGGCGCCTGGACCGTCGAGCTGAGCCGGCGGCTGGGTCTACGGATCCCGGTCGAGGGCGGGAAGGGGTATCACTTGGACCTCGAGCCGGCCTCGACAGATCCGTCCATCCCCATCTACATGCAGGAGGCTCGCGTTATCGCGACGCCCTACCGCGACCGTCTTCGTCTCGCGGGGACGCTCCAGCTGACGGGTCTCTCCATGCGCGTGGATCGCGTGCGGGTCCAGGCAACCCTGAACTCGGGGGTGCGGACCCTGCGGGGGATCAATGCGGACCGGGTCACCGAGGTGTGGCGGGGTATCCGGCCGTGTACCCCGGACGGGCTACCGATCCTCGGCCGGTCCGGGCGGCTCCAGAACGTGGTGTTCGCGACCGGACACGCCATGAAGGGGCTCCACCTCGCGCCCGAGACCGGCCGGGTCATAGCGCAGGTCCTACTGGGCGAGGAGCCCACGCGCGATCTCACGCCGTTCAGCCCGGACCGGTTCGGACGTCACGGCGGTAAGGGAATCCGATAAGGACCGGAGGGACGAATGAACCAGGACATCATCGACAAGTGCGTGGTGGCGCTAGAGGAGGAGGATCTTGACGCGATCATCGCGATGACGCCCGAGAACTTCGCGTATATAGCTGGGTTCGTCGTCCCGTCGCAGCCTATCCTCCGGTGGCGACACGCCGCCGCCGTGATCACCCGCGACGGACGTCGTGCGCTCTTCACCGTCGATATGGAGGCGTCGACCGTGAAGGACCTTGAGCCCGACGAGGACGTCCGGGTGTGGGAGGAGTTCGAGGAGGACGCGATGCCGGTCTTGGCCGACCTCCTCCGCGATCTGGGTCTGGAAGCGGGACGGATCGGCATCGAGACCGACTACCTGCCGGTTCGTGACATGGAGCGCCTCGCGGAACTCGTCCCGCACGTGCGGTGGGAGCCGTGCTACTCGATCTTCAACCGGCTCCGGATGATCAAGACGCCGCGTGAGTTGGAGCTGATGCGTAAGCTCGCCCGCATCACGGATCGATCGATCAGGGAGGCGTTCGAGAGCGTCAAGGCAGGTGATACGGAGATGGACCTCGCCGGCGCCGTCACCACGAACCTGTTCCGCCACGGTGCTCAGAACTTCAAGTGGCTCATCCTCGCGAGCGGAGAGCGGAGCCAGTTCCCCAACGTCGGGCCCACGCTGAGGAAGCTTCAGCGGGGGGACATCGTCCGCCTGGAGGTGTTCGGTGCCCTCGACGGCTACCACACCGGGGTATGCCGAACCGGGGTGGTCCACGAGGCGACTGCCGAGATCACCGAGATCTGGTCGAACATCGTCGCATCCCGCGACCTGATCTTCGAGGCGACCCGCGACGGGGCGAGCGGAGCGAACATCTACCAGATGTTGAAGACTCGATTCGAGGAGCTGGACTGGGCGCCGTTGAGCTTCGTCGGCCACGGAATCGGCCTCTTCGTCCACGAGGAGCCGTACATCGGGCGGTACGGTGACCCGCGGATCGAGACCGGCATGGTGCTGGGCACAGAACCGGTGCTCCTCATTCCAGGAAGGTTCGGCTTCCAGGTCAAGGACATCGTCGCCGTCGGGCCGGATGGATGCGAGGTCCTCTCCGATGTCACCAATACGGATCAGCTCTTTGTCATCGGATGAGGGCGAGGACCGCCTCGGTGGTTGCGGAGCGTAGATAGTCAAACGTAGGATAAAAGCCCATAGAACGCGCGTCCGGAGCAATACCCGAGCAATGGAGGTACGCCGTGGATCTGAAACTCGCAGGCAAGAAGGCGATCGTGACCGGCGGCAGCAAAGGCATCGGCCGCGAGACCACACGCATCCTGGCCGAGGAGGGCTGCGATGTCGCCATCACCGCCCGGGAAAAGGGGCGGCTCGAGGAGGTGGCGAAGGAGATCGCGAACGCCACGGGGAGGAACGTCCTTCCGCTTGCGGGCGACATGAGCGTCCAAGAAGACGTGGAGCGCAGCATGAATGCCGCCATCGAGGAGTTCGGCGGAATCGACATTCTCGTGACGTGTGCAGGAAGTTCGCCGGGTGGCCTAATGGAGGAACTCACCGAAGAGCAGTGGATGAGCAGCCTCGGCTTGAAGTTCATGGGCTACGTGCGGACGTGCAGCGTCATACTTCCGCACATGCGGGAGCGGGGAATGGGCAGCGTCGTACTTGTGGTCGGGAACGACGGACTGAAGTCCTCTTACTGGGAGCTGACGGCCGGTGTCGCCAACGCGGCGGACATCAACTTCGCCAACGCCGTGGCTGAGCAGTACGGTCGTCACGGGGTCCGTGTCAATACCGTGAACCCCGGGCCAGTCAACACCGATCGCTGGGACGGCCTGGAGAAGAGGTTCGCGAGCGATCGCGGTATCGACCAGTCGGAGGCGCGGAGGATCGTGCTCGGCACGCTTCCTCTCGGGCGCATCTGCGAGGCAGAGGAGGTTGCAAGCGTCGTCGTCTTCCTCGCGTCTTCTCAGGCAAGCTACGTCAACGGTGCCCACGTGCTGATCGACGGCGGTCAGGTGAAAGGACTGCTCGATGCCGGCCTGCACAGCTGAGCCTCGCGGCTCACGGTTCCCAAGGACTAGGAGGGATCTGAGGAGAGTGCGATGCCTGGTCTGATCGACGTGCACGCGCACGACTACCCGGATGTCTACGTCGACGCCTGCAAGCGCGAGGACAGTGGGTTCACGCATTACTACCGAGACGACGGGCGACTGATCGTTCTCCAGGACGGTGCTGTCGCGCTGGCCGTCCCGCAACCGCTCCCGCCGCCGGAGCACCGGA
>JBGPKY010000269.1:0-3235 GCA_041486205.1 Actinomycetota bacterium
CTACCCGAGCACGAGAGGCTCCGCCGCGCGGGGCCTCTCGCCGCGTGTTGCGCCGGTTAGCCCGACTTCGGCTGCCGGTCCAGCGCCGACCGGATGAAGCGGGCTCGCTCGGCCATCGCCTCGCGCGGCAGCGGAAGGCGTAGCTCGTCGTCGATCGCCAGCACCTGCCAGTCCTCGACTTCCAGATAGACGGGCTCTGGGCCGTCGAGTGCCGGCTGCAGGTCCGCGAGGTCGCGCCAGTCGCCGATGAACTCGACGCGGTGCCCGTCGTCCGTTAGGCCGATGCCGTAGCCGCTCCCGGCGGACCGAAGGAACGCCACGGAGCCGACCTTCACCCGCATGGCACGACGGGCATCACGACTCGTCAGGATCCTCGGCGTCTTCCTCGATCGCATTTTGCCCTGTGTCGCTGGCGACGAGCTCCTCGATGGAGGGTCGCGAGTCTGGCGATCGTGGCTCCGGGACCGGGGCGTCCGCGCCGAAGAGGCCCGTCTCCGGGGTGACAAGGTCGGCCTTGCCTTCAAGTAAGTCGGCCACCTTCAACAGCTCGATGGTCAGACCGTCCGCGCCTTTCACCCGCGCCGCCTCTTCGTGTGCGCCCTTGCCGAAGCTGAAGGCGACGATGTAGCCCTTGTCCTTCCCGCTCCGCTTGACGGCGGTCTCGAAGTTGTCCACGACGTTGCGGCCGATGCGGCTCGACTGCTTGACCTGGATCGGCTCGTGGAGCATGAAGCTGAAGCCGTCGATTCCCATGTCGCCGCTCTTTCGCGGGGAATGGCTCCCGTTCATCGTGGCGATCACCCAGTTCTGGAACTCGAACGGCTTGAGCTTCCGAACGTCGTCTTCCGTCACCGGCATGCCGACCAGCTTGACCTGAGCTGCTCCCGCCCTTCTCAGGCGTTCGCGCATGACCCGGACCGCGGTCGGGCTGATGTCGAGCCCGATCCACTGCCGGCCGAGGAGCTGCGCCGCGACGAGTGTCGTTCCGCAGCCGCAGAACGGGTCGAGGACGATGTCGCCCTTGTTAGATGACGCCTCGAGGATGCGCTTCATGAGTGCTACGGGCTTCTGGGTCGGGTAGCCGAGGCGCTCCTCGTGCCACGAGCGGACCGCCTCGATGTCGGTCCACACGTCTTGCACCGGCATCCCCTTGGACTCGTCGAGGTACCGCTTGATCCTCGGGAAGCCGTTGCGGGTGTAGAAGATCCGACCCTCGGCCTCCATGCTCTCCATCGTCTCGCGGGGCATGCGCCACACGCGGGTGATGCCCTTCCACTCGTACTCGTAGCCGCCGCCCGAGAGCCCTGAGGCGCTCGCGTCGGCTGACATGAAGCGCCGACCGTTCGGGTCCTTGTAGCGGTAGTACTGCTCTGTGTAGCCGGGCTCATAGGGCTGGTATGTCGGATTCCAAGTCGCGTGCTGCCCGTTCACGTAGTAGAGGATGACGTCGTGGACGGCGCCGTACCCACGTGCGTCGCTGTGACCGCTGGTCCGCTTCCAGATGATCTCGTTGCGGAAGTTCTCACGGCCGAAGATGTCGTCCACCATCTCCTTGAGGGCGTGACTGGCCGTCGGGTCGCAGTGCAGGTACAGGCTGCCTGTCGGCTTCAGCAGGCGGTGCATCTCGATCACGCGTTCGCGCATCCACTCGACGTAGACGTTGATGCCGCCCTCCCACCGGTCCTCGAACGAGCGGACCTCGGCCTCGTCGCCCCAGATCACCTCGTAGTGACGGTTGGTGAAGAACGGCGGGTCAAGGTAGATCAGGTCCACGCAGTCGTCGGGGAACTGCGCCAGGCGGTGGAGGTTGTCGTCGCAGTAGATGACGCCGGTTTCGAGGTAGCCCACGGGTGCCATGGAGCGATGCTAACAGCCGTTAGGCGCCCCTGAGGTACCTCACCATCTCGGCGGAAGACACGCGAGCCGGGTCAGTCACCTCGGGGACGACGAGACCCGCCGCGAAGAATGCAACCTCTCTGCCTCGATACCGCTCGGATGCGCTATATGCGATGTCGTAGGCGACCCCCGGCGAGCCTTGGTAGAGGGCACGAATGTCTGCGTGGTCGTCGTAGGAGACCATCCACGGCCGGCTCAACTTGCGGACGAGGCGCGCGACTTCTGCGTGATCGTCGCGTCCGTAGTAGTTGGCGTACAGCATCTCTTGGCCCTTCACGTAGTAGGGCGGGTCGAGGTAGAGGAGAGCCTTGTCCGGGAGCGTTGGGGCGACCGTCCTCAGGAACTCGGCTCCATCGAGGTTGTAGACCTCGATGCGGCTCGACCATCTGCCGATCCGCTCGATGCGGCGAACCAGGTCGTGCGTGTTGTACCGAGCGTTGATCTTCCAGTCCCCGGTCTGGGCCTTCCCTCCGATGATGCCGCCCGTGATGATCCCCGACCGATTCGTCCGATTCAGGTAGAACGTCGAGAATGCGAGGTCGAGCGGATCCGGATCCTCGGCGAACTGGACCGCCCTCTGTCGCTCCCACTCCGCAACAGTGAGCTTCGCGTCCCTCACCAAACGCGAGAGCTCGTCCGTGCGGTCCCTCGCCGCGACCCAGAATGCGTACACGCCGCGGTCAAGGTCATTGATATGGACGCGCCGCGCGTAGTCGCCGTACAGGAGCGTCAGCGCGACGGCCGCGCCGCCGGCGTAGACCTCAGCGTACTCGCCATCGAGTAACCCGTTTGTCCGAAACAAGAGGGCCACGAAGTTGGCGAGCTTCCGCTTGCCGCCGGGGTACCGGAGTGGCGAGTAGAAGGGAGCAGTGCCGACCCGTCGGCGCGCCGGTTGGGGAGCGCCGTCGGGTGCGGTCACGGCCAGAGCGCCTGGACGAAGTGGGCGAGGCGGTCCCAGATGGCCTTCAGGTCGTTTCCACTGGGGGTCATGTGGGCATTGTGGACGAACGCGTTGAGGTTCGTGGGCAGGGTCACGTTGTCCGGGTCCTTGACTGCCTCCCGAACCGGGACCATGTCCGTCGCCGTCAGATCCCCGTTCACCTCCATGTGGTCGAGGACGGCACTGACCTTGTTCTGGAGGGTCTTCTCCTTGAACTTCACGGCGACGTTGTTCCGTTCGATGTAGTCGTCCACGCTGAGCTCAATGAACACGCGCAGCAGCACGGCGGCCGCGTTCGGCACGTCGCGCAGCATGAGCTTGCGCTTCAGCTCGTAGTAGATGTCGTTGATCCTCGTCGCGGGGATGCTTACGGTGAACTCGGCCGGGATCATCTTGGTC
>JBGPKY010000270.1:0-3235 GCA_041486205.1 Actinomycetota bacterium
CGCCTCGTTCTCGCTCTCGACTACGACGAAGATACCCGCCCAAGTGGCTTCGATGGAGCGGCCAGCATCCTCCGACGCCTCGCGCAGCACGTTGGTCTTCCTCGCGAATTCCGGGATCGAGAGTCCCCAGCCGTTCCAAGCATCGGCCTCACGCGCAGCCATCCGGACAACCTCATCGGCCTGCCCGCCGATCCACACCGGCGGTCCTCCGACCTGCGGCGGCCTCGGCAGCAACGGACCCGCGATGGGCGGTATGCGGTCCCCTCCTTGGTAGGCCTCCCCGCGGAAGAGCACCTTCAGGGCGCGCACCTCCTCCACCAGGTGCTCGCGCCTCGCCGCTTTCTCCAGGTAGGCCAGTCCGAACGTCTCGTGTTCCGGCTTGTCTATGGGGTCGCCGGTTCCCACGCCGAGGACCATCCGGCCACCGCTGATCTCGTCGATCGAAGCGGCCATCTTCGCTACGAGTCCCGGCGGGCGTATCGACGCGCGGGTGACCAGTGTGCCGACTTTGAGCCGAGTCGTCGCAGCCGCGACCGCCGACAGGATCGAGAAGGCCTCCAAGGAGGGCCTGTCGCCCGGCGCACCGGGAGGGAAGAAGTGATCGAATGCGAACACACCGTCGTAGCGGAGCGCCTCGGCGTGTTGCGCGAAGGCGACGACCCTCTTCGCATCGCCGGAGAACAGTGGCAGAACGAGACCGACCTTCACGCGCCAAGTTCCTCCAGGGCGAGCGCGGCCGCGCCCACGGCGCCCGCGTCGTTGCCGAGTCTCGCCGCCAGGATCTGTACCGAAGGACGGTGGTCCGGCGCCTCCACCGCGCCGTGGAACGCCGCCCGCGCGGGCTCGAGCAGTAGCTCGCCTGCCTCGATCGCACCCCCGCCGATCACGACCACTTGCGGATCCAACACGTTCACGAGGCCCGCGATGCCCTCACCGAGACGACGGCCGACTTCGGCGAGGATCGAGATCGCGATCTCGTCGCCCTGCTTCGCCGCGTCGGTCACCACTCGGCCCGTGACCTTCTCGGGGTCGTTCTCCGCGAGCGTCGCAACCAGCGAGTAGGGATGTTCGCGCGCGGCGGCCCTACCCAAGCGATCGATGGCGCGGCCGGCCGCGACCTGTTCCCAGCAACCGCGGTTGCCGCAGCCGCAGACCGGCCCGTTCGGCTCGACGATGATGTGACCGATCTCTGCGGCGAAACCGTGGGCGCCGCGGAACAGCTTGCGGCCTGCGACGATGCCGCCGCCGATCCCGGTGCCGACGGTAACCAGCAGCATGTGCCGGTAGCCGCGGCCGGCTCCGAACCGATACTCGCCCCAGGCGGCGACGTTGGCGTCGTTGTCGACCTGGCACGGGAGGTCAAGCGCCCGCGACATCCGGTCGCGGATCGGTAGCTCGCGCCACGCTAGGTTCGGTGCGAACCGAAGGATGCCATCGCCCGCGTCGACCATCCCGGCCGCACCGACGCCCACCGCTACCACCTCGGGCGCGAGGACGCGCTTGGCGACCGCGACCATCGCTGCGATCGTCGCCTCGGGGTCTTCAGCCGGTGTCGGCTCGAACTCACGGGCGTGGACGGTTCCGTCTCGAGCGACCCTGAACGCGGCGATCTTCGTGCCACCGACGTCGATACCGATCGCCTGGTCGCCGTTGCTCACGCCCACCCTCAGAGCCCGAACAGGGCGCGGATGCAGGCGATGTCCGTCACCCTGCGAAGTGCCCGCCCCAGGGCGCTCACCCGATGTCGATCCTTTCCAGACGGCCACCGTCCTCGTTCGCGGCCAGATCGGACGCTCGAGCGTCCATGACGGCTCGAGCGGCGAGGAAGAACTCGCGAGCGGCGGCGAGCAAGTGATCCAGGACGTCCGGCCCCGCCTGCTGGACGCTGGAGAGGGCCATCCCGATCGGGCAGAATGCGACGGGGCAGACGTGCTCTTTCGCCGACCCGGTCTCGGGTTCCGGGGTCCCGGCCGACCCCGACCTGTCTGCGGCCGGCTGCTCCTTCGGTTTCCTCGGCGGTCGCTTCGGTGTGGTCCGTGACTCAGCCATCCACCCTCCTCTTCGCGGCCGTCTGCGTGGAGCCGGGCACCGGCTCCTTCGCGAACGCGATCTCCAGATGGTCACCGACGAAGTTAGCCCCGCGAACCTCCAAGCGCTGCAAGGTGTGCGGGAGGATCAGGTTCCGCTTGTAGGTTCCGACGCGGATGAACAGCTCGTCGCCGCGCCGGTGGATGTCCATGTCGTCGCGCGAGACGAACGGCAGCCGCATCGTTAGCATGAAGCCGGCACCGCGTTTACGCACGCGGATCGGGTCGTCTCGGTAGAGGATGTCGGTGACCTGACGGCCCTTGTAGACCTCGTCTCCCATCTCCTCGAGCAGCTCTAGGCCGACCATCTCGCGATCGAACAGCTTCGCCGTCAGGATCGGAACCGGCTCGAAGGACTCGCGCACGGTCTGGAGGTGCTCGGCCTGTATCTCTTTCCACTTGCCGAAGTAGGGGTCCGTCACGGTCTCGGGGATGATCCGGTTGACGATCACCGCATCCACGCGATACCCGAACAACCCGAGATAGGTGTACGTCCGCCGCGCTTCGGCGATGACCATCTTCTCCGGGTTCACGACTAGGCGAACCGAAGACCTGTGTTCGTCGTTCAAGATCCGGCGAACCGCCTCGAGGTTGCGATGTAGTCGCTCGACGGCACCGAAGAACCTATCCCCCATTATCGGCACCGAGGTCATCTTCGAAACCAGGGGCCGGACGCCCCTGACCACTCGCCGCTCCACGGGGAAGATCCGCTCCATGTACCAGTTCATGATCTCAGGGAGCGAGAGCAAGCGAAGCGTCTCTGCGGTCGGCGCGCAGTCGACAACCAGCAGGTCCCACTTGTCCTCATCGACGTGACGCTTCACGTCGATGAGGCTGAAGATCTCGTCGAGCCCAGGGATCACCGAGAGCTCCTCGGCCTGGATCGTCTCGACGCCAGCCCAGTTCATGAGCGCGATCACGTACTCCTGGATCTCGCGCCAGTTCGCCTCCAGACGTTGTTGCGCGTCGATCTGCTCGGCCCAAAGCTTCGGTGCGACGACCGTCGCGTCGTCACCGATCTCGACGTCGAACGAGTCGGCGAGCGAATGCGCGGGGTCCGTGCTCATGACCAGGGTCCGGTGTCCGGCCTGAGCGGCCTTCACGGCGGTGGCTGCGGCAACGGTCGTCTTGCCGACGCCACCCTTCCC
>JBGPKY010000271.1:0-3232 GCA_041486205.1 Actinomycetota bacterium
AAGTTGGCGACGCTGGCGATGAGGCCGCCGATCATGCCGACCAGAAGCGCCGCGCGTGCCACTTTGTGGACCCGCACGGCACCCCCCTTTTCGAAGAGGAAGAGAGCGAGCGCTGTGACTCCCAGAGCGAGCGAGTACATCACCAGGAAGTACCCCATGTCGTGCGCGAACACCCCAGGGTCGTGTTCGAGGTGAGGCGAACGGCGGCCGAGCCGCGAGAAGATCACGACCGTCAAGCCCAGGGCGAACATCGCGAGCGTTGCGAGCATGAACGGCGCGCCGAGGATCGCCCCGATCCCGATCTCGTCGCCGGCGCCGTTCCCCGACAGGATCGCGACGATCGGAAGCAGGGTCTCCGGAAGCGCCGTGCCGATCGCCGCCAAGACGCTGCCTACCACGCCCTGCGACAGACCGAGGCCCTCGCCCACCCACTCGACACCGTTCGTGAACAGCTCGGCCCCACCGAGGATGATCACCAGCGCGAGGACCAGCGCGACCCACTCCATGGCGGGGCATTCTCCCACCCGGGGGGTCTCCGGGGCGTCTGCTACGCTCGCTCGGAAGAAGGGGAGTAGTCCGCAAGCGGATCTCGCCGTCATCACGGCCGCGCGTCGCGGCCCGGTGGATCCCCCCGACGAGGGGACGAGACCTTCGGCCTGAAAGCAGGCTGGGAGGGTTCGTGACGACGCTCGACGAGGAGATCCGCGGGGCTCGTCCCGCGAGGCAGCGAACGTCGCTGCTCCTCGCCGCAGCCGTCACCATCCCCGGCCTCGCGCTCCGACTCCTCGGCGCCCACCTCCCACACCCCGCTGAAGCAGCGCTGTTCGGTCTCGCGATCGTGGGCGCCGCGTTCCTCCTGTCGTGGGCGGCGGAGGTCGCGCAACTCGACATCTCCGCAGGGCTCGCGATCGCAGTCCTCGCGCTGATCGCGGTGCTTCCCGAATACGCGGTCGGATTCGTGTTCGCGCGCGAGGGAGGGAATGCGGTCCAGGCGTTCGGCTCGTCGTGCCACGCGCCGGGCGTGAGCGGCTCCTCGGCGTGCTCGCTCGCTCTCGCGAACATGACCGGCGCGAACCGCTTGCTGATCGGGGTCGGTTGGTCGATGGTCGTCTTCGTCGCGTGGCATCGCTCGCGCAAGCGCGGAATGGCGATCCGCGAGGTCCGGTTGGACCGTCGGCACGCTGTGGAGCTGTCGTTCCTAGCACTCGCGACGATCTACTCGCTCACGCTGCCGCTCCGATCGCAGATCGGCCTGATCGACGCGTTCGTGTTGGTGGCCATCTTCGCCGCGTACTCGGTGAGGCTGTCGCGCGCTCCCGCCGAAGACCCGCACCTTGTCGGTCCGGCGGCCTATATCGCGACGTTCACTCGAGCCCGACGCCGATCCGTCATCGCGGCGATGTTCGTCGCGGCTGCCGTGGTGATCCTCCTCTGCGCCGAGCAGTTCGCCGATGCCCTCGTGGCGACGGGTCGGCAACTCGACGTGAGCGAGTTCCTGCTGGTGCAGTGGCTCGCGCCGCTCGCCTCGGAGGCGCCCGAGCTGCTCGTGGCCGGCCTGTACGCTTGGAGACTCAACACCGATGCCGCGCTTGGAACGCTGGTCTCCTCGAAGGTGAATCAGTGGACACTGCTGGTCGGCACGCTGCCGATCGTGTTCGCGGTGTCGCTCGGCGGGTTCCACGGCCTGCCGATCGATCCGCAGGTCCGCGAGGAGCTGTTGCTCACTTCGGCTCAGTCGATCCTCGGCGTTGCCGTTCTGGCGACGCTGTCGATATCCACCGGCGAGGCGGCCGCGCTCTTCGGGCTGTTCTGGGCCCAGTTCGCCATCGGAGCCATGGTTCCGCAGTCCGCGCACGGCGTCGTGCTGGTGGGGTTATCGATCGCCTACCTCCTGCTCGGCGCGGGGATCCTGGTTCGCGACAGGGGTCGACTCCCCGGGCTTCTGCGCGACGGACTACGGACTCCGTATGCGGAGTTGACTTCCTCGGAGTGAGGCCGCTGCGCGCGACCGGGCTACCATCGCAGCGTGGACGCCATCAGGTTCCTCGCCAACGTAGCCGAGGACGAGAAGATCGCTGGCTCGCTCGTGCACGTACGCGAGCTGCCCGCCGTACCGCCGGAACCCGAGCCGTTCCCGGCGGACCTCCCGGACATAGTCGTCGAACGCCTTGCACTGCTTGGGATCGAGGGGCTCTACGAGCACCAGCGCGAGGCCCTCGAGCTGGTCCGCGCCCGGCGGAACGTGGTCGTCGCGACCGGAACCGCTTCCGGGAAGACGCTCGTCTACAACCTCGCCTTCGCGGCGGAGGCCCTTGAGCGGCCGAAGGCAACCGCGCTTTACCTGTATCCGACGAAAGCGCTCGCGCGCGACCAGCTCCGTCAGGTGCGGGAGCTGAAGCTTCCCCAGATCAAGGCCTCCGTCTACGACGGGGACACACCGCGAGCCGAGCGCCCGCTGATCCGCCGCAACGCCAACCTCGTCCTGTCGAACCCAGACATGCTCCACGCGTCGCTGCTGCCCGATCATCCGCGATGGGCCGACTTCTTCCTCCGTTTGACACTCGTCGTCGTGGACGAGGCGCATGTCTGCCGCGGGGTTTTCGGCTCGCACGTCGCGATGGTGCTCCGACGGCTGCGACGTCTCGTCGCTCACTACGGGGGGGACCCACGGTTCGTGCTGGCGAGCGCCACCATCGGCAATCCCGCCGAGCTGGCCGAGCGACTGGTCGGCGTTCCGTTCGACGCTGTCACCGCCGACGCGTCGCCGCACGGCGAGAAGGTATTCGGGCTTTGGAACCCGCCGGTGATCGACGAGGAGTCGGGCGCGAGGAAGAGCGCGTTGACGGAGGCGGCGTCCATCATGGCCCGGCTGGCCGAGGCCGGCGTGAAGTCGATCGGCTTCACGCGCTCGCGGCGTGCGGCCGAGCTGCTGGCGGAGTTCGCGCGACGGGAGCTGCCCGCCGGTCTGAGGGACAAGGTGAAGGCCTACCGGGCGGGGTACCTACCGGAGGACCGTCGCGCGCTGGAGCGCTCGCTCGCGAACGACGAACTGCTCGCGGTCGCGTCGACGAACGCGCTCGAGCTCGGGATCGACATCGGCTCCCTCGACGCGGCGATCCTCGTCGGTTATCCCGGGACGCGCGCCTCGATGTGGCAGCAGGCGGGGCGCGCGGGTCGAAGGAGCGACGGCTCGATCGCGATCCTCGTCGCTCAGGACGACCCGCTCGACCAG
>JBGPKY010000272.1:0-3201 GCA_041486205.1 Actinomycetota bacterium
ATCGAGTTCGCGGCATCGTGGAACCCGTTGAAGAAGTCGAACGCCAGCGCGACCGCGACGATCAGGACGACTTCGACGTTCATCCGCCCTCAGGCATGCTTGAGGACCACCGATTCGATGGTGTTCGCGATGTCCTCGCATCGGTCGATGGCCGCTTCCATCTGCGCGAGGATGTCCTTCCACTTCAGGACGTCCATCGCACGGTAGTCGCCCGAATATAGATCGGCTACGGACCGTCGGTACACGCGGTCACCCTCCCGCTCGAGGCGGGTGATGTCGGCCCACACGTGGTCCGCCGTGCTCGGAGAACGGAGCGCCCGCATCGCGCGACTCACCGCCTGTGTCGCCTGGAGCAGCACGTCGGCCTGCTGAGCGAGGTGAGGGATCGGTTCCTCGACGTGGTGAAGGATCAGCAGATCGGCGACGCCCTCCACGGCGTCCAGCACGTCGTCGAGAGAGGAAGCGAGGTGCAGGATGTCGTGCCGGTCGATCGGCACGACGAACGTCGTATTCAGCAACGCGATGATCCGGTGGGTTAGGTCGTCACCGTCGTGCTCCAGCTGCTCGATGCGTTCGCCTCGGGCAGGAGCGTCGGAGAAATCTCGAACCAGTCGCGTGAGCTCTTCGGCCCCCGCAGCCACCCCGTCGGCGGCTTGCTCCAGCAGGTCGAAGAACGCCCGCTCCCGCGGGATAACCTGGAACGGCACGCCCCTCGCCCCGTCCTTCCCCTCGTCGATGCCGTGCGGAACCTATCCGTGCGCGGACGCCTTGTCCACCCGAGCTGGAGGATACTCAGGCTTGTCAGTCGACGAACTTGTACCCGAGCCCGCGGACGGTCAACAGGTGGACCGGGTGGTGGGGGTCGCCTTCGATCTTGCGGCGCAAGCGTTTCACATGCACATCGAGGGTCTTCGTATCGCCGTAGTAGTCCGCCCCCCACACCTCCGAGATGAGGAAGTCGCGGGTGAGCAGCCTCCCCTTGCGGCGGAGCAGCGTCTCGATGAGCTCGAACTCCTTCGGCGGAAAAGCGACTCTTTCGCTCCGTACCGTTATCTCGTGCCGTGCGACGTCGACCCGGAGCGGCCCGCCCTCTAGGACCTCTTCCTCGCGACGCGACGAGGAGAGAAGCTGGCCTCGCCGAAGGTTCGCGCGGACACGCGACACGAGCTCTCGTACGGAGAACGGCTTCGTGACGTAGTCGTCTGCTCCGAGCTCGAGCCCGGTGACCTTGTCCGCCTCGGAGTCCTTGGCCGTGACGATGATGATGGGCACGTCGGACTCAACCCGCATCGTGCGGCAGACGTCGAGTCCGGACATCTCGGGAAGCATGAGATCGAGGATCACGAGGGCCGGAGGCTTCGACCGGAATCGCTCGAGCGCACTGCGGCCGTCCGAAGCCAGATCCACCGCGTACCCCTCGCGCTCGAGGTTGTACCGGAGGGTATCGGCGAGCGCCGGCTCATCCTCGACGACGAGGATCCGTGCCGACTCAGCCGACATCGGGCGAGATATGAACAGGATGCGAGGCGTCCGTGAACTCGCGGAACTCCCCAGTCAGCAGGAATCCGACCTGCTCGCCGATGTCGACAGCGTGATCGCCCACGCGCTCCAGCTGTCTGGCGATGAGCAGCATCCGCAGACCCCAGTTCAACGTGGCGGGATCTCCTGCGAGCGCTGCCACCTCCTGGTACATGCCGAGGTTCAGCCGGTCGACCGGATCGTCCATCTCGTTCAGGCGCAAACAGAGATCGAGGTTGCGGCGACCGAAAGCCTCCAGCGACGTGCGGATCATCGGACGAACGACGTCGCTCATCTCCTGGATCTGCTCCAGGATCTTCCGGCTGCTCGGCAGCTGCCGGATCGACCGGTAGGTCTTGGCGATGTTGACGGCCATGTCCCCGATGCGCTCGAGGTGCAGGTTGATGTGCAGCATGGCGGTGATCAACCTCAGATCGCTCGCGACCGGCGTTTGCAGAGCCAGCGCCTCGAGGATCCGCTGTTCCACGGACACGTACATCTCATCGATCGCGTCATCGGCGCCGATCACGGCTTCGGCCTCGGCAACGTCGTTGGCCACGAGGGCTTCGACAGCTCGCCCGACGGCGTGCTCGGCCAGCTCCGCCATGGCCTGGATGTCGACTTCGAGAGCCTCGAGCTCAACGTGGAACTTCCTTCGCGTCTCGCTCATCAGCCGAATCGCCCGGTCACATAGTCCTCCGTTCGCCTATCGTCCGGCCTCGTGAAGATCTTCGACGTGGGGCCGAATTCGACGACCTGGCCGTAGAGCATGAACAGCGTCCGATCCGAGACTCGGGCCGCCTGTTGCATGTTGTGGGTCACGATCATGACCGTGTACTTCTCTTTCAGCTCATCTACCAGCTCTTCGATGCGCAGGGTGGAGGCGGGATCGAGCGCGGACGCCGGCTCATCCATCAACAGAACCTCGGGCTCAACGGCCAGGGCGCGAGCGATGCAGAGACGCTGTTGCTGGCCACCCGACAACTTCGCTCCCGGCTCGCCCAGCTGGTCCTTCACTTCGTCCCAGAGCCCGGCCGCGCGAAGCGTCCTCTCAGCCCGCTCGGCGAGCTCGGCCTTAGGCAATCTCCCTCCGAGCCGAAGGCCTGCGACCGCGTTGTCGAAGATGCTCATGGTCGGGAAGGGGTTCGGTCGCTGGAACACCATCCCGATACGGCGGCGGATCTCGACCGGGTCCACTTCGGGCGCGTATATGTCGATCCCGTCGAACAGAACCTTTCCCTCGACCCGCGCTCCTCGAACCTCCTCGTGCATCCGGTTGATACACCTGATCAACGTCGATTTGCCGCACCCGGATGGCCCGATGATGGCAGTCACCATCCCCGGCTCGGTCGTAACGCTCGCGTCGTGGAGGACCTTCTTCGGTCCGAACCACGCCGATAGCCCTGAAACCTCGATCTGTCTCACCCGAGCCTGCGCTGCTGGCGAGCCGCCAGGATCCGAGCCGATATCGATAGGACCAACACCCCCAACAACAGCATAATCGCCGCGCCCCACGCGAACGCATGCAGCGCTTCCACGGGCTGGCGCGCGTAGTTGTAGATGCGGAGGGGCAAGGCGTCGGTGGGTTGCCCCAGGTTCGTGTTGTTGTAGTCGTTCCCGAGCGCGGTCACGAGGATCGGGGCCGTTTCGCCCAGACCTCGCGCGAGCGCCAACATGACCGCG
>JBGPKY010000273.1:0-3186 GCA_041486205.1 Actinomycetota bacterium
CCGAGGACGAGAAAGCCGTCCTGCAAGACGCCGCCGTCGTCGGCCGGGTCTTCTGGGTGGGAGCCGTTGCCGAGCTGAGCGGTCGATCACCGCAGGAGATTCGCGACGCCGTGGGACGACTCCGCGTGAAGGAGCTCGTGCTTCCTCACGATCCTTCGAGCTTCTCCGACGAGCTCGAGTTCTCGTTCCGTCACAATCTGATCCGCGACGGCGCGTACGATTCGCTGCCCAAATCGCTTCGAGCCGACAAGCACGCGGGCGTCGCGCGCTGGGCGGAAAGGCGTGCGGGCGACAGGGCTGAGGAGATCGCGGAGCTCATCGCTACCCACCAGCTCGAAGCGCTGCGCTACCTCGACGAGCTCGGAGAGACCGGAGAGCGGCGTAAGGAACTCGAGCGAAGCGCTTTCGCCTGGACGCGGGCAGCAGGCGACCGCACGGCGGCGATCTGGCAGCGGTCCGAGGCAACGCGCTGGTTCCGCGAAGCCGAGCGTCTCGCAGAAGCGATCGACCTCTCGCCCGGCGAGCGGGTCGGACTGGTCCGCGCACACGTCGACGCCTCGTGGGGCACCGATCCGATCACCGAGACCGAGCGGCTCGTCCGCCGCGCGCTCGAGACGTACGAAGCGATCGGCGACCCCATCGGGGTCGGATGGTCGCACGCCCGTCTCGTCGTCGGGCTGCTGATGCTGGGGCGCGACGAGGAATGCGAGAAGGAGGGGCGGGAAGGGGTCGCTACGCTCGAACCGCTCGGTGAGCGCGAGGAGCTCGCCGATGCCCTGCACCGGCTCGGCTGGTACCTCTGGCGCCGGGGGAGAGGACTCGAAGCCGAACCGCTGCTGCGGCGAGCGGTCGAGATGGCGGCTCGCGTCGAGTCGCCGCTCGTTCACGCTGAGAGCATGCAGACCCTCGCCGTGTGCCTCGCGCAGACGGGTCGTTCGGCGGAATCGCTCGAGACGATCGAGGAGGCCTATCGGCTGGCCAAGGAGGTCGGCGAGTTCTCGAACCTCATGCGCTGCTGCAACAACCTGCCCTCGCTCCTCGCCGATCTCGCTTCCGACTACCCGAGAGCCGAGGCCGTATTGCGCGAAGGGCTGGAGTTCGCGCAGCGGGCCGGCGCGGCCTCGCACGAAGGATGGCTGGTCGGCAGCCTAGGCGACGGGCAGTTCCGGCTCGGCCGGCTGGAGGGATCCGAGGCGAACCAGCGGCGAGCGCTGGAGCTCGCGGAGGAGATCGGCGACGAGCCGCTCAAGGGGATGCGGCTGACCGCGCTCGCGGCCGTGCTCCTGTTCCGCGGAAAGGTCGAGGAGGCCGAGACCGCGCACCGGGAGTCCATCCCGATCCTGAACGCGAACCCGGAGCCGCAGAGCCAGCTCTTCATCCCGATGATGGAGGGCTACTTCGCGCTCGCACGGGGGGACGACGATGTGGCCGCCGAGCAGTTCGCGGCCACAATCGCGATCCTCCGGAGCTTCAACGTCGAGAACGCTCCCGAGGCGTTTGCCGACGAGGTCCGCGTTCTCATCCGCGCGGGGCGCGCCGAGGAAGCCGAGGGTTATCGCGATCTGTCCGAGCACGGTCGCTCGCCCGCCGCGCGAGCGAACGCGGTGCTGATCGAGGGCCTTCTGTCGCGAGATCCCGTCGAGGGACGCAGGCTGGTCGGCGAGGCGGCGGCCTCTCTCGAAGAGCTCGGGATCCTCATCGACGCGGCTCGAGCGATGCTCGACCTGGGTCGAACGATGGAACGGGTGACCGAAGATCCGAAGGCCACGTTCGAACGCGCCCGCAAGCTTCTGCTCGCCTGCGACGCGAGCCTGTGGCTGCCCGAGGCGGAAGCCGCCCTGCACGCGGCCAGTTAGATCCTCACGGCCGAGATGAGTCGCCGGCTACAGCGCGGTCGCCGACACCTCGTTGGACCAGACGCTCTCGCCGACGGCGTTCACGGCCGTCACGACGTAGAAGTAGGTCGAGCCGGTCACAGCGGTCGCGTCGTCGTACGTGGTTCCGGTCAGGCCCGAGGCGAGCAGCGACTCGGTAAGGGCCGCGCTGCCCCTATAGACGTTGTAGCCGGTGATCGGCGAGCCGCCGTCCGCGGGAACGGTCCACGAGAGCGACACGAGGGCGGTGCCGGCCGTCGCCGACAGGACCGGCGCCTCCGGCGCGGTCGCGATCGGGGTCGAGCCGGAGACCTCGAAGCCCTGCGCGCGCTGGGCCTTCTTATGGGTTTCGTCGCCTGCGAACACTACCTTCATGACGTGATCGCCCGCCTCGGCGGCCGTGTACGCGACGGGCGCGAGCCCGTCGGCGCCTGCCGTCGCGAGGCCGACCTCGACCCCGTCCACCACGATGCTCAGCACGGCCCCGGGGAACGCAACCCACATGTGGCCGCTACGGGTCTGGACCAACACCGAGCTGGTGACCTGATCGCCGGCCGCCACCTGGTGCGAATCGAGCTTGAACGTGATCTTCGTGACCGGCGCCGGCTTCGCGGCCGCCGGAACGGCGAACACGGCGGCGAGCAGGACACCGGCCACCAGAGTTGAAGAGATACGACGGATCGACACGGGAACCTCCTTCGGAAGCTACCTACCTTCAGGTAGCTATATCGGGTGGTGTCCCCCTAGTTCTTGAGTGCTGTTTCGCCACCGCTCTCGTCGAGAAGCGGTTGAGGTGTCGAGAAGAGGCGCTCGCTCAGCTCACCGTGATCTTCTTCGCGGCCGAGTAGGCGGAGGCTGCCGAGCTACCCGTGTTGCGCATCCGGCCCCTGAACTGGTACGTCCCGACCCCGGCATCCGGTGTGAACAGGGCGCTCTTGCCGGTCTGGCTCGTCAACCAATCGACCCAGGCGCCTGCGGGCCGGCGGATCTGGATGTCGAAGGCGAAGCCTGCGGGAGCGTTCGCCGAGGACCACGTGATCGTGAAGGATGTCGAGGTCGTCCCCGTCTTGGGGCTGGCCTTGAGCGCCACCTTCACTATCTGGGAGTGGCCGAGGCCGTCGATCACGGCGTACTGACCGGCCGCAACGTACTTGAAGCCGAAGAACGAGACGGGTGTCTGGGGACCGGAGCTGAAGAGCCCCATCCCGGTGTCGTCGCTCACGTCATTCGAGCTCGGCCCGAAGAAGTTCCACTGCACGCTCGTGCCCTGAGCGGCCGACAACGTCGCTGAGGAGAACCCGCTATCGGTGAG
>JBGPKY010000274.1:0-3186 GCA_041486205.1 Actinomycetota bacterium
AACCGGCCGTGGGGACGCAACATGAGGTGTCGTCGTGAATGACACCATCATCCCCCTCGCGTATCTCTTCGCTTCCGGGTGCTTCGTCTTCGCGCTGAAGTGGCTCTCGCACCCGACGACCGCTCGCCGGGGCGTGAAGTCGGGCGAGCTCGGGATGCTGGTCGCGATCGTCGCGACGCTGTTCAAGGCCGGCATCGTCGAGTACCAGTGGATCTTGATAGCGATCGCTCTCGGCTGCGCGCTGGGCGTGCCGCTCGGACTGCTCGTGCCCATGACCGCGGTGCCTCAACGAACGGCGCTATCGCACGCGTTCGGCGCGCTCGCCGCCGGCCTCGTCGGCACCGCCGAGTACTACCTCAACAAGCCCACGATCTCGAAGACGACCATGGTCGCCCTCGGTCTGGAGGTCGTCCTCGGATTCCTGACCTTCACGGGCTCGTTGATGGCCGCGGGCAAACTCCAGGGACTCGTTCGCGACCGCCCGTGGATCTACCGCGGCCAGAACGTGGCGAACCTAGGCATCCTCGCCGCCGCGCTCGCCATGGTCGGCCTCCTCGTGAGCGACCCCGGTCGGACCGCTCTGTTCCCCGCGATCATCATCCTGTCGCTGGTCTTCGGCGTGATGCTCGTGATCCGCATCGGTGGGGCCGACATGCCGACCGTCATCTCGCTGTTGAACGGCTACGCCGGACTTTCGGCGTCGATGATGGGATTCGTTCTGGACAACAAGCTGCTGATCATCGCGGGGGCGCTAGACGGTTCCAGCGGACTGGTCCTTTCGATCATCATGTGCAGAGCTATGAACCGGTCGTTCACGAACGTCCTGTTCGGCGGGTTCGGCGCGGAGGAAGCGGTCGGCAGCATCGAGACGCGGCCGGTCCGCAGCGTGGAACCGGAGGAGACGGCCTTCCTCCTCGATGCGGCCCGGTCGGTCGTGATCGTTCCCGGATACGGGATGGCCGCCGCGCAGGCGCAGCACAGGGTGCGCGACCTCTCCGACATGCTCATGAAGCGCGGCATCGACACGAAGTTCGCGATCCACCCCGTAGCCGGCCGCATGCCGGGCCACATGAACGTGCTGTTGGCCGAGGCGAACGTTCCCTACGACGAGCTGTTCGACCTCGACGCGATCAACCCGGAGTTCCCCCAGACCGACGTCGTGCTCGTGATCGGCGCGAACGATGTCGTGAACCCCGCGGCGCGAGGCGATAAGGCGAGCCCGATCTACGGGATGCCGATCCTCGACGTCGACCAGGCGGCGACGATCATCGTCGTGAAGCGATCGATGCGCTCCGGGTTCGCCGGCGTGGACAACGAGCTCTTCTACCTGGACAAGACCCAGATGCTGTTCGGTGACGCCAAGGAAGTAGTCGGCGAAGTCGTCGACGAATTGTCGAAGTTGCCCACCAAGGAGGTGGCCTTGCGATGACGAGTACGCAGGAAGCACAGAGGGCGGTCGAACACGATCTCCTTCAGGCGCTCCGCTCGGGGGTTCCCGCGGCGGTGCCGTTCAAGGGAGCCGAGCTCCTGGAGAATCCGCTCCTCAACAAGGACACCGCGTTCACGGAGGTCGAACGCGACCTGTTCGAGCTGCGGGGACTGTTGCCAACGCAGGTCATGACGATCGAGGATCAGGTGGCCCTCGAGGTCGCGAAGATCCGGCGCAAGGAGGACGATCTCGAGAAGTTCATCGGCCTGGCGGCTCTTCAGGATCGCAACGAGACGCTCTTCTACCGCGTGCTGGTCGAGAACCTCGAGGAGTTCCTGCCGATCGTCTACACGCCGGTCGTCGGGCGAGCGTGCCAGGAGTACAGCCACATCCTGCGGCGTCCCCGCGGCCTCTGGCTCACGCCCGAGGACATCGACCGCATCCCCGAGCTGCTGCGCAACGCTCGGCACGAGGACGTGCGCTTGATCGTCGTCACCGACAACGAGCGGATCCTCGGTCTCGGGGACCAGGGCGCCGGCGGCATGGGCATCCCCGTCGGCAAGCTCTCGCTCTACACGGGCGGCGCCGGCATCTACCCGGCGCTCACGCTGCCGGTCTCGTTGGATGTCGGCACCGACAACGAGGAGCGCCTCGCCGACCCCTTCTACGTGGGCTACCGGCACCCGCGCCTCCGCGGCGAGGTGTACGACGAGTTCGTCGAGGCCTTCGTCGATGGCGTGAACGAAGTTTTCCCGCATGCGTTGCTCCAGTGGGAGGACTTCAAGCAGCACAACGCGATCAGGCTCTTGGACCGCTACCGCCACCGGATCACCAGCTTCAACGACGACATCCAGGGAACCGCCGCCGTGGTGCTCGGCGGCATCCTCGCGGCCCTGAGGTTGCTGAAGCGGCCGATGAGCGAGCAGCGGTTCGTGTTCCTCGGCGCCGGCGCGGCCGGGATCGGGATCGCCAGGCTCGTTCGGGCTTCGATGAAGCGCGAGGGCGTTCCGGAAGAGGATATCCGCCGCGCGATCGTGCAGCTCGACTCGAACGGGCTCACTTTCGACGGTCGCGAGCCGCTCGACCTCGACAAGAAGGAGTTCGCGCTCGGCACGGAGGAGATGGAAGCGTTCGGGTTCGAGCTAGAACCGGGCGCCCGATACGACCTCGAGACGGTGATCTCGCACGTGAAGCCCACGATGCTGATCGGAACCAGTGGCACGCCTGGCAGCTTCACCGAGGGTGCCATCCGCGAGATGGCCGCGCACGCGCTGACGCCGATCATCTTCCCGTTGTCGAACCCGACGTCGAAGACGGAGGCGCAGCCGGCCGACATCCTGGAATGGACGAAGGGCCGCGCGATCATCGCGACAGGCAGTCCGTTCGATCCCGTCGTCCGCGGAGAGCGGACCCACGTTATCGGCCAGGCGAACAACGCCTTCGTGTTCCCAGGCATCGGTCTCGGAGCGATGGTCGCCGAGGCCCGCGAGGTAACCGACGACATGTTCCTCAGCGCGGCCGAGGGGCTCGCCGAGAAGGTCACACCGGAGCGCCTAGAGCAGGGCGCGCTCTACCCGAGCCAGTCGGAGTTGCGGACGGTCTCGCGCGCGATCGCGAGGCGGATCGTCTGCGAAGCTCGCGACTGCGGCGTCGGTCGGGCGTACCACGAGGAGGAGATCGACACGGCCGTCGACGCGATGATGTGGTGGCCGGAGTACGTTCCCTACAAGCCGATCTGAGCGGTCAGGCCTTCACGG
>JBGPKY010000275.1:0-3181 GCA_041486205.1 Actinomycetota bacterium
GGCGCTCGAGCGCTCGCAGATCCTCCGGGCGCGGTTCCCCGTGATGGCGACGGCGGCGCCGCTCATCTCCGATCCGATCGTGCGCAACCTCGGCACGATAGGTGGGTCCCTCTGCCACGCAGATCCCGCGGGGGACTGGGGTTCCGTGATGTTGGCGATGAGCGCGACCGTTGCAGTCAAGAGCGCTCGCGGCGAGCGGGAACTTCCGATCGGCGAGTTCCTCGAGGATACCTTCACTACGGCGCTCGCTCCCGACGAGATCCTCACGGAGATCCGGATACCGAAGCCTGGAGGTCCCTCGGGCGGGACCTACCTGAAGATGGAACGCAAGGTCGGCGACTTCGCAACGGCCGCCGTCGCCGTTCACCTCGAGCTCTCGAACGGGACGATCGGACGGGCCGGTATCGCGCTCACGGCTGTCGGACCGAAGAACATACAGGCCGCGGAAGCCGAGGCGCGCCTCGCCGGGGCCGAGCCAACCGAGGACGCGTTCGCCGCGGCGGCGCACCTCGCGGCGCAGGCGGCCTCTCCCGTCTCGGATATCCGAGGCTCGGCCGAGTACAAGCGTCACGTCGTCGAAGTGTTCGTTCGTCGTGGACTCGCTCGGGCCCTCGAGATCGCCCGGGCAGCCTGAGCAGAGGGAGAGGAACGATGCAGATCACGGTCAAGGTCAACGGCGGCGAGCGGACCGCCGACGTCGAACCCCGCCTCCTGCTGGTTCACTTGCTCCGGGAGGTGCTCGGCCTCACCGGCACCCACATCGGATGTGACACGACGAGCTGCGGCGCCTGCACGGTGCTGCTCGACGGCGTCCCGGTTAAGTCGTGCACGATGTTCGGCGTGCAAGCAGACGGACGGGAGATCACGACGGTCGAGGGGCTCATGCGGGGAGGGCAACTTCATCCGATCCAGGCCGCCTTCAAAGAGGAGCACGGGCTCCAATGCGGGTACTGCACCCCGGGCATGATGCTGACCGGGGCCGCGCTCCTCGCTGATAACCCGGTGCCGAGCGAGGACGACGTGCGCTGGGCTATCTCGGGGAACATCTGCCGATGCACCGGCTACATGAACATCGTGAAGGCCATCCAGACCGCGGGGCGAACGATGGCCGAAGAGACCGCCGGCGCCGCCGGCGCCGCGAGCTAAGGGGACCGAGGATGGCCACCGAAGTTGAGGAGATCAGAGGTCTCGGCCACAGCGTCCGCCGCAAGGAGGACGACCGGTTCATCCGAGGCGCGGGCAACTACATCGACGACATCAAGCTCCCGGGCATGCTGTACATGTCGATCCTACGGAGCCCGTTCGCTCACGCCACGATCAAGGGCGTCGACACCTCTAGGGCGGCCGCGCTACCGGGAGTGGTCGCCGTCGTCACGGGCGAGCTGATGGCCCAACACAACCTGGCGTGGATGCCGACGATGTCCTACGACACGCAGGCGGTGCTGGCGACGGACAGGGTCCGGTTCCAGGGGCAAGAGGTGGCAGCGGTCATCGCCGAGGACCCGTACGTCGCGAAGGACGCGCTGGAGCTGATCGACGTCGACTACGAGCCGCTGGAGGTCGTCATCACGCCGCAGCGCGCGCTCGAGCCAGACGCGCCGGTCATACGCACCGACAAGGAGGGGAAGACCGACAACCACATCTACCACTGGGAAGCCGGCGACAAGGAGGCCACCGACAAGGCCTTCGCGGGAGCCGACGTCGTGGTCTCGCTCGACACGCTCTATCCGAGGTCGCATCCCTCCCCACTCGAGACATGCGGCTGCGTCGCCGACGTGAACCCCGCCACGGGTCAGGCAACCATCTACATGACCTCGCAGGCCCCGCACGCCGTGCGCACGGTCTTCGCCCTGGTCACCGGCCTGCCGGAGGAGAACATCCGGATCGTCTCGCCCGACATCGGAGGCGGCTTCGGGAACAAGGTCCCGGTCTACCCCGGATACGTCGTGGCCACGGCTGCGTCGCTCTTGATCGGCCGCCCCGTGAAGTGGATCGAAGACCGGACGGAGAACCTCATCTCGACCGGGTTCGCACGCGACTTCCATATGCACGGCGAGCTCGCCCTGAAGAAGGACGGGACGATGCTCGGCCTGCGTGCTTCACTCCTCGCGGACGAGGGCGCGTTCCACGCGGACGCGCAGCCGACGAAGTTCAAGGTCGGGCTGTTCCACATCGTGTCCGGCTCCTACGACCTGCCCGCGGCCCACGTGTCCGCAGACGGCGCGTACACGAACAAAGCGCCCGGCGGGGTCGCGTACCGGTGCTCGTTCCGCGTCACTGAGGCCTCGTACCTGATCGAGCGCCTCGTGCAGAACGCCGCGTACGAGCTTGGGATGGACCCGGCCGACCTTCGGACGCAGAACTTCATCAAGAAGGAGCAGTTCCCGTACACGTCCTGCACCGGGTTCGTCTACGACTCGGGCGATTACCACGGCGCGATGGACCTGGCACGGGAGAAGATCGGCTACGCCGAGCTCCGCAAGGAACAGGAGGAGGCCCGAGCGCAGGGCAAGCTGGTCGGTATCGGCCTCGCGTCCTTCACCGAGGTCGTAGGTGCCGGCCCACACAAGGACTACGACATCCTCGGCCTGAAGATGAACGACGGGGCCGAGCTCCGTATCCACCCGACCGGCAAAGCCATACTGAAGATCAGCGTCCAGACACAGGGCCAGGGCCACGAGACGACGTTCGCACAGATCGTGGCCGAGGAGATCGGCATCCAACCCGAGGACGTCAAAGTCATGCACGGCGACACGGATAACACGCCGTACGGCCTCGGCACCTACGCCTCCAGGTCCACGCCGGTCTCCGGGGCGGCGACCGCGATGGTGACTCGCCGGGTCCGCGAGAAGGCGGCGAAGATCGCCGCGCACCTGCTCGAGGTCTCCGAGGACGACATCGAGTTCTCGAAGGGTCGTTTCACCGTGAAGGGCGCTCCCGACAAGATGAAGACGATCCAAGACGTGGCCTTCGCTGCGTACACGAACTTCCCCGACGGGATGGAGTCGGGCCTCGAGGCCGTCTACTACTACGACCCACCGAACCTCACCTTCCCCTTC
Organism: Actinomycetota bacterium; assembly: GCA_041486205.1. Classification (GTDB taxonomy): domain Bacteria; phylum Actinomycetota; class UBA4738; order UBA4738; family HRBIN12; genus JBGPKY01. The sequence continues at coordinate 3,060 of JBGPKY010000275.1, forward strand.
GGAACCTACGCGGTGGCGGTCGAGGTAGACCCGGACACGGGAGTGTGGAAGGTCACGCGGATGGTCGCGGTCGACGACTGCGGCGTGCGGATCAACCCGATGATCGTCGAGGGACAGATCCA
>JBGPKY010000276.1:0-3164 GCA_041486205.1 Actinomycetota bacterium
CGGTTCGCTTCTACGAGGCCGTGATCGCGAGCGGGGCGACACCACACCTCGTCCACATCTCCACCGCGTACGTCGCCGGCGTGCAGAAGGGCGTCATCCCTGAGGCAACGCTCGACCACCGCGTCGACTGGCGCGCCGAAGCGGAGCTCGCGCTGCAAGCGCGCAAGGACGTCGAAGCGGCCTCGCGTCGCCCCGAGCTGCTCGATGACCTCATGGCCAAGGCGAAGAAGGCGCACGGCCGAGCCGGCCCGATGAGCGTCGCGGCCGACGCCGAGGAGCGTCGCAAGTCGTGGGTGAGCAAGCGGCTCGTGAACTACGGCCGGGCCCGCGCGCAGACGCTCGGCTGGCCGGATAACTACACCTTCACGAAGGCGATGGGCGAACGGGCCGTCGAAGAACTGGCGACCGAACACGAGGTGCCGCTTTCGATCGTTCGGCCTTCGATCATCGAGAGCGCGCTCTCGCACCCGCAGCCCGGCTGGATCGAGGGCTTCAAGATGGCCGAGCCGATCATCCTCGCGTACGGACGCGGGACGATCCCCGAGTTCCCCGGCATCGCCGAGGGCATCGTCGACATCATCCCCGTCGACTACGTCGTGAACGCGATGCTCGCGGTCGCGGGGACGCCGCCCGAGCCGACGAAGCCCGCCTACTATCACGTCAGCTCCGGCTCAAGGAACCCACTCCAGTACCTGGACCTGTACGAGCTGGTCCGCGAGTACTTCCAGGAGCACCCGCTGCCAGAGCGCGGCCGTGGCACGATCCGGGTTCCCGAGTGGTCGTTCCCCGGCAACCTCAAGGTCGAACGCCTACTGAAGTCCGCCGAGAAGCTCGTGGACTACGCCGACAAGGTCGTCACCCACCTCCCGAAGTCGAAGAAGATGCGCGATCTTGTCACGCGGGTCGACCGCGACCGTGGGCGTGTGGAGTTCATCCGCCGCTACGCCGACCTCTACGGCGCGTACACGGAGGCGGAGGTCATCTACACGGACGACCGCACGATGGCCCTGTACCGCTCGATGTCCGAGGCCGACCGCGAACGGTTCCCCTTCGACTCGACCGACGTCGACTGGCATCACTACCTGGTCGAGGTGCACTGCCCCGCGGTCACGTCCGGTCTGCGGGCTCTCTCATCCACACGCCTGAAGCCGAAGGTCCACGTCCGCGAGCGCGAGCAGCTCGTGCTGGCCCTGTTCGATATGGAGGGGACTATCCTTCCCTCGAACGTCGTCGAGTCCTACGTCTGGTCGCGGATGGCCGACCTCCCGCTCGAGGAGTGGCCGGGCGAGCTGTTCTCCGTGTTCTCGCGCGTTCCCGCCTACCTGATGGCCGACCGGCGCGATCGCGGGGAGTTCCTGCGGACGTTCTTCCGTCGATACGAGGGCGCAACGGTGGACGGCATCGACCGGCTCGTCGAGGAGGTCGTGAGCGAGTTCATGCTCCAGAAGGTCTCCGCCGCAGCGGTTCGCAGGATCAGGGAGCACCGCGCGGCCGGGCATCGCACGATCCTCATCACGGCGGCAGCCGAGCCATTCATCCGACCTATCACGCCGCTGTTCGACGTCGTGATCGCCGCGAAGCTCGCCGTGCGCGACGGGAAGTACACGGGCTATCTGGCCGAGCCGCCGCTGGTCGGCGAGGCGCGAGGCGCGTGGCTGCGCCGGTACGCTCAGCTCGAGGGCGCCGACCTGAAGCAGTCCTACGCGTACGCGGACAGCCATTCGGATCTGGCGCTCCTGCGCGCAGTCGGTAACCCCGTCGCCGTCTCGCCCGACGCGACGCTGCTACGCGTGGCCAAGCGCCGGCGCTGGCCGATCGAGGAGTGGGAGATGTCGGGTGGCATGCCCCGCGTCCGTTTCCCGAAGCCGGCGATGAGGTGAGGCCGTGACGACCCCATCGCTCGAGCTGTTCCGGTCGGCGCCGCGCTACCTCACCGCGCGCGCCATCGGCTCGAAGATCCCGGGCCTTCTGTCGGGACCGCTCGCGCCGATGAGGCTGGTTCCGTTGAAGGATCCCGTGCCGCTCGGGCCCGGCTGGGCGCGCGTGCGGCCGATCCTGTCCGGGATCTGCGGGTCCGATCTCGCCACGATCACCGGGCGGTCCTCGTTCTACTTCTCGCCGCTCGTGTCGCTGCCGTTCGTCCCGGGACACGAGGTGGTCGGCGAGCTGGTCGAGGGGTGCGACGGCCTCACCGCCGGAACGCGCGTGGTGCTCGAGCCGGTGCTGGGGTGCGCGGCGCGCGGGTTGGACCCGATGTGCCCGGCTTGCGCCGCAGGCTTCCACGGCCGCTGCGACCGAGTGGCCACGGGCCACATCTCGGCCGGTCTGCAGACGGGCTACTGCGCCGATACCGGCGGCGGGTGGAGCCGGATGTTCGTGGCGCACCGCTCGCAGCTGCACCCGGCGCCGGACGCGCTCTCCGACCGGCGCGCCGTGCTGGTCGAGCCGCTCGCGTGCGCGATCCACTGCGCTCTCCGCGGGAACGTGAAACCGAACGCCGATGTGCTCGTCATCGGCGCCGGCACGGTCGGTGTCCTCACGCTACTCGCGTTGAAGGAGCTGACGAAGGCCGGGCGGATCACCGTGGTCGCGAAGCATCCGAAACAGCGGGAGTGGGCCGAGTCCTTCGGCGCCACCGAGGTCGTCGCGACCGGCGAGGCGGTGAACGCGGTGCGGCGCAGCTCGCATGCCATGAAGCTGAAGCCCGAGTACGGTTCTTCGTTCCTGCTGGGCGGCGTGGACGTCGCGTTCGACTGCGTGGGCTCCAAGGGCTCGCTCGATCTGGCGCTACGCGCGACGAAGGCCGGCGGCCGCGTCGTGATGGCGGGGATACCTGGCGTTGGCGCCGACCTCACGCCGTTGTGGTTCCGCGAGCTGGAGCTGGTCGGCGCGTACACCGGCGGGACGGAAACGATAGGCAAGGAGCACCGCCCGACGTTCGACATCGCGATGCAGCTCGCCGGCGAGAACCCGCTCGACGGGCTCGTCGGGGCGGTCTATCCGCTCGTTCGCTGGCGCGAGGCGATCGATCACGCGCTCGCTTCCGGGCGCCTCGGAACGATGAAGGTGGCCTTCGACCCGAGGGCCGACTGAGAGGAGAAGGACGTGGCACGACCGGGATTCGTACTGGAGGTCGACGAGCGGACGCCACCCCTGCTCGTGCA
>JBGPKY010000277.1:0-3164 GCA_041486205.1 Actinomycetota bacterium
AGCGTGGTGCCGTTGTGGTCCTTCACCAAACCGAGGATGAAAGGGTTCAGGAACAAGATGTAGGCCATGGTCAGCCAGGTGGTGACTCCGGCCCCGATCTCCGTGCGAACGGTCGATCCACGCTCGGAGATCTTGAAGAAGCGGTCGAGCCCGCCGCCGACCGTGGTCGCGGTTTCGGTCCTCGCCATGAGCCCCCCTTCGTTCGGCCACCGGAAGCAGGACCCGGTGGGCCCGTTAGGGGAAGGCGCTCGAAGCATAGTGAGGCCCGGCGGTCGCGGGCAAGACGGAGGCCGAACGGGAGCCGGACCGATATCCTGGGCCACCGATGAAGCGGACGGAGGCACGAGCCTGAGCGAGGAGAACATGAGCAGACCCGCGGCCCCGGTCGCGGCAGCGGCCAGGAGGGCGAGACGGTTCTCCAGGGAATTCCTGGCGACCGTCATCTCGCTCGTGACGACGGCCCTCGGGGTCGTGGTGGCCCTGGCTTGGAACAGCGCGTTCACGGGGCTCATCGCGGAGTGGGCCCCGGCTGCGAAGGTGACCGCGTTGTTCGTATACGCGCTGCTGATCACGGCGATCGGGGTGGTCGCGATCATCTCGCTCGCGCGCCTGGCCGCGCGTATCGACACCGAGCCGATCGAGTTCAAGTACCCGGCGAAGAGGAAGGACGAGGAGTGACGAACAGGACGGCGTCGGGCGATGGCAGCCGCGCCACGAAGGCGGAGCGCAAGGAGGAGGCGCGGCTCAAGCGGCTCGAGATCCAGGCGCGAGCGGCTAGGCGCCGGCGAATGCGCGGGATCTCGTTAGGCGTGATCGTCGTCGTGGCGGTCGCCGTAGTCGCGTTCGTCGCGACCCGCCCGAAGCCCCAAAAACAACCGACCGCGAGCCAGACGCTGCCCGGGATCCTGACCGGCGCCCAACCCTGGCCGAACAACACGACCGACCTCGCCGCCCGCCTCGCGATGCTCAAGCTCCCGGCGGCGGGGGCCGCCTTGCACATCCACGCGCACCTGGACCTCTACGTGAACGGCACAGCCGTCCAGATCCCCGCGAACATCGGGATCGGCAACGGCGCCGAGTCGCCGGTTCACACGCACGACGTCAGCGGCGTGATCCACATGGAAGCCGCTAGCCAGGCGACGTTCACGCTCGGGGAGTTCTTCGACGTATGGGGCGTGCGGTTCACGTCGACCTGCCTCGGCGGCTCCTGCAACACCGGCGACCAGACGCTCCGGCTGTTCCTCAACGGCAAGCCGTACGCGGGCGACCCCCGGGCGCTGGTCCTGAACGATCACGACGAGGTCGTACTCGCCTACGGCACGCAGGCGCAGCTTCCGAGTCCGATCCCCGCGACGTTCGACTGGGCGAACGCGAGCCTGTAAGCGTGGCGAAGAAACGCAAGGGCCGACGTCCCGGACCCTCTTCGGGCAGGAGCGAGCCTGCGCAGGCAGCCGGCGCAGGGCCCGCGCAGCATCGCGCCCACAAGGTGGAGGCGAGGCGAGCACGCGAGCTGGCGGCCAAGCGCGCGCAACGAGCGAGCGTCGTCCGTCGCGCGGTCGTGTTCGGCCTGACGGGGGTGGTCGCGTTCGGGGCCTTCACGATGCTGACGCGGGCGAGTGGGCCTCACCCGATCCCGGCCTCCGCGCTCGCCGCAGCGAAAGACGCCGGGTGCACCCCGCCCGATGGGCCGTCCACGCCCTCGAACGACGCCCCGGGCGGACTACACCTCGCTCCCGGCGCGAGCTACACCTACGACCAGCATCCCGCGACCTCCGGCTATCACGACCCGAACCCGCTTCCCGCCGACCCGCACGTCTACACATCGCCGGTTCCGGAGACGAATGCCGTCCACAACCTGGAGCACGGCTACATCCTCATCTACTACCGGGCTGACGGGACGGACGCGCTTCCGGCGGACGTGGTGGCGAGGCTCGCATCGCTCGCGCGATCTGAGACCAAGGTCATCATGGCTCCCTACCCCGACCTCCCCACCGGGACGTCGTTCGCGGTCGCCGCGTGGAACAAGCTGTGGGAGTGTCCTCCGACCGTGAGCGCCGACCAAGCCCGCACGATCACCTCGGGGTTCATCGGAGCCTTCCGAGCGACCACCAACGCCCCCGAGCCGAAGGGCCCGTAGCCGCTAGGAGGTCGAGCAGCTGCCGGCCGCCGAGCAGGTGATCGTGCCGTTCTCGAAGCTTGCTCGGGTCGCGCCGTTCGCGAGCTTCCTGACGTCGGAGGTCGGGAACCCGAGCGAACCCGAAGGTCCGCCCTTCTCGAGGTAGTAGGCGAGGACGTCGCCGGAGAGCTCGTGGGCGCCTACGCCGTCCTTGAAGTAGATCGTCGCCTTCACGAACTTCTGCCGCTCCCCGCCGGCGACGTTCACCTGGCGTGAGGTGGGAAGACCGGCAGAGCAGTTGCTCGAGTCGTACTTCGCTCGGATGTCGCCGGTGATCAGTCGATCCTGATTGACCCAAACGCGGTCGTCTCGGAGGAGGAGGTCGGCGCGCAGGGTTGCGCCGCTGATCGTCGCGCTGCCCTGGTCCCCCACCACCGAGATGGAGATAAGGCGGCCGGAAACCCCGCGCACCGCGTCGGTGAAGCTCGTCACCGTTCCGATGCCCAGACGCAGCGCCCTGGTCACGGCGGCGGCCGTCTTCGTGACGGTCCACGTGGCGCTCGGGTTCGCCGTCGTGTAGTCGCCCGGATCGCAGACGCCTCGCAGATATCCGATAGGTGTGCCGCCCCAGACGTTCTCGTTGTTCTCGGTGTATCCACCGCTCGAGGACATGTAGAAGGCCTCGATCATGGAACCCTTGTAGTTCACGACCTCGTTGTCGGTGTTGTCGACGGCCGCCACCCAACGCTCGCCGTCGGGCGCGCCCTCCTTGTCCCAACCCGCGTAGACCTGGTCGACGGACGTCGCGTAAAGCGCGCAGTTGCAGCCTGGGCGATGCTGGCCCGCGGCCGCCTTCGTGAAGGCGTACGTTCGAGCCGCGTCGGCCTGAGCCTCCATCGCCTGCATCGGCCAGCTGCTCGGAACCTCGCCGAGACCGTACAGGTACTCCTGCGGGGCGATCGGCAAGATCACGCGCTCCCGGCAGCTCGTGTCGCAGTCGTAGATGTTGAACTCGAGGTGGCCGCGGTTGTACGTGTGGCCGGCCTCG
>JBGPKY010000278.1:0-3108 GCA_041486205.1 Actinomycetota bacterium
CACCTGCGGGCGCGCGCGCTCGACCATGCGCTTCGCGCTCTTGATGTTCTGGGCGAGGTTGAGATCGACGAGCCGCTTCATCACGAACGGCTTGAACAGCTCGAGCGCCATCTGCTTGGGCAGGCCGCACTGGTGCAGCCGAAGCTCCGGGCCGACGACGATGACCGAGCGGCCCGAGTAGTCCACGCGCTTGCCGAGCAGGTTCTGACGGAACCGCCCCTGCTTGCCCTTCAGCATGTCGGACAGCGACTTCAGCGGACGGTTGCCGGGACCGGTGACCGGACGTCCGCGGCGGCCGTTGTCGAAGAGCGCGTCGACGGCCTCCTGGAGCATCCGCTTCTCGTTGTTCACGATGATCTCGGGCGCCTGCAGGTCGAGGAGCCGCTTCAGCCGGTTGTTCCGGTTTATGACGCGGCGGTAGAGGTCGTTCAGGTCCGAGGTCGCGAACCTGCCGCCGTCAAGTTGCACCATCGGACGCAGGTCCGGCGGGATGACCGGCACGGCGTCGAGCACCATACCCATCGGCGAGTTCTTCCCGTCGACGAAGTTCGAAACGACCTTCAGCCGCTTGATCGCCTTCAGCCGGCGCGTGCCCTTTCCGTTCGTGATCTGGTCGCGGAGCGATTCGGCCTCCTCGTCCAGCCCGAGGTCCAGCAGGAGCCGCTTGATCGACTCGGCGCCCATGCCGCCGTCGAAGTAGTCGGCGAACCGCTCGCGCAGCGAACGGTAGACCGAGTCATCGGCGACGAGCTGCTTCACCTTCAGGGCCTTGAACGCCGTGAGCATCTCGTCGAGGTGGTCGGTCTCGCGCTTGGAAGCCTCGGTGAGGCGCTCGATGTCGCGCTGCGCCTCGCGCCGGGCGGCGGAGAGCTGCGCGCCCTTGGCGCCCTCGCCCTCTAGCTCGCGGAGACGATCCTCGAGCTCGGACAGCCGGGACTTGATCTGCCCGTCGCGGTCGGCATCGATCTCGGACTTCTCTTCGTCGATGCCCTTCTCGATCTCGGGAAGGTCCTTGTGGCGGCGGTCCTCGTCGATGCGGGTGATCACGTACGCGGCGAAGTAGATGATCCGTTCGAGGTCCTTCGGCGGGATGTCGAGCAGGTAGCCGAGGCGAGACGGAACGCCCTTGAAGTACCAGATGTGCGTGACCGGCGCGGCGAGCTCGATGTGGCCCATCCGGTCGCGGCGGACCTTCGAGCGCGTGATCTCGACGCCGCAGCGCTCACAGATGATGCCCTTGAACCGCACGCGCTTGTACTTGCCGCAGTGGCATTCCCAGTCGCGTGTCGGACCGAAGATCCGCTCGCAGAACAGCCCGTCTTTCTCGGGCTTGAGCGTGCGGTAGTTGATCGTCTCGGGCTTCTTCACCTCACCGTTCGACCAGGCCCGGATCTGGTCCGCCGTCGCAAGACCGATCCTGATCTCATCGAAGAAGTTCACATCCAGCAAGCGAAACGCCTCCTAGTACTAGTCGTAGTCGGCACCGGCCGGCTCGCGGCGGGACAGGTCGATACCCAACTCCTCCGCCGCGCGGAACACGTCCTCGTCGGTCTCCCTCAGCTCGATCTCCTCGCCTTCGGCCGAGCGAACCTCGACGTTCAAGCAGAGGGACTGCATCTCCTTGATGAGGACCTTGAATGACTCGGGGATCCCCGGCTCGGGGATGTTCTCGCCCTTGACGATGGCCTCGTAGACCTTCACGCGGCCGAGCACGTCGTCCGACTTGATCGTGAGCAGCTCCTGGAGCGCGTACGCCGCGCCGTAGGCTTCGAGCGCCCACACCTCCATCTCGCCGAACCGCTGGCCGCCGAACTGGGCTTTCCCGCCGAGCGGCTGCTGCGTGATCATCGAGTACGGGCCGGTCGAACGCGCGTGGATCTTGTCGTCGACCAGGTGCAGGAGCTTCATGATGTAGACGAGGCCGACCGTGACCGGCTCCTCGTACGGCTCGCCGTTGCGGCCGTCGAACAGCACGGCTTTGCCGACGTCGTTGACGAGCTTCTGGCCGTCCTTGTTCGGATGGGCGTTCTTGATGGCGTCGAGGATCTCGTACTCGCGCGCTCCGTCGAACACCGGAGTCGCGATGTGGACCGGGCCCTCCAGCTCCCTGCCCTGGAAGTTGAACCCCATGAGTCCGGCCCATCCGAGGTGCGCCTCGAGGACCTGGCCGAGGTTCATCCGCGACGGGACGCCGAGCGGGTTCAGGATGATGTCGACCGGCGTCCCATCCTCCAGGAACGGCATGTCCTCCTCCGGAAGGATCGTCGAGATGACGCCCTTGTTCCCGTGGCGCCCGGCCAGCTTGTCGCCGTCGGAGATCTTTCGCTTCTGCGCCACGTAGACGCGAACCAGCTGATTCACGCCGGGCGGCAACTCGTCGCCGTCGTCTCGACTGAACACCCGCACACCGATGACCTTGCCGGACTCGCCGTGCGGCACCTTCAGGGACGTATCGCGCACCTCGCGAGCCTTCTCACCGAAGATCGCACGGAGCAGGCGCTCCTCGGGGGTGAGCTCGGTCTCGCCCTTCGGCGTGACCTTGCCGACCAGGTAGTCACCGGGGTTCACCTCGGCCCCGATGCGGACGATGCCGCGCTCGTCGAGGTCCTTCAGGATCTCCTCCGAGACGTTCGGGATGTCGCGGGTGATCTCCTCGGCGCCGAGCTTCGTGTCGCGGGCATCGACCTCATGCTCCCCGATGTGGATCGAGGTGAGGACGTCGTCCTTGACCAGGCGCTGGGAGATGATGATGGCGTCCTCGTAGTTGTGGCCCTCCCAGGGCATGAACGCGACCGTGAGGTTCTTGCCGAGGGCGATCTCGCCGGCCTCGGTGGAGGGGCCGTCGCCGATGACTTGACGTTTCTGGACCTTGTCCCCCACCTGCACCAACGGCTTCTGGTTGATCGACGTTCCCTGGTTCGAGCGGCGGAACTTCAGGAGCGGATACGGCTTCAGCGTTCCCTTGTTCTCGCGCACGACGATCTCGTCCGCGGACACCTCCTCGACCGTGCCCGCCTCCTCCGCAAGGATCACGTCGCCGGCATCGACCGCCGCGCGGAACTCCACGCCGGTGCCGATCAGCGACGCCTCCGCCCGGAGGAGCGGCAC
>JBGPKY010000279.1:0-3107 GCA_041486205.1 Actinomycetota bacterium
ATCCCAGTGGGAGTACGAGGAAGCCAACGCCAAGGTGCTGGCGGAGGGCGGCGACCCGTCGGTGGCTCAGACGGTGTTGCTCGGCCTGATTAAGGCCGCGCTGAACACCGCCAGCTGGCTGTCGGCGGCGTCCTTCCAGGAAACGACCCGGGTGTTGACCGAAGCCGCGATTTCCGGCAAGGTCGACCGGCTACGTGGCCTCAAGGAGAACGTGATCATCGGCAAGCTGATCCCTGCCGGTACCGGCATGGCCCGCTACCGCAACGTCGCGGTGCGGATCAAGCCGGAGGCGATCCCGGAGTACTGGCTCGCGCGCCAGCGGGAGATCGCCGCGGCGATCGAGGGCGAACCGGTCCTCGCCGGCTCGATCACGCGGGAGGAGGCCGAGCAGATGCTCGGCGGTTCTTCCCGCTCCGACGAGTAGCTCTAGAGCTTCACTCGTCGAACCACCACCGTCGAACGGGCTCCCCCAGAGCCCGTTCGACGCTTCTGTGGGCGTCGAACATGGCGGCCGACTGCTCGCGAGGGAGCGCCGCGATCCGCTGCGATGTCGCCTCGAGGGTGCCGCGGGCGCGGTGCAGGCGATGTTCACCTCGGTCGGTCAGGCGTACCCCTCGCACGCTGCCGTCGAGCGGCAGCAGCTCGACCAACGAAGCTCGCTCGAGCTGATGGACCAAGCGATGCGCGGCCTGACGGCTCCCGCCGAGCATCCGAGCCAGCTCGCCCGCGTGTAGCTTCGGTTGGTCGTCGAGGAGCTCCATGACCTCGTACTGAGCGAACGAAAGCCCCAAACTCCGGACCGCGGCGTCCAGAGCCTGCTCGAGCTTCCGATGGAACCGCCGAACGGCGAGCAAGAGCATCAGTGGATCCATGATGTGGCTGCGATTCATAACATCCGCCGCCGACAGGGCCTGGGGTCGTCCCACCGCGTGCCGTCACCGTGTTGACGAGTCGAAGCCGGGGTCGCACCCGTCAACACGTTGACGCGTTGCGGCGTGCGGAGGCACTTGGCCGCGGCCGAAGCGTCAGCTCGTCGATCGAACGATCGCGAGAAGGTCTTCGTGCACGCCTGGGGAGCCCGCCAAGATATCTCCGGACATCCAGGTACCTCCGCCGCCCCAATCGGTAACCACGCCGCCGGCTTCTTCGATCAAGAGGCCGCCGGCGGCGACGTCCCACTGGGAGAGCCCGAGCTCGAAGAACCCTTCGAACACGCCGGCGGCCACCCAGGCGAGGTCGAGCGAGGCCGCCCCCGGACGACGGAGGTCCTCGAACCGCTCGAGGCACCGCTCCATGGTGCGAAGGTATCGGGGAAGCACATCCTTGCTCCGGAACGGGAAACCGGTGGCCAGGATCGCTCGTTCGGCAGGCAGCTCGGAGACGGCGAGCCGCGAAGCGGGCGCCCCGGCGCGCTCGACGTACGCGCCGAGCCCTCGAGCCGCGACGTAGGTTTCCCCCAGGAACGGTGCGTGTACGGCGCCTGCGACCGGTTTCCCGTCCTGGACGAGAGCGATCGACACGCCGACGATCGGGAAGCCGTGGAGGTAGTTCGTGGTCCCGTCCAACGGGTCGACCACCCAGTACCGGTCGCCGACTTCCCCGCCTTCCTCCTCGCCGAGCATGGCAACCCCCGGGGTTCCCTCCGCGAGCACCTCCGCGATGGCGTGCTCGCTCGCACGGTCGACCTCGGTCACGTAGTCTCCGGCGCCCTTCAGCTCGGGCGCGGCTGAGATGGCGGTCCTGATCACCTCGCCGCCTCGTCGGGCGGCTCGGCCGGCCAGTTCTCGTAGTTGGGAAGGCTCCACGGCCGGGTACGCTAACAGGCGGCCGTCCCGGGCCTTCGCGAGCCCTCATGCAGGCACGCGTTGACATGCGGGACTCGTGCCTAGTAGCCTCAACGTTTGCGTCTGGACCGGGCGGGCCGGTCCGGAATCCGAGCGTGCTTTCAGGGGGGACCCGAAGGGACTTACCTGCCCCAGGCAGCATCCCTGGAAGCCGGGCCCGCGGGTCCGGCTTTTTGTACGGGCTCCATTGGCGGAATAAGGCGGAAAGTGCAGACGAGAGACCTATGCCCACGATCCAACAGCTGGTCAGGAACGGGCGCGAGCGCCCGCGGACGAAGACCAAGAGCCCTGCGCTCAAAGGATGTCCGCAGCGCCGGGGCGTCTGCACGCGCGTTTACACGGTCACCCCGAAGAAGCCGAACTCCGCGCTCCGCAAGGTCGCTCGAGTCCGGCTGACGTCCGGCATCGAGATCACCGCCTACATCCCGGGCGTCGGCCACAACCTCCAGGAGCACTCCATCGTCCTGGTGCGCGCGGGCCGCGTTCGCGACCTTCCGGGCGTTCGCTACAAGATCATCCGCGCGGCGCTCGACACCGCCGGCGTGAAGGACCGTAAGAAGGCCCGTTCGAAGTACGGCGCCAAGAAGGGCGGCGAGTAGGCATGCCGCGAAAGGGACCCGCAGTACGCAAGGATGTCGAACCCGACCCCGTCTACCAGAACCAACTCGTCACGCAGCTGATCAACAAGGTGCTGCTCGACGGGAAGAAGAGCGTGGCCGAGCGTACCGTCTACAAGGCCCTCGAGGTGATCAGCGAGAAGACGGCCAACGATCCCGTCATCACGTTGAAGAAGGCCGTCGACAACGTCCGGCCGATGCTCGAGGTTCGTTCGCGGCGCGTCGGCGGCGCGAACTACCAGGTGCCGGTCGAGGTTCGCCCTGGTCGCGGCACCACGCTCGCGCTCCGCTGGCTCGTGAACTACTCGCGCCAGCGCAAGGAGCATTCCATGGCCGAACGCCTGGTGGGCGAGATCATGGACGCCTCGCAGGGCTCCGGAGTCTCGGTGAAGCGCCGCGAGGACATGCACAAGATGGCGGAGGCGAACAAGGCATTCGCTCACTATCGATGGTGATCGACGAGTACTTCTCGAGCCGGGCCGATGGCCCGGCTACTCACGAGAGGGGTTGCTGAGATGGCGACTCCGGCGAGGGATATGGACGTGGCCGAAGCGGTGCAGGAAGTCAAGGGCAAGCAAACCGGAGGGTCCGGTAAGGACCTGGTGATCCGGGAATACCCGCTCGCCCGCACGCGCAACATCGGCAT
>JBGPKY010000280.1:0-3100 GCA_041486205.1 Actinomycetota bacterium
GAGGGATCGAGCCCGAGGAAATGCTCAGGGTCGCCTCGGAACCTCTCCATGCAGCCCACCGAGCAGAAGTAGTACACGGTGCCTTCGTGCTCCCAAGCCGCACCGGCCGTCTCCTGCTCTACCGTCATCCCACACACGGGATCGGTCATGGCCTGACTCCTTCGCTCAGATCTGGATGTCGTTTACTATACCCCAGGGGGGTATAAACAACAAGGGTCTCACCGAGCACTCGATGGGCGCGATATCCCCAGCAACCGATCGATGTTGGCCAACAAGACCTGTTGGCTGAGCTGCCCCGAAACCGTGGCAAGCGTCGATCCATCCACACGGTAGAAGATCGTGTCGGGTTGGCCGAGGAGTCCCAGGGCATCGCGGATGTCGCCGTTCGGGTCGAACACGCTCGGGTAAGGGATGTGGAACTCCTGCTGGAATGCGGTCGCCGCATCTATCGTGTCGAGGATGTCGATGCCCAGGAACTGAACCCTGCGACCATAGGTCCGAGCGGCCCGCGCGAGGATCGGTGCCTCGGCTCGACAAGGTCCACACCAGGACGCCCAGATGTTCACGATGACGGGTGTCCCGCGGAGCTCACCCAGCAGCTGTTGGAACTTCTCATTGTCGAAGGTGGGGAGCCCCGGTGCGCTCGTGGGGAGTAGAGACGCGTTCGCGGCGTTCAACGCGGGCACGGGAGTGGTCGCCGGGCTCGGGCCTCCGCCACTCGCGCAGCTCGCGCCGGCTAATGTGGCGGCAAGGACCAACGCTTGCCAGCGAGGTCGCGACCTCTTCTTCATAGAAGTGGCCTTAGCGCAGCATCGATGAGCGGAGCGGCAGTGACCCCAGGTCCCAGGCGGCCCCGGATGACGCCGTCGCCGTCGATCACGATGACCCATGGCTCGTCCTGGAAGCCCCATGCCTTGAATGCCGGGGACAGATGTTGCGCGGTCGCCGGCGGGGGCTTCAGGTCTTTCCCGGGGAGGAACTCCTCGACGTGGATGAAGTTCGCCCTTCCCTTTCCGTAACGTTCGAACACGAGGAGCTGCTCGTCCACCACCGGGCCGCATGTCTGGCTTTCGCAGAGCAGCGGCGTCGCGAATGACACGACGGTCGGCTTGCCGTTCCCCAGGGCATCGTCGAGGGAGATGGAGTGCATCGGATCGGGCGGCTTCCTAGTGCAGATCTCCTCGAGCCCGCGCTTCGTCGTGGCGACGGGCGTCGGCACCGACGTTGCCTTGCTTCCAACCGCGGCGGGCAGTTGGGCTGTCATCACCGGAACGGCAGAAGTGCCAGCGAAGGACCGCCCTTTCATCGTTAACGACGCCGCGACGGTCCAGATACCTTCCGAGGAGAGGTCGACCTCCGCGACGTAGACGCCGATCGCGAGAGGGCTCCGCGGCGAGGTGTCGTGAGTGGCGTCATACCCTTGCATGGGGTACCAGCGGGCCTCGACCGGCCCCGTCGCCTTGCCAGCCGGGTCCTTCGCGAACCACACGGATGCATGGGCATCCACAAGCACCGACTGCCCGTCCAGCAGGAAGAAGACGAACGGCTGAGACCCAGGGTTCACGGGTGTGGTCGGCCCGAATACGGAGAGCTGGCCGGCGCCTGCGGTGAGCGCGTCGATCGACCCCGGCACCGCGGACGTGACCGAACGCCGATGCGAACACGCGCTCGCCGCCACGCCGAACACGACCCCTCCGAAGGTCAGGAGAACCTTCCTTCGCGTGATGAGATCGTCCAAACCGCCTCCTCCTCTCAGTGCGTCGCTTGGATCCAACCTCATACCCCCGGGAGCTGCTGCTTGATCAGTGGATCGAGCTCGGCGGGCGAGACGTACATGAGTCCGCCATGCTCCATCGCTCCATAGTCACGGATCCACACGACGGTGCCGGCTCGATCGACGAGCACGAACGTGTGGCCCGGCTCACCGGTCGGCATCGCCCACTGCATGACGCCGTACGCGTTCGCTACTCGATCGTCGGAGTCCGACAGCATCGGCAACGTGATGCCGAGCGGAGTTGACTCTTGTCGCCACGCGGAGAGCGGGTCCGGTGAGATGCTCAAGAGCTCCACGCCGAGGGCACCGAAGGCCTTGTCTCGTTGCAGGTCGACCACCTGCCGCATGCAGTCGCTTCACCCGGGGCCCATGCTGAAGTACAGAAGCACCGGTCGATGACCTTGGAAGCTCGACAGCGTTACGGTGCTGCCGGTCGCAGACGGAAGGGAGAACTCCGGCGCGGCCTGCCCCACTCGCAATGAGCCTGACAGACCCGACCCGTTCTCCGGAGTCCTCGCCTGCTTCGGGCTGCCACTGCACGACGCGGTCGTGATTGCCAAGGCAATGATCGGAAGACCGATCTTGAGAAGCCGCTTACGCATCCGAATCCCTTTCTTTCCTCACCAAGATGAACCATCGATCACAGCAACATCAGCCCGAGGACGAGCATGATCGCGCCACCGAGCTGGCCGATCAGATGGTGTGGATCGAAGGGCAGGATGACGACTCCCGCCCTTGCACCGATGTTTCCCGAGATGAAGAGCACGCTGCCCACGATGATGAGCGGCAACGTCACCCACCGGTTACCACGCAACCTCGAGCGGAACACTGGACCGTTCCTCCTCCGGACATTTCTCATACCGGCGGCCATCCGCTGCGTGAGAACAACCGGAGGATCGGCGTGAACAGGCGCACCCACTGTCCGGTGATCATCAACACGCCCATCAGCAGGAGGACGCACCCACCGCCGATCTCGACGGCTCGGCCGTGGCGCCGGAGCCACGCGAAGACTCTCCCTCCGCTCGCATATCCCCGGGCGAGCAGCAGGAATGGGACGCCGAGCCCGAGCGAATAGACCAACAACAGCGCCGCACCACGCCCGACGCCGTGCGATGCGGCGGCGCCCGTCAGGATCGCCGCCAGCACCGGGCCGATGCACGGCGTCCATCCGAGCGCGAACGCGACACCGAGCGGCAACGCTCCCACCATGCCAGTCCGCGCGCGCCGAAGCAGCGGCCGTCCCTCGCGCATCAGGAACGGAGCGCGCAGGACGCCGACGGTCACGAGACCCATGACGATCACGAACCCGCCTGCCACCTTCGTGAC
>JBGPKY010000281.1:0-3090 GCA_041486205.1 Actinomycetota bacterium
CGGGCCAGCCGAGCGGCCGCGTCGAGGGGCTGAGCCTCATCGACGTGGGGCCGACCATCCTCAAGCTGTACGACATCGAGGCGCCCGAGGGCGCCGGCGGAAGGAGCTTCCTTTGATGCATGAGCGTGGGTTCTGCGTGTGGTTCACGGGGCTGTCGGGCTCGGGCAAGTCGACCATCGCCGAGATGCTCTACCACGAGCTCCAGGCGCGCGGCTTGAAGACCGAAATCCTCGACGGCGACGTCGTTCGCCAGAACCTGTCGAAGGGCCTCGGGTTTTCGAAGGAGGATCGCGATACGAACATCCTGCGGATCGGCTTCGTCGCGAACCTGCTGGTGCGTAACGGCGTCGTCGCGATCTGCTGCCCGATCTCGCCCTACCGCGAAACCCGAGACGCCGTCCGCGCGGAGATCGGCGACTTCGTCGAGATATTCGTACACGCCACGATCGAGGAGCTGGCGCAGAACCGCGACCCGAAGGGCCTTTACAAGAAGGCCTTAGCCGGCGAGATCACCGGCTTCACCGGCGTCGATGACCCCTACGAGGCGCCGCTCGATCCGGAACTGGTCGCGGACACGATGGTCGAGACTCCCGAGGAGTCGCTGCAGAACGTGCTGAACAAGCTGAAGGAGCTGGGCCGCATCGACGACGCGACGATGCTCGCCGAAGGCCCGAAGGTGCACTCGGGTCTGACGGACCTGCGCCTAACCGACACGGGGCACGTCGCCGAGGGTCGGTAGCCCCAACGAGGCCCGGCGAGACCCGCTGCGCCTAGGGCGACCCGCCCGGCGAGGACTCGAGCTTTCGCTCAAGCAGACGCCGGATGCTCGAGATCGTCTCGAAGTGAGCCGCCTTCAGGTCGGCGTCCTCGATCGTCAAGCCGAGCTCGTCCTCGAAGAAGAACAGCAGCTGTTCCAAGCCGATGGAGTCCACGAGGCCGGAGGAAAGTAGCGGCGTTTCGTCGGTGAGATCGGCCGGCGCGTCGCCCCCGAGCAGCTCCTCGACTACGAAGGTGCGGATCGTCAACCCAAGTTCGTCCCCGTTCATGGTGACCCTCCGCCTGCCGCACCCGACCCGGCGATCAGGGCAACCCGGTGAAGTTCGCCGCTCGCGTATGCCTCCCGCACCCAGTTCCGCCGGAGCTTGCCGCTGGTCGTGACGGGGATCGTCCCTCGGGGGAGCAGGATGATGTCCCGGGGCACGAGGCCGACCGAGTCCGAGACGGCTTCCCAGATCGCATGTGGGAGGCTCGCCTGCGGTTCCGACCCGTTCGCCTCCGCAGCGATCACGACCTCCCCCTCGACTCCCTCGCGGCCGAAGGCCACGCACCGTCCCCCGCGTACGCCGTCGACGCGTTCGGCCGCCCATTCGATGTCCTGCGCCGCGTAGTTGCGGCCCATCACGATGATCACGTCCTTAAGGCGACCCGAGACGTACAGCTCCCCGTCGGCCATGTAGCCAAGATCACCGGTCCGCAGCCGCCCATCGACGAACGAGTCGCCCGCGCCGTCGCCGCCCACGTAGCCCGAGAGGAGCGATGGGCCGCGCGCCAGGATCTCCCCAACCCGCCGGTCGGGGAGGACTTGACCGTCCGGGTCCACGATCCAGACCTCGGCCGCCGGCACCGGTGGTCCGCAAGAGACGATGCGTCGCGCGCCCGTGCCGGTGGAGGGGACCGCCTCGCCTGCCGTCGCGATGGTCTCCCGGTCGACGGTGTCGATCCGGATCGGGTTGCCGACGCTCCCGCCCGTGACGGCGAGGGTCGTCTCCGCCATCCCGTACGCCCCGCTGGGGGCGTGCGGGCTGAGCCCGAAGCGAGCCCCCGCATCCAACATCCGATCCACTACCCGAGGGTCGATGGCCTCTGCCGCCAGCGTGCAGTGCCGAAGCGAGGACAGGTCGATGCCCTCCGGCTTTCGGCTCGCCATCCGAAGAGCAGCGTCCCACGCCGAGGTCGGGCTCGGCGTCATCGTCGCCCGGACCTTCCCCGCCAGCCGCAACCACTCCGCCGGGTCATTCGCGAAGCGCTCCGTCGGAAGGACATGAGTCTCGATGCCCATCACGATCGGCCACACCAGGTAACCGAACAGCCCCCAATCGTGGAAGAAGGGGAGCCACGACAACTGGATGCAGTCGTCCCCCTCGAACCCGGTGCCGGCCGACGAGTTCCGCACGCCGGCCAAGACGGCCCGATGGGTGAGCACGACGCCTTTGGGGAAGGCGGTGCTCCCGGAGGTGAACTGGATCACCGCCCGATCGTCGGGCCGTGGGCCGTCCACCCGGGGCGCGCTCTGCCGGGGCCGATCGATCGACCACGAGACGGCGAGCTCCTCGGGGAGATACGGCATGAACCTCGGGTCGGCGATCACGAAGCGGCATCCGGCCGTCCGCACCAGGGCCCGCATGTTCGCGGCGAAGGCTTCGGCGTCGGGGATCCGGAGGTGGTATGGGAGCGGGACGACGGCGGCCCCCGCGAGCCAGGCCGAGAACGCCCACCTTGCCCACTCGGGGTGGTTCGGCCCGAGGATGCCGACCACGTCGCCGGGGCTGAGACCCCTCTCAGCGAGTGCCGCGGCGCACCGCCGGGCATCCTCGAGAAGTTCCCTCCCCGGGAGGTGATGGGTCTCCGATCCGAGATGAAAAACCAGCTCCGCGGCGCCGGAGGCGGCCTCTTCGAGCGCGTCCGCAAGCGTCTCGATCGCGGGCGTCGTCATCCGCCCGGCGCGCTCGCGTGTCCGATCGGTTCCCCGCTTCTGGCGCTCACGGTCATGGGCAGTCCGTGAATGGGCCGGAGGAGGGGCGCCGACGGCTCAACCGGGTGGCCGGGCACCAGATCGAGTCTCCAGAGCTGGGCGATCGTGGCCACCGATAGGACACCGCCGAGCTTGGCAAGCGGCTGGCCGATACACACGCGCGAGCCCGCGCTGAAGGGGAAATACGCGAAGGTCGGAACCTTCTGCTCCTTCCCCTCCCACCGTTCGGGCCGGAACTCGAACGGATCCGGGAACCACCTCGGATCGTGGTGCACGATGTACGGGGAGATCAACACGATCGAGCCGCTCGGGATGAGGAAACCGTCGAGCTCGTGATC
>JBGPKY010000282.1:0-3078 GCA_041486205.1 Actinomycetota bacterium
AGCCGAACGGTTCACGGCCTTGGCGAGGCGGGACTTCTTGCGGGCCGCCGTGCGCTTGTGGAGCACACCCTTGGACGCGGCCCTGTCGAGGGACCGAGCGGCCTCGCGGGCGAGATCGCCGGCAGTCTTGAGATCGCCCTCGGTCGCGGCAGTGTGGACCTTCTTGGTGGAGGTCTTCAGAGCCGAGCGCACGGCCTTGTTGCGCTCGTGCGCCTTCTCGTTCTGCTTGTTCCGTTTGATCTGAGACTTGATGTTCGCCACGGCGACGCAGTCTACCAGCGACTTCACGTCGTGCCCCCGGCGGTTCGCCCGCGCCGCCGACCCGTACGATAGGTGCCGCCGTGACCGACACGAGCCTGATCCGCAACTTCTGCATCATCGCGCATATCGACCACGGGAAGTCCACCCTGGCCGATCGGCTGCTCGAACTGACGCATGCCGTGGCCGCGCGCGACATGCGCGCGCAGTACCTCGACAAGATGGACCTCGAACGCGAACGCGGCATCACGATCAAGGCGCAAGCGGTGCGGCTTGCCCACACGGCCGGGGGGAAGACCTTCGAGTTGAACCTGATCGACACGCCGGGCCACGTCGACTTCACCTACGAGGTCTCGCGGTCCCTGGAGGCCTGCGAGGGCGCCGTGCTGCTGGTCGATGCCGCCCAGGGTCTCGAAGCGCAGACGCTCGCCAACTACCACCTCGCGCGCGATGCCGGCCTCACGATCATCCCGGTCCTCAACAAGATCGATCTGCCGGCGGCGGACCCAGAAGGGACGGCGAGGGACGTCGCCGAGCTGGTCGGCTGCTCAGCGGACGAAGTGCTCGCCGTCTCGGCTAAGACCGGCGAGGGGGTCCCCGCGCTGCTCGATGCCGTGATCGCGCGCGTCCCTCCGCCCCTGGGCGACCCGGCAGCGCCGCTTCGCGCGCTGATCTTCGACTCGATGTTCGATGCCTACCGCGGCGTGATCGTCTACGTGCGCGTGATCGACGGCGTGCTGCCCTCCAAGGCGCGTGTGCGCCTCATGGCCACCAAACTCGACACCGAGGCCGAGGAGGCGGGCGTCCTGGCTCCCGAGGCGATGCCGGTCGCTCAGCTCGGCCCCGGCGAGGTCGGCTACCTCGTCACCGGTTTGAAGGACGTCCACCTCGCGAAGGTCGGGGATACGATCACGCTCGCCGGCAAACATGGCGCGAGGCAGGCCCTCCCCGGCTACCGCGAGCCGAAGCCGATGGTGTGGAGCGGGCTGTTCCCTGCCGAGGGCGGCGACTACGCGGAGCTCCGCGACGCGCTCGACAAGCTCAAGCTCTCAGACGCAGCCCTCGCGTACGAGCCTGAGTCCTCGATGGCGCTCGGGTTCGGCTTCCGGTGTGGGTTCCTCGGCTTGTTGCACATGGACATCGTGAAGGAGCGGCTGGAGCGCGAGTTCGGCCTGGAGCTGATCGCGACCGCACCCAACGTTGAGTTCCACGTGGTGCGCAACCACGAGACGGGCGTCGTGCACAACCCGAGCGAGATGCCCCAGCCGGGCACGTTCGACCTGGTCCGCGAGCCGATGGTCATGGCGACCATCATCACGCCGGCCGAGTACATGGGTGCCGTCCTGGAACTCTGCCAGTCTCGTCGCGGCGAGCAGGTCGATATGAAGTTCCTCTCGCCCGAGCGGGCCGAGATCCACTACGTCCTGCCGCTCGCCGAAATCATATTCGACTTCTTCGACCAGCTGAAATCCAGGACGAAGGGTTACGCGTCGCTGGACTACGAGCACTTCGGCTACGAGGAAGCTGATCTCGTCCGCGTCGACGTGCTGCTGCACGGCGATCCGGTCGATGCTTTCTCGAGCGTCGTCCATCGCGCGAAGGCTCAGGCCTACGGCCGACAGATGGTCGAGCGGCTACGCGAGCTGATCCCGCGCCAACTGTTCGACGTGGCGATCCAGGCGGCGATCGGCTCGCACATCATCGCGCGCGAGACGGTGAAGGCGAAACGTAAAGACGTTCTCGCGAAGTGCTACGGCGGCGACATAACACGCAAGCGCAAGCTCCTCGAGCAACAGAAGAAGGGAAAGGCCAGGATGAGGCGAGTAGGGAAGGTCGACGTCCCGCAGGAGGCGTTCATCGCCGCGCTCCGCGTGGACCAGAAGCCGGGAGGACCGAAGTCGTGAGCGCCGGCATCTACGTCCACGTGCCGTTCTGTCTCACGCGCTGCGGCTACTGCGACTTCAACGCCTATGCGGGGATGGATCGCCTCGCGCCCAGGTACGTCCGGGCACTTGAAGCCGAATCCGATCTCCACGCGCCGGCGTGGGGGGGCGAGCGCATCGTTTCGGTTTTCCTCGGTGGCGGAACTCCTACCACGCTCGGCGCGAGCGATCTCGCTGCGCTCCTTGCCCACCTGCGCTCTTCGTTCGACGTGGCGCCGAACGCCGAGGTCACGGTCGAAGCGAACCCCGACACGGTCGACGAGTCGAAACTCACCGCGTTGCTGCACGCCGGGTACACGCGCCTTTCGATGGGCGCGCAATCCTTCGACCCCAGCGTGTTGCTTGCGCTGGAACGCGTCCACGGACCGGCCTCGGTGCGGGGGGCGTTCGATGCCGCGCGGGCGGCCGGGTACGGGAACGTCAACCTCGATCTCATCTACGGCGCGAACGGCGAGACACTCGACTCGTGGCGCCGGACGCTCGAAGAGACGGTCGCGCTCGCACCCGAACACGTTTCCGCGTACGCGCTCACGGTCGAGCCGGCGACTCCGCTCGGGCGCAAGATCGCAGCTGGTGTGGTGCCGGCGCCCGACGCCGACCTCCAAGCCGACATGTTCGGTGTGGCGTGTGAGCTGCTTCCAGAAGGCGGCTACGAGCACTATGAGATCTCGAACTGGGCCAAGACGGGGTTCGAGTGCCGCCACAACCTCGGCTATTGGCAGCGGCGGCCGTACCTTGGCCTCGGCGCCGGTGCGCACTCCTACCGAGACGGCCGCCGCTGGTGGAACCTGCGCCCGCCCGAGCAGTACATGCATGCCGTCCAGGCCGGACGCCCGCCGATCGGAGACGAGGAACGCCTTTCACCAGACGACGAACG
>JBGPKY010000283.1:0-3057 GCA_041486205.1 Actinomycetota bacterium
CCTCCGACGGGCCGACCGGCATCGTGAAGTCCCACACGGTCAGCGAGATCGCGCCGCCGGCGCTTCCCTGGTCGCTCGTCACGGTGAACGTTCCCGAGTAGTCGCCGGCCACCGCGTCTCGAGGCACGAACACGTCCACCCACACCGGCTGATCGTGATCGGCTTCGACGTCGAACGGCAAGGCGGGTATCGCGCCGCCCGCCGGCGGCTGGCTGGTCGCCGGGTCGACGAACGGGATCAGCGCATCCGGGAACCACCGCCCTGCGAGCGGATGCACGGGCCCGCCCCAGTACGGACTGTGGCGCTTCACTTCGACGAAGTGCTCCAGGTAGAGCGTGAGGTTGGACGACGAGATGGTCGCGCCGCCGGGGCCGGTCAGGTTGGAGACCGTCACGTTCACGCCGGTCAGCGGCGCGCCGTCGGCCCGGACCCCGATCTGGAACGGTTCGAACTCGCCTCGCGCCGCCGAGATGACCGCGTCCGTCGACGCGCCCGCGGCCGTCGTCGGATCTATCCGCTCCATCGCACCGAACGTCCACACGACGGGCACGTTCGGCACGGCGCCCGAAGGCGGCGGGAGCGATCCGGCGAGCATCAGGGCGACGGCGACCAGGCGAACCCTCACCCCACCAGTATCGGCGCTCGAGGGCTTGTGGCTACAGTCCTGCGGCCGCCCTGAGCGAGTCAAGCGTCCCAGCGTCGGAGGAGAACAGGACAGTGACGCGCGATCCGGAAACGGGAAGAACGGCCGCCGACTGCCCGCTCCCGGCGGCGATCCAGCTAGACATCGCGCTCGCGAACTCGCTCGCGTCGCCGGTCGCGTCCCAAACGGTCGATAGGACCACCGCCACGTGGCCGTTCCCATCTCCCCAAGCCCGGTATATGCCCCCGCCCCAGCCGGCCGCGGCGCTGGTCGCCTCGCTCGAGTCGAGCCGAAGGCCGAGCAGGATCGACAGCCACTCCTCCCCCACGTCCATGACGTCGAGGTCGGACCAGCCGGAGCCGAGCTTCGGGCCGAGGTCCGGTATGTCCACCGGCTGCGGCACGTCGTTGGGGTAGCGCTCGGGATGGATGATCTGCTCGGTCGAGACCGGGAAGTCTTGGATCGCGCCGTCGATCGCCTTCAGCCCGTCGTGCGCGTTCAGGTAGGTGATGAACGAGAACCCGGCCGTGTACGGCCACTCTCCCAGCTGAACCACCATCGGGGGGATGCTGGCCGTCGAAGGAACGTTCTGGCTCGCCAGGGACAGCTGCTCCTGCGGCGTGAGGAACCGAAGGGCGAACTGCGTCATGAAGTAGGTGGCGTTCCCCTCAACGGTCGCGAGGGCCGCGGATGCCGTTTCGTCCTGACAGCTCACCCCGAGCTGATCGACGCGCTGGATACCGAAGTTCTGATCGTCGATCGCGTGCGTCAGCTCGTGTGCGAGCGTGACCTGTTGAACGGGCGTCGGATCCTTCGTGCCGATGAACACCAGCTGTTTGGACTCGAGGTCGTAGTAGCCGATCACTTGGCCGCCGTAGAAGCTCTCCTCGGCTTGCCTAAGGCTGGTACCCGCCGGGATCGCGCCGATCGTTGCCCACGCAAGGCTCCGGCGACGGAATTGATCCGCGGGGAAGGACATGTCGAAGGACTTCTGCAGGCCGTCGACGAGCTGTGTGCGCGTGACAGGGTCGACCGCCACCGGCTGCGTGAACGAGAGCCCGCGGATCTGCTCGACATCGTGTTCGATCCGAGCGATCACAGGCGGGGTCGGTCCCTCGGGAGGCGTGCCGGCCGTCGGGGGAAGCTTCACGTGCGGACACAGCTTCGCGAGCGCCGCGGCAGCGGATCCGACCCCGGTCGGAACCGGCGAGGCGGACTGCGGCGACATCGGCACCGGTGCGCCGGATGTTGGTTGCGTGAGATCGACGGTCGAGCTGCACGCCGTGGCCACGATCGCGAAACAGAGGAGTGCCGCCGCGCGAGCCCGGAGCTTTACCTTCATCGTCGAGGGATCAGCACGCTCGCTACGGCGACGGCCAACGCCGCCATGGAGAACGCCGCCGAGACCCACAGCAGCCGCGTGGACTGGAGGGATCCGATCGTCGTCACCGCGAATATGAGTGCCGCGACCATCAGCAGCCCGAACGCGACCGCATACAGGCTGATCCAACCTCGCTGCTTCCTCGCCTCGGAGGTATCCGCGCTCACAGCCGCTCCTGCAGGTAGCCGACCAGGTTGTCTGCCGGGAGGCGTTCCTGCTGCATCGAGTCGCGGTCGCGAACCGTCACCTGTGCGTCTTCCAACGTGTCGAAGTCCACCGTCACACAGTACGGCGTGCCCACCTCGTCTTGCCTCCGATACCGCCGTCCGATCGACCCGGCGTCATCGAAATCGCACATCCAGTGTGGCTTCACGAAGTCGAAGACCCGCCGAGCCTCGGGCGTCAGGATCTCGTTCCGAGAGAGCGGCAGCACCGCGACCTTGATCGGTGCGAGGTCCTTGTGCAGGGCAAGCGTCGTTCGTTTCTCGGTACCGCCGGAAGCCGTCGGCGCTTCCTCTACCCGATACGCGTCCACCAGGAAGGCGAGCAGGGCGCGGTCGACGCCGGCCGCCGGCTCGACGACGAACGGGAAATACCGTTCCTCCGTTTCCTGGTCGAAGTACGTCAGCTCCTGCCCAGAGAACTCCGCGTGCTTGCGAAGGTCGAAGTCGGTCCGGTTCGCGATGCCCTCGAGCTCGGACCACCCGAACGGGAACTCGTACTCGACGTCCGTCGCGGCCTTCGCGTAGTGGGCCAGCTCGTCCTTCTCGTGTGCGCGCAGGCGGAGTTTCTCGGCTCGCATGCCCAGATCCAGGTACCACTTCATCCGCTGCTCTAACCAGTACGCGAACCACTCCTCGTCATTCCCCGGCTTGACGAAGAACTCCATCTCCATCTGCTCGAACTCGCGCGTCCGGAAGATGAAGTTTCCCGGCGTGATCTCGTTCCGGAAGGACTTCCCGATCTGCGCGATCCCGAACGGCAGCTTCTTGCGCGACACGGTCTGCACCTGCGGGAAGTCGACGAACATGCC
>JBGPKY010000284.1:0-3046 GCA_041486205.1 Actinomycetota bacterium
CCCCACGGACCACCCATGCTGAACTTCGCTGCTCCCTCGTAGACGCCGTCGCCGAGGTCTCTTGCGCGCGACTCCTCGATGCTCATGCCCGGCATGTCCATCGTGTAGGTGAAGCTGACGGTGGCACCCGTCACCGGCTTCCCGGCGACATCGCGGACCCGAACGCGGATGGGCGTGTCGCCCTTCGTGGTCGGCTCGGCGGCCGGAACCACGGAGACCAGCAAGTCGCCGACGCGCTTCTCGGGAGCGGCTTCGGGGGCTTCCGCGTTGGCGCTCGGCGATGGAGCCTCCGCTTGTCCTTCGCCGCCCATCTCCATCGGCTTCGCGCTCTCCATCTTCCAGTCGCCCATGCCGATCGCGCCCATCATCCCCATCATGCTCTCGGCGGCCTGGAGCTTGCTCTCGGAGTCGACGAGGAAGTTGCCGCTGGTCACGACCCGGTCGCCTTCGACGAGGCCGTCGGTCACCTCTACGCTGTCATCGAAGCGATTGCCGACCTTGATGTCGCGCGGCACGAGCCGGCCGTTGCCGCCGTCCAGGAAGACGACCTGCCGGCGGCCGCTATCGAGAACCGCCGTCGAGGGGACGACCAGCCGTTCCCCGAGGGCGGCGTGCAACTCGAGGTCACCGTACATTTCCGGGCGAAGCACCTGGTCCGCGGAGTTTGCCAGCTCGAAGCGCACCTTGGCCGTGCGGGTCTTCGGGTCGAGCGTCGGGTACACGTACGCCACTCGGGCGGTGAACGCCGCGTCCGGGTAGTACGAGAGCGTGATCTTCGCTTCCTGACCGACGCGCACGAAGGGCAGCTCGTACTCGTAAATGTCACCGTAGACCCAGACGCTGGACAGGTCGGCCACCTTGTACAGCGTCATCCCCGGCTCCACCGCGTGGCCTCGCAACGCCATCTTCTCGACCACCACGCCGGCGATCGGGGAGTGGATGGTCTGATAGAGCTTCGGCGTCTGCGTCTTCTCGAGCGCACGAAGCTCGGCGTCGCCGAGGTCCCACAGGCGTAGCCGCTCC
Organism: Actinomycetota bacterium; assembly: GCA_041486205.1. GTDB lineage: Bacteria > Actinomycetota > UBA4738 > UBA4738 > HRBIN12 > JBGPKY01. The sequence goes on from JBGPKY010000284.1 coordinate 1,024, forward strand.
CGGCTGGCGCGGAGCAGCGATTCGGCCGACCGTCGCGCCTCCGGCACCTGACTGCGCGCGAGGCCCGCCACGTTTTCCTTCGCGAGGAGGTACTCGTGCTGAGCGGTGAACAGCTCCGGACTGTAGATGGTGAACAGCGGATCGCCCTTCTTCACGGGCGCTCCGGTGTAGTCGACGTAGAGATCCTGGATGAAGCCGCTCACCTTGAGCGTCACTTCGGCCAGCTTCCGCTCGTCGTAGTCGAAGCGTCCGACCGTCCGGATGACCTTCTCGACGGGCCGTCGTTCGACGCGGCCGAAGGTCAGCCCGATGATCTGGCGCTGTGCGCCGTCGAGACGAATCGGTGCTTGGGCGAAGCCTGCCGTCTCCTCGGCGTGCGCCGGCGGCGCGCCCGCGGTCTCCGGTGCGGCCGAGGCGCGCAGCGGCACGCCGAGGAGGCTCACCAGCCCGACGAGCGACCACATCCAACGGATCATCGTGGTCGTCCTAGTCATGCTTTGTCTCCCTTCCCTTCCCACGCGGCAATTCGCTTCCGACCGCACGTTCCAGGTCGGCGAACGCCTTCTCGAAATCTGCGGATGCTCGAATGTGCTCGGTATGGACGGATTCGATGGCGCGCACGCTGTCGACGAGCGAGAGAAAATCCACTTTGCCGGTCTCGTATCCCGCCTGGGTCCCCCGGAGCGCGAGCTCGGCTTGCGGAATGTGCGTCGAGACGAACAGGTCTCGTTGCTCGAGCGCCGTTCGCGCCCGTGCAAAAGCCTGCTTGACGTCCCGCCTGACGCCGTCTTCGATGCGTCGCAGGTCCTTACGCGCCGCCGACAGGCGCGCTTGCGCCTCGGTCATGGCCGCGTCGTACTTTCCCTTGTACGCGATCGGGATCGACACCGAGACCATGGCGCCCACACCATCGCGTCCCCGGGCATTGATGAAGCGGCCGGCCGACAGCTCGACGTCCGGTAGGTAGTTCAACTTCGCCAAACGCAGCCCGCTCTCTTCGCGTGCGATCGCGGCCCGCTGGCCGGCAAGCTCCGGGCGACCCGCGAGCGCCGAGGCGATGAGGTCGTCCAAGCCGGTGTCGAGGCTGGGCTCCGGCGGCTCCTCCGGGATGCCGAGCGGCTGGTCATCGTCGCGGCTGAGGAGCGCATCGAGGGTTGCACGAGCCGTGTCCGCGGCCAGGGTCTCGGTAGCGACCCGGTTGATGAGGCGCGTCAGCTCCACCTGCGCCCGGAGCACGTCCGGCTCGGACACCTGACCGACGGCGTACTTCTGCTCCGCGATCCTGGCGAAGCGCGCCACGAGATCCTTGTCACGCGAGTAGATCGAAATGTTCTGATGAATCATCCAGAGGTCGTAGTAAGCCTTCGTGACACTCGCGACGGCGTCGAGCTCGAGGCTCCGAAGATTCTGCTCCTCCATGTCGGCGTCGCGTTCGGCCATCCTTCCAGAGAGCGAGCGTTTTCCGGGGAATGGAATCTTCTGGGAGAGGCGGAGGATGTTGTTGTCCGCACCGCTCAGTCGGAACGATTCGGGGGCATTCCAGGCCTCGTAGCTGAACGTGGGATCGTCGTAGGCGGAGACCTGGGCGGGCTTCGCCTTGGCCGCGGTCACCCGGTCGCGGGCAGCTTGAATCTCGGGGTTGTGGGCGCGGACCTCGGCGATGACGTCGGCCAGCTCGAGTCGTCCGGTAGACTGACCGAAAGCCGGTGGAGCAATGGCAGAGGCGAGCAACGCCGCCGTCAGTGCACGCGGAATTTGGGGCATAGTCACGCCTCCTCAACGCCCTGGCCCGGAACACAACCCAGCGATCGTCGCGGTCTGTGGGTGCATCGGATTCGGGCATTCTGATGCTCGTCCCTTGAGCAGGCCGACGACCCGTCGAAGGGCCGGCGCCGGCTCTTCGCCGACACTCAACGGCATGCTGGTTGCTGTCACACCGGGCATGCATCGAATTTGGCTTTGGCATCGAGCGATGTTGATCGCCGTCATGCTCGCCGTTGGGGTGCTGCTGCCGGCGCGGGCC
>JBGPKY010000285.1:0-3043 GCA_041486205.1 Actinomycetota bacterium
ATCGGTCGTCGGTCTGGCGACGGTGTTCGGAGCAGGTGGGGGAACCAGTTCGTACGAGGAGGTCGAGAACACGGACCTCGTCATACTTTGGGGATCGAACGCGCGAGAGGCGCATCCGATCTTCTTCCACCACGTCCTGCGGGGTCTCCACAAGGGGGCGAGTTTGATCGTGGTCGACCCGCGCCGGACGGCGTCGGCGCAGTGGGCGGATCTCTGGCTCGGCCTCGACGTGGGCTCCGACATCGCGCTCTCGAACACCATGGCCCGCGAGATCATCGCGAAAGACCTGCACCACAAGGCGTTCATCGAGCTCGGCACCACGGGCTTCGAGACCTATAGGGCGAGCGTGGAAGACTGGACACTCGAGCGTGGCGCGGCGGTGACCGGCGTGCCGGCTGAGATCATCCAGGAGGTTGCGCACGCCTACGCCAAGGCCGAGCGCGCCATGATCTGCTGGACCCTCGGCATCACGGAGCACCACAACGCGGTCGACAACGTGCTCTCGCTCATCAACCTCGGGTTGCTCACCGGTCACGTCGGCCGATACGGCAGCGGACTGAACCCGCTGCGCGGTCAGAACAACGTCCAGGGCGGCGGCGACATGGGAGCCATCCCGAACAAACTTCCCGGGTTCCAGGACATCGAGAAAGACGCCGCCGCCCGCGAGAGGTTCGGGAAGGCATGGGGAGTCGAGGTCGTTCCGAAGTACGGCTGGCACCTGACGCAGATGTTCGAGGCCATGGGGCGAGGCGATCTCACCGCGCTCTACGTGATCGGCGAGAACCCCGCGTCGTCGGAGGCCGACGCGCAGCACGCGAACCACCTGCTCGAGACCCTCGACACGCTGATCGTTCAGGACATCTTCATGACCAAGACGGCCGAGATGGCCGATGTCGTCTTCCCGGCATCGAACTCGGCGTTCGAGTCCGAGGGAACGGTGACCAACAGCGAACGCCGCGTGCAGCGCGTACGGAAGGCCCTGGAGCCGCCCGGAAACGCGAAGGACGACATCTGGATCATCGCGCAGCTCGCGAAGCGCCTAGGCCGAGACTGGGGTGAGCTCACGCCGCGCGAAGCCTGGGACGAGTGTCGCTCGCTGTCGCCGATGCACGCCGGGATGACCTGGGAGCGACTGGAGGAGATGAGCGGGATCCAGTGGCCGTGTCCCGACGAGAGCCACCCCGGGACGAAGTTCCTCCACGCGAGGTTGTGGGAGAAGGAGCCTGATAGGCAGGGGACGAAGGCGCCGTTCAGCGTGGTCGTGGACGACCCTCCGGTGGACGAGCTGAACGACGAGTTCCCGTTCCGCCTGACCACTGGTCGGCGACTGGATTCGTACAACACCGGTGTGCAGTCGGGGCAGTACACGTCGCCGCTGCGGCGTCCGGAGACGCTGGACATCTCGCCCGAGGACGCCGATCGTCTGGGTCTTCGAGAGGGTGAGCTCGTAGCTGTCTCCTCACGTCGCGGGTCGATACAGACGCCCGTGCACATCGCGTCCGAGTTGAGGCCCGGGCTCGTCTTCATGACGTTCCACTTCCCCGATCAGGTCCAAACGAACGAGCTGACGATCGAGGCAACGGACCCGAAGTCCGGGACCGCGGAGTTCAAGGCGACGGCGGTGCGCGTCGAGAAGCTTCCCGCGAAGGTAGGGGTGTAGCGCCCCTTGGACCTTCACTTGCTCGAGGTCGAGCCGAGCGACGAAGAGCGCTCGGCGGTCGACGGGGTGCTCGGGCCGGCGGAGAGCGGCTGGGCCGGCGGGCAGGATCGCTCGGCCGAGGATCATCGGTTCGCGCGAGGCGGGCATGCGGCGCGAGAGCAGCGACATCTGCTGTTGCCGGCGCTGCACGCGCTCCAATCCCGGGTCGGCTGGATCAGCGAAGGCGGCCTCAACTACCTCTGCGCGCGCCTGACCGTCCCGCCGGCGGAAGCTTACGGCGTCGCGACCTTCTACGCGATGTTCTCGACCGAGCCACGGCCGAAGTCCGTGTTGCACGTCTGCGACGACCTTGCATGCCGCTTGGCCGGCGCCGAGGATCTCATCGCCGGCATCGAGAGCGCGCTCGGCCCGGAACGATCCGGCGAGCTCCTTCGGAGCCCTTGCCTCGGGATGTGCGAGCGCGCGCCGGCGGTGTTGATGCAGTCTGCCGGCGAGCACGGCGGGGAAGTGGTCCTCGGCGACGCTTCGCTGGAAGCGCTCGCCCCCTTCGTGAACGGCGGTCCCTGGGCCGAGGCCGCGAGTGGTTCCGAGGCGGCACCACAGACGCGTGACCCGGCGGCGCGCGAGGGGTTGCGCCTGATCCGGCGTGTCGGGCGCGTGAACCCGGCATCGCTCGAGGACTATCGAGCACACGGCGGCTACGACGCACTTCCGCGCGCGGTCGAGCTGAGACCCGAGGGCGTGATCGGCGAGTTGAGGGCCGCGAAGCTCCTCGGCCGCGGTGGCGCGGCCTTTCCGACCGGCGTGAAGTGGGAAGCCGTTGCCCAGCAAGCGATCCGGCCGCACTACTTCGTTTGCAACGCGGACGAGTCCGAGCCCGGGACTTTCAAGGACCGCGTCTTGATGGAGAACGATCCGTTCTCGGTGATCGAGGCGCTCACGATCGCGGGGCTCGCGACGGGCTCGGAGAAGGGGTTCATCTACATCCGTGGCGAGTATCCGCATGCGACCACCACGCTCGAACGGGCGATCGCGTCGGCGTACGACGCGGGCTTGCTCGGCACCGACGTGATGGGCGCGGGTTTCGCGTTCGACATCGAGTTGCGCCGCGGGGCGGGTGCGTACATCTGCGGCGAGGAGACGGCGCTGTTCAACTCGATCGAGGGCAAGCGCGGCGAGCCGCGGAACAAGCCGCCGTTCCCGGTGACGCACGGGCTGTTCGGGAAGCCGACGGGGATCAACAACGTTGAGACCTTGGTCAACGTGCTCGAGATCCTTCGTGTCGGCGGATCGGCATACGCGGAGGTCGGCACGGCCGAATCAACGGGCACGCGCCTGTTCTGCCTGAGTGGACGCGTCCAGGTACCCGGTGTCTACGAGGTC
>JBGPKY010000286.1:0-3037 GCA_041486205.1 Actinomycetota bacterium
TCTCGATGTCGAAGATGATGAAGAGCATCGCGACCACGTAGAACTTGACCGAGAACCGCTCCCCTCGCGGCAGTCGGACCGGGTCGTTGCCGCACTCGTATGCAGAGAGCTTCACGGGGTTCGGGCGGTTCGGTCGAAGGGTCGAGGAGGCTGCGAGTGAGCCGACCGCGAACACGAGCGACAACCCGGCCAGGATCAGGATCGGCAGGTACTCGCTCAGCACGGGGCGCATCCTACTTCCGCGGTCACGGAGACGCCTTCGCGAGCCGTTCCAGTAGGTAGAAGAGCTTGTCTTGGATGTCGCCGTCACGGCCGTCGCTCAGGTTTCCCATCACTCGGAGCGCGAAGTTCATCACCACCGGACGCGGAAGCATGAAGCGGGTCGCCAAGCCCATGATCGTGGGTTTGCCCACCGCGCGAGCGAAGCCCCTGCCGATCGTGAAGTACCGTCCGTAGCGCTGCCGGAGCACCGTGGGATACGACATGGTGAGCCCTGGGCGGTCCTGCACCAATGCCTCATGCACCAGGTCGGCCGCGATCTCACCTGTCTCCATCGCGTAGGCGATCCCTTCGCCATTGAACGGGTTCACGGCGCCGGCCGCGTCGCCGACGAGCAACATGCCGGGGACCGCTTGCGGGACGCGGTTGAAGCTCATCGGCAGCGGCCCGGAGAGCAGCCGCCCTTCGGCGGTCTCCTCTGAGATCCCGAACGAAGGCGGCAGCATCGTGGCGAACGCGTTGAACAGTCGCTGGGCCGAGACGTCCTTGAAGTTCTTGAAGGTGTTGAGGAGACCGGCGCCGAGGTTGATCGTTCCGCCGGCGACCGGGAACAGCCAGCCGTAGCCGGGCAGCAGGAGGTCTCCCTCCCACAGATCCAGCCACGACTCCAACCACGGACCCGGGTGATAGTCGGTGCGGTAGTAGCGACGTGCCGCGATACCGAGCGGCCTGGTCTCGTTGCGCGCGACTCCCGCTGGTTTCGCGAAACGGGAGGCGGCACCGTCGGAGGCGATCACGAACCGGGCCCGAACCTCCGTGGGCTCGGCATCCTTGTCCTGCACCGAGCGGATCGTCGCGCCGCGCACCCAGCCGGCGTCGAGGAGGGGCTCCATGGCCTCGGTTCGTTCCATCAGGCGCGCGCCTGCCTTCTGCGCGCGCTCCGCGAGCAAAGCGTCGAAGTCATGCCGGGTTCGAACGAGGCCGAAGTCCGGGAAGCTCGAGAGCTCGGGGAACGGCAGTTCGATCAACGCGTCGCGCGAGTGGACCCGAAGACCCTTGACACGCTCGAACCCGGGTTCGTCGGGGTCGACGCCCATCTTCAGCAGGGCGGCGACGCCACGAGGCGTGAGCCCGTCACCGCAAACCTTCTCGCGAGGGAACGAGGACCGCTCGACGAGGGTAACGTCCACGCCATGGCGTGCCAGGTGATAGGCGGTGGCCGACCCACCCGGGCCCGCCCCCACGACCAGGACGTCCGTCTCGAACCGATTCACGCGCTCCCCCTGGGCGAGCTTGTGAAATCCCTCACAAGCTCAGGCTATCGGCATGTGAAAGGCTTCACAAAGCAGCCTACGCCCGTCGTCCACAGACGGCGAATCCGGACGGCGAATCCGGACGGCGGATCCGGACGGCGAATCCGGACGGCGGATCCGGACGGCGGATCCGGATCATCCGGCGCGATGGTCCCATGCATGCACGGTCGTGACCTCGACGCGAAGGAACCCGAGTCCCGAGACCCGCTTCGTGAGGAGCTCGAATCCGTCCCCCGCGAACATCGAGCGGTACTTCTCGTGCCACGCCGACATCACATGGCGGATCTCGGGATGCTCCGCCGGCATGGCCTCGGCCGCGCCATCCACGCGCGCGCCGGTCAGCTCCAGCCAGTCGCGACCACGATCGATCACGACCGAAACGCGCGGGTCTCGGATCACGTTCTCCCAGCTGGAGTCCTCGAGTCGCGTGCAGACGAACAGACAGTCCTCGAGCCAGACGAACCACCGAGATGCGGCGTGAGGCGTACCCAGAGGCGCGACCGTTGCCAGGTGACAGATCGGCACGTCGCGGAACGCGCGCCGGAGGAACTCGAGGTCCCCGCTCATCCCGCTACCAGGTCGGCCAGCGCACGGAGGGAGGCGACCGCCGCGGGCTCGAGGCCGGGCACGTCCAGCGCGGCTCGTCCTTGGACGATGAGCTGGGCCACTCGGCCGGGCACGACAGGGATGTCGCCGTCCCGCTCGTCGTCGCGGAGCTGGAAGGCGAGGCCGACGGGCGCCCCATAGTCTGCCAACGCCGCCTGGACTTCGGGGCCGCCATGGGCGAGGAGCGCCCCGATCTGGAGCGGCCCTTCCACCGTGTAGGAGCCACCCTTGAGCGCGGCGACCGCGATCGGATCTGCGTCGGCGGCGACGTCGAGAGATTGACCCAAAGCCATGTCGGTCCTCATCCGGTGATACCGGTCGAGCGCGGGCACGAGGGTGTCGGCATCGAAGCCCGACGTGAGCATCAAACGATCGGCCAAGACGACCGCGAGATCTCCCGCCAGCAATGCGAGCGATCGGCCGGTGTGGTCTGGATCAGTCGACCCACGCCTTCGCGCCTCATCCGCCAGGTGGCGGGCGCTCGCTGGAACGCCTCGGCGTTCCAAGCTCCGGTCCATCAGGTCGTCGTGGATCAGGGCCATGGTGTGAAGCAGCTCGAGGGCGGCCGCGGCCCGTTCGATGGGCTCGCCGTCCGACCCACCACCAGCCCGGAACCCCCAGTAGCAGAACGCCGGCCGCAACCGCTTCCCCCCGGCTGCGATCAGCCGGATGACTTCGTCGATCGGAAGCAAGGCGTCGGGCGCGATGCTGGCCATCTCGCCTCGAAGATCGGCGACGAACGTGTTCAACGTCTCATCGACGCGGGTCCGGATCGCCCGAAGCTCGGAGGAGATCTCGGCCGAGGGTTCGGCCGGGGATCCACGTGGCGCCTGCGAGATCGGGTCGAGGAGCATCGCCATCAGTATCGCAAGCCTCGCTCCATCCCCCGGCGGATATCA
>JBGPKY010000287.1:0-3034 GCA_041486205.1 Actinomycetota bacterium
AAGGAGCAACTTCCCATGAGCCCAGACAGCCGAGAAGGCCCAGACGACGGACCCCTCCGCGACCCCGAGCAGGCGCTCCGCGAGAGCATCGAAGAGCTGCGGGAGAGCGAGGCGCGCTACAGCTCGCTGTTCGCGAACATGCTCGAGGGGTTCGCGTACTGCCGGATGATCTTCGAGGATGGCGAGCCGCGAGACTTCGTCTACATCGACGTCAACAAGAAGTTCGACGAGTTGACGGGCTTGCGGGACGTGGTTGGCAAGAGGGTCACCGAGGTCATCCCGGGCATCCGGGAGTCGAATCCGGAGCTGTTCGAGATCTACGGCCGGGTGTCGCTCACCGGCACGCCGGAATGGTTCGAGACCTATCTGGATGACATGGGCTGGCTGTCCATCTCCGTCTACAGCCCTGTGAGAGAGCACTTCGTCGCCGTCTTCGAGAACATCACCGAACGCAAGCGCGCCGAGAGTGCGCTCCGAGACTCGGAACAGGCGCTCCGCGAGAGCATGGATGTCCTCGCCAGGGTCAACGAGCAGCGCAGAGAGCTCCTCGCTCGGCTCGTCGACGCGCAGGAGAGAGAGCGGGCCGCGATCGCCGAAGACCTCCACGACGATTCGATCCAGGTCATGACGGCCGTCGGGATGAGACTCGCCTCGCTGCTCCGAAGCGGATCCGATGAGGAGCGAACCGAGACACTTCGCAAGCTCGAGGAAACGGTCTCGGCCGCCATCGCGCGGCTCCGCCGTCTGGTCTTCGAACTCCGGCCGCGAGTCCTGGATGAGGAAGGCCTCGCCGCGGCGCTTCGTGCCTATCTGGATCACCTAGGGCCTGAAGTTGACTTCGCGAGCCACGTCGACAGCCGTTCGGCATCCGAGCCGGGTCCACGGGCGCGCGTGATCTTGTACCGCATCACCCAGGAGGCGCTCGTCAACGTCCGCAAGCACGCACAGGCAACCCACGTGACCGTTACCATCGAATCCCGGGACGACGGATCCCTCGTGCGGGTCGCCGACGACGGCGTTGGCTTCGACCCGACCTCAGTCGCCTCGCAGCGTCCGGGACACCTCGGGCTGGCTGCTATGCGCGAGCGAGCGGAGATGGCAGGCGGCTGGTGCAAGGTGGAGACTGTCCTCGACGCGGGCACGACGGTCGAGTTCTGGGTTCCCCAGGAGGTCTGAGTCCAGCGATCGGCCGGGTCAAGCAGGGCGCACGCACCGTCGATGCTCCTTGGAGACCACTATGAGCGTTCCAACTCCACGAGAAGCGATCGGCCACGCGCGGCCCGAGGCCGGGGGTCCTCCACGCGCCCCGGCTCCGTTCCACGACGCCGGAGGCCCTTCGATGGAAGAGGCCTTGGAGAGGCGCGACGCCGTCCTGCAGGCGGTCGGCTACGCCGCCGAACGGTTCCTGAAGACCTCTTCCTGGGAGGAAGCCATCGCGGACGTCCTAGCCCGGCTCGGGGCGGCGGCCGGTGTGAGCCGTGTGTACGTGTTCGAGAACAGGACCGACGCGCACGGCGATCTGCTCATGGACGAGCGGATCGAATGGGTGACCCCGGGGATCGCGACCACGATGGAGGACCCGGAGAACCACCGCCTCCCCTACCTCCCCCGATTCGCTCACTACGTCGAGATACTCGGGTCGGGGGGCGTCATGACGGCGTCCTTGAGCGACGCTGACCCGATCGACGCGGGTGACCTGCGCTCCGAAGGCATCCTGTCCGCGGCATCCGTGCCGATCTTCGCCGGCGAACGCTGGTGGGGCTACATCGGGTTCGACGACTGCCTCGTAGAGCGCGAATGGTCCCAGACGGAGCTCGACGCGCTCAAGGCGGCCGCCGGCATCCTCGGCGCCGCGATCGATCGGGAGCGCGCGGAACGAGCCCGGGAAGAAGCCGAAGAGCAGAACCGGATGCTGCTCGAACACGTTCCGGCGATCACGTATGCGGAAACGGTCGATGCGACGGCGGCCCCGTGGGTCGCGCGGACGATGTACGTCAACCCGCAGGTCCGGGCGATCCTCGGCTACTCCCCAGAAGAGATAGTCGAGAACCCGGACCTCTGGCATTCGCTCATCCATCCGGACGACATCGAGCGGGTCCTGTCTGAGGACTTGCGCACTTCCGAGACGGGCGAGCGCTTCAGCGTCGAGTACCGCGTGATCTCGCGCGACGGCCGTGTCCTCTGGATGCACGACGAGGCTCGCATCGTCGAGAACCAGGAGACGGGGCACGCGACCTGGCACGGTGTGATGGTGGACATCACCGCTCGCAAGGAGACCGAGGCGGGGCTCCGCGAGGCCGAGGAGAAGTACAGGACGCTGGTCGAGCAGATACCCGCCGTCACCTACATCGACGAGGTCCCCGACGACGACCCCACGGATCTGACGCCCGCCTATATCAGCCCTCAGATCGAGACCCTTCTCGGCTACTCGCCTCGCGAGTGGATAGAGGATCCCGACCTCTGGGACAAGGTTGTCCACCCCGACGACGTGGCAGCCGCCAACGCAGGATCGCGTGCCGCGTTCCAGGCGGGGACGCCGCTCAGCACCGAGTACCGCATGACCGCCCGCGACGGCAGGGTCGTGTGGGTGCGCGAAGAGGCGTCGCTGGTTCGGAACGAGCAAGGAGAACCGAAGTTCTGGCAAGGCGTTTACATCGACATAACCGGTCTGAAGCGGGCCGAGGAGGAGTTGAACAACGCACTCGTCAGAGAGCGCGACGCATCGGAGCGACTGCGCATGCTAGACGACATGAAGAACACGTTCTTGCAGGCCGTATCCCACGACCTCAGGACGCCGCTCGCAGCGATCCTGGGGCTCGCCGTCACGCTCGAACGCGACGACATGCAGCTCGACGAGTCGGACATCCGAGATCTCGCCCGGCGGATCGCGTCCAACTCCCGCAAGCTGGATCGCATGGTCGCCGATCTTCTCGACCTCGACCGCCTCGCCCGCGGGATCATCGAACCGAAGCTTCGCGAAACCGACGTCGGAGCCCTGGTGCACCATCTCGTGAGCGAAACCGACATGCCGGGC
>JBGPKY010000288.1:0-3022 GCA_041486205.1 Actinomycetota bacterium
ACAGCAGCGCGCCGGTACTAGCGTCAAGGGCGTACACATCGTGATTGGCGCACGTGACGAACACGACGCCACCGGAGACGGCCGGGGCGGAGTAGACGCCCGAGTACGACCCGTTGCTCGTGTCGAACGTCCATCGGATCTTGCCGGTCTTCGCGTTGAACGCGATCACCTTTGCGTCCGTCGATCCAGCGAACAGCGAGCCTTTGGAGTAGACGGGTGTCCCAACCCCGACGCCGGCGTTGGTGCTCCAGATCGGCTGGCAAACCGTCGGGGAGCCCGAGCAGTTGGTGACGCCTGCCGCATCGAATGCTTCGATCGTGGTGCTTCCAGCGACGACGACGAGGCCGTTCGCGAGGTCCGGCTCGGGTGCGTAATCTGGCACTTGAGCGGTCCACAGCTCGGCGCCGTCAACCGCCCGGAAGGCCCTGAGTGCACCGGTCGCCCCCACGAACACCGTGCCATCGGCTGAGACTACCGGCGGCGAGCCTGGCAAGTAAGCGGTGCCCGAGGCAGACCACCTCACGATCAAGCCACCGACATTCGCAGTGGTGAGAGTCGTCTCGGCCGGGTTGTAGCCGCGGTTCCGAGCGTCGAAGGCGGGCTGGGGCCACGAGCCCGGTTGCGGCGGCGTTGCCGTGGTGTGGCCGCCTCCGACCTCCGGCCCGGCAGCGATGACGGGGTCCGCGAGACTCACACCACCAAGGAGAGCCAGACCCACCGCACCGATGATCGATGAGAGGAGGAGGCCGCGCAGCCGACCGTGCCTTTCCAGGCTCACAAGGGGAACACTGCCCGAGCGACCCGATGCCGTCAAGGCGCAGTCGGGAAGGGAAGCCGGGGCTCGGTCATCGGATGCGAGGGCGGGAACCGCGTGGCAGGCCAAGTGCGTCCGAGGGAGGTTGAGATGCGAAGTCGAATCCCGTTTCGGGTCGCCTTGATCGTGGTGAGCTCGCTCCTAGCCACTTCCTGCACCGGCTCGCATCGCACCACCACCACCACCACCACCACGCCTATCGCTCGACTGCTCACGTTCCGAGGCGGGGGCGTTTCCTTCCGTTACCCGAGTACGTGGACCCCGCACCGGTACGTCGCCGTGTCAAGCTTCAGCGCCGCGATCGTCTATCTCAGCAACGATCCCCTCCATCCACCATGCCAGACGAGCCAGGGCCCTGGGTCGACCAGCACCGTCTGTGGAGACCCGATCGACCAGCTCGGACCCGATGGGGTCCTGGTGAGCTGGAGCGAGCACGGCTTCCCCGGATGGACGTTCAAGAGTGCACAGGGCACGCCGGCCATCGTGGGCGGGCACCGGGCCAAGATCCTCGTTCAGCGCCCGGGTTGGTGCGGCAGGATCGGCGCGCTTGAGACGATGTCGGTGGTGGTCGAGCGGTCGTCCCTACCGGACAACTGGTGGGCGATCGATGCTTGTATACGAGGCCCCAACGCCGCCATCGGGGAGGCCCAAGTGCGAGCGATGCTCCACACGGCGCAGTTCCCTACCGGCAAGGCCTCTGGTCCCACGATCTGAGCGCCCCCTCAAACTTCAGCGCCCGTACAGTGCCCTGGCCGTGTCACGGCTCATCCGGTCCGGCGCCGCAGTTCTTATCTCCCCGACCCCCGTTGACTGTCTGGCACTCGGATGGCTATCCTGTTAGCACTCAAGCCAGCCGAGTGCTAACCAAGGAGGACGGGAATGGCGAAGGAGTTCAACCTGAAGCCGCTGGAAGACCGGATCGTCGTGCAGCCGAGCGAGGGCGAGGAGATGACGGTTTCCGGCATCGTGATCCCCGACACCGCGAAGGAGAAGCCCCAGGAGGGCAAGGTCGTGGCCGTCGGCCCGGGCCGCTTCGAGGACGGCGTTCGCGTCCCCCTCGACGTCGCAGTAGGCGACCTCGTCATCTACTCCAAGTACGGCGGCACCGAGGTCAAGGTCGAGGGCGAGGAATACCTGATCCTTTCCGCCCGCGACGTACTCGCGGTCGTCAAGAAGAAGTAGCAACCACAGGTTTCGATCGGGGGCTCGAGCGCGTGAGCGCCGGGCCCCCGATCAGTCAACAGGAGGACACATGCCAGCCAAGCTCATCAAGTTCAGTGAGGACGCTAGGCGCTCGCTCGAAGCCGGCGTCAACAAGCTCGCCGACGCGGTAGCGATCACGCTCGGCCCGAAGGGTCACAACGTCGTGCTCGACAAGAAGTGGGGCGCGCCGACCATCACGAACGACGGCGTGACGATCGCCAAGGAGATCGAGCTCGACGACCCGTGGGAGAACCTGGGCGCCCAGCTCGCCAAGGAGGTCGCGACCAAGACCGACGACGTGGCTGGAGACGGGACCACGACCGCGACCGTGCTCGCCCGCGCGATGGTTCACCACGGCATGCGGAACGTCGCCGCCGGCGCGAACCCGATGGGCCTGAAGCGAGGCATCGAGAAGGCCGTGGCCGCCGCCGTCGAGGCCATCAAGAACCAGGCCAAGGAAGTGGAGACACGCGAGGAGATCGCCAACGTCGGCGCCATCTCGGCCGCCGACCCCACGGTCGGCGACGTGCTCGCGGAGGCTCTCGACAAGGTCGGCAAGGACGGCGTCGTCACGGTCGAGGAGTCGAACACCTTCGGCATGGAGCTCGAGTTCGTCGAGGGCATGCAGTTCGACAAGGGCTACATCTCGCCGTACTTCGCCACCGACCAGGAGCGCATGGAGGCCGTCCTCGACGAGCCCTACGTCGCGTTCGTGAACAAGAAGATCGGTTCGGTGCAGGAGCTGTTGCCGCTGCTGGAGAAGGTCCTCCAGGCCGGCAAGCCGCTCCTGATCGTCGCGGAGGACATCGAGGGTGAGGCGCTCGCTACCCTCGTCGTGAACAAGATCCGCGGCACGTTCAACGCCGTCGCCGTGAAGGCCCCCGGGTTCGGCGACCGCCGCAAGGCCATGCTCCAGGACATCGCGACGCTCACGGGTGGGCAGGTCATCACCGAGGAGGTCGGCCTCAAGCTCGAGTCCGTTTCGCTTGACCTGCTCGGCAAGGC
>JBGPKY010000289.1:0-3012 GCA_041486205.1 Actinomycetota bacterium
AGGGGGCGCCGACGCCCTGGTGATCTGCCCGTCGAATCCCGTCGCTTCGATCGGGCCGATCCTGGCGGTACCGGGCCTGCGGGAAGCCGTCGCCGACCGTCGCGATCGCGTGGTGGGCGTGTCAGGGATCGTCGGAGGGGCACCTCTCGCCGGGATGGCGGACCGGCTGATGCCGGTGGCAGGCGTCGAGGTGACCGCGGCCGGGGCGGCCGACTGCTACCGCGGCCTGATAAGTGCGTGGGTGATCGACGAAGCGGACCGCGCCCTCGCACCGCGGATCGAGGCGACGGGGCTTCGAGTGGGGGTTACGGACACGATCATGACCGATGACCCCACCGCCGAGGCCCTGGCACGAACGGCCCTGGACCTTCTGCGGTGACGGTCGAGATCATCCCCCTGGAAGGGATCCCGGAGGTTCGCTCGAGCGATGACATCGCCTCGTTGCTCGCGGAGCCGCTGGCGGCCGCGGGCGTCCGCGACGGAGACGTCCTGGCAGTCACGCAGAAGGTCGTTTCGAAGGCCGAAGGCCGAGTGGTCTCCGAAGAGGCCGGCGACCGCGCAGCTTGGGTCGAGAGGGAATCGACGCGGATCGTCGCTCGCCGCGGGGATCTGGTCATCGCCGAGACGCGCCATGGGTTCGTCTGCGCGAACGCGGGAGTCGATGCGTCGAACATCGAGGCCGGGTTCCTCACGCTGCTGCCCGAGGACCCCGACCGCTCGGCCGAGCGGATCCGCTCCGGCGTCGCGGAACGGCTCGGTGTCTCCGTAGGCGTCGTGGTCACCGACACGTTCGGACGAACCTGGCGGCGCGGCGTAGTGAACGTCGCCATCGGCTGCGCGGGGCTGCCTTCATCCGTGGATCTGCGGGGAACGAAGGACCACGCCGGTCGCGTGCTCGAGGCGACGATCGTCGCGCTCGCCGACGAGGTCGCCGCGGCGAGCGGCCTGGTCATGGCGAAGGCTGCACGGATCCCGGCCGCGATCGTCCGCGGCGTCGTCGCGGACGCACCGCCTTCGCCGGCGAGCGAACTCGTCCGGCCGCCCGAGGAGGACCTGTTCCGGGAGTCGCCGCTGCTGTCGATCTCAGCGCGGCGAACGATCCGGTCCTTCGGACCCGGCGCGGTGACGCGTGAGGCGGTCGAGGAAGCGGTCCGAGCGGCCTGCACCGCGCCGGCGCCGCATCACACGCGGCCGTGGCGGTTCGTCGCGCTGGAGTCCGGAGCTTCGAAGCGGCGGCTGCTCGTCGCGATGGCCGAGGCCTGGCGGCGGGACCTGGAGGTCGACGGCACGGCGGATGAGGTCATCGCAAGGCGCCTCGCGAAGTCGGAGGCGCTGCTCGGCGCGGCGCCGCTCTTGATCGTTCCGTTCGTGCGGTTCCGCGGTTCCCATCGCTACCCCGACGCGGAGCGGTCGCACGCCGAGCAGGAGATGTTCCTACTTTCTGCAGGCGCGGCCATCCAGAACCTGCTGCTCGCGTTCCACGGGCAAGGCGTGGCGTCGTGCTGGATCAGCTCGACGCTCTTCTGCCAGGCGGAGACCCGCGAGGCGCTAGGGGTCGACGACGAGTGGTTCGCGCTCGGCACGGTCGCGGCGGGCCCGATGCCGGAGGGGGCCGCGTCTCCGCGGCCCCCTCTGGACCTCTCCGAGTTCCTTCGCGTCGACTAGGCGAGCAGGCCGTGGAAGAAGTACCAGGCGAAAACCGCCGACACGACGTACATGAGCGGGTGCACGTCCCGGAACTTCCCCTGGAGCATCTTGATCACCGTGTAGGCGACGAAACCCGCCCCCACGCCGTTGGTGATCGAGTACGTGAACGGCATCAACGCGATGGTCAGGAATGCCGGGATACCCATGGCCGGGTCGCGCCAGTCGATCTCGCCGACCCTCTGCATCATGAAGAACCCGACGACGACGAGCACCGGGGCCGTCGCCTCCGAAGGGATCACGCCGGCGATCGACGAGAACAGCAGCGAGGCGAGGAACAGCACGCCCACCACCGCGGCCGTGAGACCCGTTCGGCCTCCTTCTGCGATGCCCGAGGCGCCCTCGATGTAGGTGGTGTTCGAGGACGAGGAGGCCATCCCTCCGGCCGCCGCGGCGAGTGAGTCGACCAGCAGCACGCGGTTGATCCCGGGAAGCTTCCCCTCTTCGTCGAGGAGGCCGGCTTCTGCGCCGAGGCCCGTCACCGTCCCCATCGTGTCGAAGAAGTCCGACAGCATCACCGACAAGACGGCCGCGATCGCAGTTCCCGCACCGAGCACCGACCAGAAGTTGAAGGAGAACTTCCCGAGCAGATCCAGGTGCGGGCTCGAAACCCACTTCGTCGGTATGTGGGCCACACCGTTCACCCAGATCTTCGAATCGCCCCAACCCTGATTGATGACGATCGCGAGGACGGTCGCTCCGACTATCGAGATGAGCAGGCCACCTCTGATCTTCCTGGCCACGAGCGCCGCTGCCAGTGCGAGTCCGACGACGAACACCAAGATCTTGATGCTCGACAGGTCCGGGTTCAGCGTGACAGGCGTGCCCTCGGCCTTGATCACGATCCCGCCGTTCACCAAGCCGATGAACGCGATGAACATGCCGATGCCGATGCCGATCGCCCGTTTCAGATCCATCGGGATCGCGTCGAGGACGGCCTCACGGAAGCCGGTCAGCACCAGCGCCGTGATGATCACGCCCTCGGCCACGATCACGCCCATCGCCTCGGGCCACGTGAGCCCGAGGGTTCCTACCAGCGTGAACGCGACGAACCCGTTCAGGCCGAGGCCCGCTGCCAGCGCGAACGGGTAGTTCGCGTAGAGACCCATCGCGAGCGTCAGCACGCCGGCGACTAGAGCCGTCACCGACAGCACCTGTCCGGCATCGAGCGTGGTGCCGTTGTGGTCCTTCACCAAACCGAGGATGAAAGGGTTCAGGAACAAGATGTAGGCCATGGTCAGCCAGGTGGTGACTCCGGCCCCGATCTCCGTGCGAACGGTCGATCCACGCTCGGAGATCTTGAAGAAG
>JBGPKY010000290.1:0-3009 GCA_041486205.1 Actinomycetota bacterium
CTCGTTCACGAGGACGATCTCGCCCTCTTGGTTGACGATGATGACGGCGTCGGGAGCCACCTTCACCAGGCCACGGAACTTCTCCTCGCTCCGGCGGAGCCTCGCCTCGGTCTCCGAGCGGTCGGCGATCTCGCGGAGGAGGTCCGTCACCAGGTCCGTCAAGACGTCGACAGAGGATCCGACCTCGCCCCGAGCGGCGCGCCGAACGATCGAAGCTAGCTTGTCGCTCGGCGTGCCCTTGAGGACGTAGCCCACCGCGCCGGCCACAAGCATCGGAGGGATCTCCCCCCGGTCCTCATGGGCGGAAAGTGCGAGCACGCAGCAGCCGTCCACGTCGCCGACGATCCCCCCGGTCGCGCGAACCCCTCCGCCGGGCAACCGGACGTCGATAAGCGCGACGCGGGAGGACGTGCGACGAGCTGCTTCGACCGCCGCGGTCGAATCCGAGACGACGCCGGCGACCTGGAAACCCTCGCGCTCAAGGTGGGCCTTCAGGTCCTCTACGATCTCCGACTCGTCGTCGGCGATGAGGACGCGAAGAGGGGAAGGCTCCATCCAGCAACCCTAGTGAGCGTTCCGTCCGGGCGCCACGGCCATTCGACTTCCCCCACGCGGACGGCCACATCCGGGCTTCCGGTCACACCCGGTGCGCGCCCTACCAGTAACGCGCCGTCGCCATCGCGAGCACAGCGACCGCGATGAACGCCAGGGAGGTACGGGCGAACACCTTCAGCCGTGCTTGCACGCCCCCGATCTCCTTGGCGAGCTCCGGCGTCGGTCCGCCCTCCGAGGTTGCCGCTCGGCCAGCCAGACCGAGCAGCCGGGCGACGTTCGGCCTCGTGCCGAACAGCCCGATCAGGAACGCGGCGATCGCCGCCACCGCACCCAGCGTGAGCGCGGCCCCGTACCTGGACGAGACGAAGTCACCGAGACCTCCGTAGTTGTGCCAGTTGCGCCAATACAGGAAGAGCCCGGCCACGATGTTCGTACCCGCGAGCGACAACAACCACGACACGAGCTTGCGATGGCCCAGCAGCTCCATCATGAAGGGTCCGGCCGCGGGCCCGATCGCCGCGGCGCTCGGTTGGATCAAGACGACGAACAGGAACACCGATCCCGCCCAGGCCACACCGGCCGTGATGTGCAGGATCCGGAACACGATCATGAAAGCGCTAGTGGCGACCATGCCTCTCCCTCTATACGGAACCGATGATGCTGCCTCGTATCGGGGCCGCGGTCAATCGTGTCGACGTTACGCCGATCCAAGAGCGGCGAGGAACTCGTCGAGGTCCGGCGCGATGTGGAACGTTGGCTCGAGGATCCCCTCGAGGGCGTCGATCGTCTTGTAGCCGTTGCCGGTGATGAGCGCTACGGTCTCTTCCTCGGGACGGATGACGCCGGCCTCGACGAGACGCTTCAGCACCGCGATCGTGACGCCTCCGGCCGTCTCGGTGAACACGCCCTCGGTTTCGGCGAGGAGCCGCACGCCGTCGATCACCTCGGTCTCGGTGCAGGCGTCGATCGCGCCGCCGGTGGCCCTCGCCGTGCCGATCGCATACCAGCCGTCTGCGGGACTGCCGATCGCGAGCGATTTCGCGATCGTGTTCGGCTTCACGGGTCGGACCTCGTTCGCGTTGGTCGCGAACGCTTGCGCGACCGGCGCACAGCCTTCTGCTTGGGCTCCGCTGATCCGATAGGGCTTGTCGCCCACCGCGCCGATCTCGGTCAGCTCTCTGAACGCGCGGTGGATCTTCGTCATGAGCGCTCCGGAGGCGATCGGCACGACGACGTGGTCCGGCAGGCGCCAGCCGAGCTGCTCGGCGACCTCGAAGCCGAGCGACTTGGAGCCCTCGGCGTAGTACGGGCGCATGTTCACGTTCACGAACGCCCAGGGCAGCGCCTCCGCGACCTCGGAGCACAAGCGGTTCACCTCGTCGTAGTTGCCCTTGACCGCGACCACCTTCGCGCCGTAGGCCTCGGTCGCGAGGATCTTCGCGCGCTCGAGGTCGTCCGGCACGAAAACGTATGCCGGCATGCCGGCCTTCGCGGCGTGCGCTGCGGTCGCGTTCGCGAGGTTGCCGGTGGAAGCGCAGCTGATCGCCTCGAACCCGAAGGCGCGCGCCATCGTGATCGCGACGGAAACCACGCGGTCCTTGAACGAGTTCGAAGGGTTCACGCTGTCGTCCTTGATCCACAGCGTCTTCAGCCCGAGTCGCTCGGCCAAGCGGTCGGCGCGCCGGAGCGGCGTGAAGCCGGCCCCGAGATCGACCCGCGGGATATCCGGTCCGCCGGGCAGGAGCATCTCGTAGCGCCAGAGGCTCGGCGCCGAGGCCTCGACGTGCTTGCGGAAGTCGACCCCGTCGATCGCCGACAGGTCGTACGCCGGCTCGAGCGGGCCGAAGCACTCCTCGCAGATCGTGATGGGCTCGACCGGGTACTTCGCGTGGCACTCCCGGCACTCGAGGGCCGCGGGAGAAGTGATGGCCGGGTTCATCCCGTGATCGCCCCTTCGGAAGCCGAACCGACCAGCTTCGCGTACTTCGCGAGCGCGCCCGTTTCGTAGCGCGGCTCGGGCGCGGTCCACTTCGCGCGACGCTCGGCGAGCACCGACTCGTCGACCATGAGGTCGATCCGGCGGTTGCCGGCGTCGATCACGATCTCGTCGCCGTCTTCGACGAACGCGATCGGGCCGCCGACACAGGCCTCGGGCGCGATGTGGCCGACGCTGTAACCCTTGGTCGCTCCAGAGAACCGTCCGTCGGTGATGAGCGCGACGTCCTTGCCGAGCCCGGCGCCGGCGACGGCCGCGGTGACGGCCAGCATCTCGTGCATGCCCGGCGACCCCTTCGGGCCCTCGTAGCGGATCACCATCACGTCTCCGGCTTCGATCTTCCCCTCGGCGAGCGCCTCGAACGCATCGGTCTCGGAGTCGAACGGCCGCGCGCGACCCTTGAAGAGCAGGCTCTCGGCGCCGGCGATCTTCATCACCGAGCCGTCGGGCGCGAGCGA
>JBGPKY010000291.1:0-3007 GCA_041486205.1 Actinomycetota bacterium
ACCCCGACACCAGCGCGCCCTCGGGCGGGCCCAGGTACAGCCCGCCGGTCTGTGTGAGCAGGCTCTCGCCCGAGTCGCGCTCGAGCTCGCGCCACAGTTCCCACGCGCGGCGGAGCAGCGGGACGTAGTCGGGATGCTCGTAATAGGAGAGGCGGATGATCCGCGACAGGCCGCCGCTCGATCCGAGCGTGTGTCCGCGTGAGAACCGATCGAGGCCGAGCACTCTGAGTCCCCGTTTCGCGAGGTGGTACGCCGTTGCGCTCCCGTGCGCGCCGAGTCCGACGACGATCGCGTCATACGTGGGGGACACCTGGAGGAGGCTATCGGACTCCGGCGGACGGCTCGATCGTCTGGCTAGCGCCGCGGCGCAGAATGGCGCCGGACCGCGGCAGAGAAGGGGAAGAGGTGGCCGTACCGGCGCACACCGCACTCGATCTCGAGGCGATCATGGAGTACGCCGCCAGGCTCCGCGACGTCCTGCCCGTCGACATCCTCACGCGGGACGACAAGGAGGAGCTCGCGCGGCGCATGCACATCCGCCACTTCAAGGCGGACGAGGTCATCTACCACCGCGGCGATCCCGCCGCCGACACCCACTGCGTCTACACCGGGCTGGTGAAGGTCATGCTCATCAATGCCGAGGGCGAAGAGGCGCTCCTCTTGCTGCTTCGCCGCGGCGACTTCTTCGGCGAGCTCGCGCTCTTCACCGAGTCGCCGCGCGATGCGACGGTCGTCGCGGTCATCCCGACGACCACGCTCCAGCTCTCACGGCAGTCGTGCCTCGACATCCTCGCTCGCAATCCGAAGGCGCAGGAGTGGACATTCCGCCACATGTCCGAGACGATCCAGCAGCTCGAGGACCGCTACGAGTCGATCGTGTTCCTCGATGTCCCGGGGCGCCTCGCGTGCTACCTGCTCGAGCTGAAGGCGATCAGCGGCGATCTGCCGATCCGCCAAGACGATCTCGCCGCGGCCATCGGCTCGACGCGCGTGACCGTGAACAAGCTCCTCGCTGATTTCGAGAAACGCGGCATGGTCAAGGTGAGCCGGCGCAAGTTCGAGATCCTCGACGCCGACGCGCTGCAGAAAGAGATGCATCGCTAAACACACTCGAAGCGTGCGCGCGCGGCGACCTGTAACACGTGAGCGAGAACACATAGCGCGGTAGCGCTTCCCGACGTCCCACGCGCGTCCATCGCCGTCAACTCCCCCTGTCCAAGAAGGACAGGGAGGGTCGAACGATGTCACTCAAACGGATCCGCATCCCGATACCCAGCATCCACGCGCTGCTCACCACGTTCATCGCGCTCTGCTTCCTCGCACTCAGCCTCGCGCTTCCGGCACCGTTCCCGGCACGCGCCGCGGTCAACCAGGTCTACCTGCCGAGCGTCACGAAGGCGCTCGCGGGCTGGACGACCCCGATCGTCGTACAGAACACCGGCGCCGGCGTCGCGGACGTGACCATCACCTTCTATCGAGTCAGTGACGGCAAGCTCGCGACCACGGCGAACATCCCCGGCCTCAAGCCCGGTCAGAGCGTCACCTTCGATCCCCGCACCAACCCGCAGCTCCCCAGCGGCGCACAGTTCTCGGCGGTCCTCGAATCTACCGGCGGCAAGCTCGCCGCCACGGTCATCGAGGGCAACGGGTCGTCGTGGATGTCCTACGGCGGCACGTCCACCGGCGCCGCGACCGTCTACCTGCCGAACATCACGCGCAACCTGGGCGGCGCCGTGGGTTGGAACACCCCTTTATTCGTGCTGAACGTCGGCGACGCCCCGACGACGGCGAGCGTCTCCTTCCACAACTTCAACGACGGCTCGCTCGCGAAGAAGATCGACGGCGTCAAGCTCGAGCCCGGCCGGTCGCAGGCGTTCTCGCCCGCGACCATCGACGGCCTCCCCGACGACCGCCAGTTCGCCGTGGTCGTCCAGGGGCCGCAGGGCTCGCAGCTCTACGCGATCTCGAACGAGATCTCGGGCAACCTGGCGATGTCCTACGAGGGCATGCTCTCCGGCTCCGACATGCTCTTCCTGCCGAACATCCTCAAGTACCTCGGGGGCGATGACCACTGGTTCACGCCGTTCATCGTGCAGAACCTCGGGTCAACCCCCGCGACCATCTCGATCGAGTTCTACTCCTTCGAGAGCGGCGCGCTCGTCACGCAGATGAGCGGCCAGGTCCTCCAACCCGGGCGGAGCCTTCCGGTCGATGTGCGCTTCACGCCGTCCACGCTCCCCTGGGGCTCGTACTCCGTCGTCGTGCGCGGGCAACCGGGCTCGCAGCTCGGCACGGTCGTGAACGAGGTCGACCCCGGCGCGGGCATGGCGATGTCGTACGACGGCATCGCGCGCTCGCAGGCGCTGCCGTCGGTCTACCTCCCGTTCCTCCAGAAGAACGTCGGCGCCGTGGCCTGGTTCTCGCCGATCATCGCGCAGAACCTCGGCCAGCAGCCCACCGACATCAGCCTCACGCTCTTCGACTCTGCCGGCACCGTCGCCGCGCAGAAGACGTTCTCCGCGGTCAAGCCGGGGGCCGCCGCGGTGTACGACCCGCGCTCCGACCGGCGTCTTCCCAACGGCACGTACTCCGGCCTCGTCCAGAGCCAGAACGCACCCATCGGCGCGGTCGTGAACGTCGCAAGCACGCAGACCGGCGACTACGCCATGGCCTACAACGGCACGGCCGGCCCGACGACCGCCGTCCCGATGCTCACCGCCGCGACCAAGCAGGTCGGTCCGTACGGCTTCACGCTCAAGTACGGCGTCGCCGCCGATATCTACGTCGAGGCGACCATCGATGCGACCAGCGGGGCACGCGCCGTCGCGCAGGCGGACGCCGACGTCGTGCAGGTGCAGCAGGACTTCGCGCGGCCGTTCAAGACCTACCCGACGATCTACCTCTTCGGGTCGACCCCGTCGTACGTCCAGGGTCTGCAGACGCTTGGCAAGTACACGCCCGAGCACGCGCAGCAGATCGCGGACAACACCGACGCGCTGTTCCAGCC
>JBGPKY010000292.1:0-2996 GCA_041486205.1 Actinomycetota bacterium
CTCGACATCGCGAACGTCGGCGCCGCTTCCGAGGAACCGCGCGGTGAGCCGCTCGCGGAAGGAACCGTTCTGCGCCCGACGGCAGGCTTCGTACTCCGCGTCGAAGTCCTCGTCGCTCACGTCCGCACCGAGTTCGCGGAGCGCTAGCAGGAGCGCCCGCGCATAGACGGCGTCGTCGTACAACACACCTCCGACGTCGAGGAAGACGATATCCCATCGACCCGATCCGCTCACGCCGGCATCCTACCGACGCGAGGGAGGCGGGCCCCGGCATCCGGGCGCCCGCCTCCTCGGATCGTCGAGCCGCTATCGCTACTTCAGAGACGCGACGGTCAAGTAGTTATCTTGCTGGCCGGCCGCTCGTCCTGCGCCCAAGAACTTCATCTCTTGGTAGTTCGCGTTGTATCCGACGTAGGCGAGCCCGTCGTGCGCAGCCACCTCGATGTAATCACCGATGAAGATCCCTCCACTGAAGATCCAGTCGGAGTTCGGGTTGTTCGACGGTGAGGTCAGCCGTTGTCGCTTGGTCACCTTGCCGGTCGCCGGGTCCACGGTCACGAGCTCGACGTCCTGAGCCAAACCGAACGTCGGGTCGTAACGGCCGGTGAAGTAGGCGACGGCGAGACGTTTCCCGGAGTCGGCGGCGATCGTCGGGAAGTAGTTGGCACCGTTGACCGACAGCTTCTTGGTCGTCCAACTGGCGCCATCATCGTCCGAGTAGGCGAGCATGACGTTGGAGTCCTGGCACAGCCCCAGGACGCGGGACGCGCATTGCTCCCAGACCACGAACTCACGAGGCTGTCCGTTGACCATCTTCACGGTGTTCTTCGGCACGGTCGCCACGCGGAACGTGTGCCCGTAGAGCGTGTTGTCGAATCCGATCGGCTTGGTCACCGTCGCGACGACCTGCGTCGGTCCGAACGCCGTCGCTCCCGCGTCGGCGATCCGCTCCTTGATGATGAACGTCTGAGGGTCGCCGGTGAGCTCCCCCTGGACCTCCGCCCACGTAACATAGACCCGACCGTCGGGGCCGATCGTGACGTCGCTGAACTGCACGTCCTGGTCGGTTCCGCTGATCAAGACCGGCGCGGTGCAAGCCGTCAGCATCGCGTCGCAACGCGCCGCGTAGATCGACGCTGTGAAGACGCTCGGCGTCGCGGGATCCGGCGTCAAGAAGTCCGACCACGTGACCCACACGACCTTCCCGGCCGCCCCGCTGGTACCGACATCGAACCACGGCTTATCCAAGAAGTGCGTCGCATCCGGAGCCCTCGAGACGACGATAGAGGTCGGCCAGCAGGCAGGGCTCGAGCCGCCGGGACAGGACTTCAGGGTCGCCGGAGTCGAACGGTACACGCCTATCCCGTTAGGGAAGAACGTGTTTATGTCGTAATTGAGGTTCGCCCCGTAGACCGCGCAGCTCTCGTTGTCGAAGGCGTACACGGGGTCGCCGCCGGACGGGATGAACGTTGAGCCACCGAAGTCGAGGTGCGGCAGGAGTCCCTCGGCCGCGACCGACGCGCCGCCGTTCGTCGAGAGGTCCCAGCCCGTGAAGTTCTCCTCTGCATCGAGCAATCCTCGGTAGTCGTTCGTCCCGCTGATCACCGTGTTCGGCTTCGAACCACAGACCGATACCGACTCCTCGTTCTGCGGCAGGCCGGTGTCGTCCAGGTTGAAGACGTCGTTTCCGCCTGGGCCACTCTTCGCGGGCGCCGCGATCTGAGCCCCGCGTGCCTGCTGGAGCAGCCGCGCGGCCTGCTCGTATGCGGCTCTTTGCGCCGCCGGCGCTTGCTCGGGCTGCGAGAGGTAGTAGCGGGTAGCGACGGCTCCCGACAGATGCCGCGCGATCTGCGGCGACATCTGGAAAGCGTCTTTCGCGGAGCCCGCCTGCGGGCTCGCGATCATGGCAACCAATAGCGTGAGCGCAACCATCCGACCCACACGCTCCACCCTTTTCGACATGGAACCCCTCCTTCGGACGATCTGCCGACACGGACCGGACAGAAGCGCAGGCATCGCCTCCTTCAGGGGCCTCGTTCCTTCCCTGAGTCATATCCGGACCGGAACGAGCGGTCAAACCGGAGCGAAAGGTCAAACGGAAGCCTTGAGGTCGCTGCGCCGTCCGCAACGTCGGTCCGTTGGCTAGCGGCCGGCGCGGGCTTGCAGGGCTTCGAGCTGTTCGGGATCGGTCGTCGCGCAGCCGAGGCGAACGGGGTCGTATCGCTCACCGTGGCAGTCGGAGCCGCCGGTCACGACGAGGCGGAGTCTTTCCGCCATCCCGCGGTAGCGCTCCCGCTGCTCGGGAGTGTGGTCCGTGTGATCGACCTCCAGGCCGGCCATGCCGCGCGCGGCCATCTGCTCTATCAGCGCATCCGGGACCGCGTCCTGACCTCGCCACATACCCGGATGCGCAAGCACGCACGCGCCGCCGGCCGAGCGTATGAGATCCACGGCATCGAGCGGGTGCAGCGCGTGCTTCGGGACGGCCGCGGGCCCGTCGTCGGCGATGTAGAGGTCGAAGGCCGACTTCTCGTTGGGGACGATCCCTGCCTCGACCATCGCCTGCGCGACGTGCGGCCGGGCGATGAGGCCTGATCCAGCGATCTCGCGGACCCGTTCGAACGACAGCTCGTGCCCGAGCTCGCGGAGCTTCTCGACCATCAACTCGCCGCGGCGGAAGCGGGAGTCGTTCAGACGTTGCAGCTCGGCACGGAGACCTTCATGGGCCGGATCGATCCAGTAGGCGAGGATGTGCAGGCTCGCGCCCTCGTATTCGGCAGAGAACTCGACTCCGGGAACGACCACCACGCCGATCGCCTCGCCGGCCGCCAGCGCCTCCGCGAGGCCGTCGGTCGTGTCGTGATCCGTGATCGCCACCACCGAGATCCCTCGCTGGTTCGCGAGCTTCACGACCTCGGCCGGCGCGAACGTGCCGTCCGAATAGCTGGTGTGCGTGTGGAGGTCGATGGCGCCCATCGAGCGTTCATGGTGGCAGA
>JBGPKY010000293.1:0-2988 GCA_041486205.1 Actinomycetota bacterium
CGCGACGTTCGAGGAGATGGATCGGTTCGTCTCGGAGGTCCGCGAGGAGGAGCACGTGTTCGACCGGGTCCTTGCGACCGTGCTCTTCACGGACATCATCGACTCGACGCAGACCGCGGTCGAGCTGGGGGATCGGGCGTGGGGGGAACTGCTGGAGCGGCACCACGCGACCGTCCGCTCGATGCTCGGCCGCTATCGCGGGGTCGAGGTCGACACCGCAGGCGACGGGTTCTTCGCGACGTTCGACGGTCCGGCCCGCGGCGTTCGCTGCGCCCAGCAGATCGTCGAAGCCGTGCGACCGCTCGGCCTCGAGGTCCGTGCAGGAGTTCACACGGGTGAGGTCCAGAAGATCGACGGGAAGGTCGGCGGTCTCGGCGTGGTGATCGGCTCCCGGGTCGGTTCGGTGGCAGGCGCGTCCGAGGTCCTCGTGTCCCAGACCGTGAAGGACCTGGTCGCCGGGAGCGGGCTCGCCTTCGAGGATCGCGGCATGCACACCCTGAAGGGCGTACCCGACGAATGGCGTCTGTACGCGGTGGCAGGTGCCTGACAAAGGATCCCCGCCCGCCGTTGCGCCTGAGACGTAGGCCGTCCACGACGGCGCATACCCTCAAGGGTAGAGGGGGGTCCGCCGATTCCTGTCTAGAAGGCCAACATCGGAGTATGCGATGGGGCAGCTCGGCAGGATCTTGTTGTCGTCGACGTCCGGCTCTCCGGACGAGCAGGCGGCCGTCCCGGGCGAGTGCGGGAGCTACGGCGAGCTGATGGATGAGATCGATCGGGTCCTCGAGGACGCCGCTCGGAATGAGCCGGATCGACCGGTTGGGTAGCCCGCTCAACGTCCCCCCCTCCTGCCGCGTCCGGGGTCCGTGAACCCGGTCTTGCGCATCGCCTCTCAGCAGGCATACGGTGGGTGAGATGTCGGATGCCCGCTCGGAAAAGGGGGAGTCGTGGCAACTTTCGTGAGCCTCGTCAACTGGACGGATCAGGGCGTCAAGAACTTCCGGGAGACGGCGAAGCGGGCCGATGCTTTCGGCGAGCTCGTCAAGAAACGCGGGGGAAGCCTGAAGGGCATCTACTGGACCCTCGGTGAGTACGACCTCGTCGCCATCACCGAAGCCCCCGACGCCGAGACCGCGACTGCGGTCCTGCTAGAGCTTGGGTCCATGGGCAACGTGCGCACGATGACCCTGCAGGCCTTCGACCGCGACGGGATGCAGCGGATCATCGACAAGACTGGCTAGCGTCGATCCGCTCGTTCCCCGTTCGGGGTCGAGCGGCACAACTGTGATGCGCTAGCGCGCAGGCGGAATCCGGCCGTCCGGATGGCGCGTACCATTCGCACCTATGGGCATGCGCGATGACTCGGTGGCGCGACCGGTGCTCGTGTTCGCTGTGGCGGGCCTCCTCGCGCTCGGGCTGGTGGCCATCTCGGGGATCGTCGTGGTGCGGCGGCTCGCCGCCGACGAGGCCTTGAGCGAGGCCCGGCAGTTAACCGCGTACTCGGCCCAGATCGTGCAGAAGCGGGTGAACGACGGGCTGCTCACCGGCGACGCGGAGAGCCTCCTCGCGGTCGCGTTGGTCGTCCGCGACGCGGTCCGGCACGACCCCGTCGTCCGGGTCAAGATCTGGGGCGCCGACGGAACGATCCTGTATTCGGACGAGAGCCGGCTCATCGGCTCGCGCTACACGCTCGGCAACGAGGAGCTGGGGACGCTGAAGTCGGGAGCTGTCGTCGCTGAGCTCTCGGACCTGCAAGCCCCGGAGAACCGCTATGAGCGAAGCTTCGGGCAGCTGATGGAGGTCTACACCCGGATAACGACTCCCTCGGGGACACCGCTGCTCTTCGAGACCTACCAGCTCGCGTCGAGCATCGCGGGCAGCGGACGCGAGCTCGCGTGGACGTTCGCGCCCGTGCTCGTCGTTAGCCTGATCGTGTTCGCGATCCTCCTCGTTGCCCTAGCGTGGGCCCTGACGCGGCGCGTGCGACGCGCGCAGCTCGAACGCGAGCGGCTGATGCAGCGGGCGATCCAGGCTTCCGATCGGGAACGGCGGCGGATCGCCGCCGACCTTCACGACGGCCCCGTCCAGGAGCTCGCCGGTCTGGCGATGTCCCTGTCGGCCACCGCCGAAGGGACCGACGGAACGAGCGCGCGGGGGGCGCTCCGCGACTCCGCGTCGGCGGTGCGGGGAAGCGTGCGCACCCTGCGCTCCGCGATCGTGGGTATCTACCCTCCGAACCTCCAGCGGGCCGGCCTCCCCTCGGCTCTGTCCGACCTGGTCGCGCGGCTGCGGCCCCGGGGTATCGTCGCGGAGTTGGAGGTGGAGCCGGGCGAGGCGTTCGGCGAGCAGGTGGACGCCCTCATCTACCGTGTGTGCCTGGAGGCGCTGCGGAACGTCGAGGAGCACGCCGGTGCTCGGCGCGTGCGCGTCGCGGTGCGACGGGAGGCCGAACTGGCGGTGGTCGAGGTGGCCGATGATGGGCGTGGCATCGTTCCCGAGGAGGTGGAGCGCGCCCGTGACGAGGGTCACGTCGGGCTCGAGATCCTTCACGATCTCGTTCGCGACGTGGGCGGTGTTCTGACCACGCGTCCCGGCGACGACGGGGGGACGATCGTGCGGGTGGAGGTGGGGCTCCGGTGATCCGCGTCGCGATCGCCGACGATCATCGTGTCGTGCGGGTCGGCCTGGAGCAGCTGATCGCCACGTTCGATGACGTGGAAGCGGTGGGCGCGGCCTCAGGCGGCGAGGAGGCGGTAGCGCTCTGCTTGAAGCAGCGTCCCGACGTCCTACTCCTTGACCTTTCCATGCCGGACCTGGACGGCATCGAGGTCACCAAGCGTGTGCTGGCCGGCGCTCCCGACACGCGGATCGTCGTGTTCACCTCGTTCTCCGATCGGGAGCGGATCGTGCAGGTGCTCGACGCCGGCGCGCTCGGCTACCTGCTCAAGGACGCCGAGCCGGAGGAGATCCACGCGGCGATCCGTGCCG
>JBGPKY010000294.1:0-2981 GCA_041486205.1 Actinomycetota bacterium
GGTCGGTCCACCTCGACCCACCCGAGGTGACCACATCGGGCGACTACGTCTTCGTCGGCACGCTCGGCTGCATCGTCCGCGACAACGCCACCAACCAGCCGATGATGCTGAGCAACTTCCACGTGATGTGCATCAACTCCGCCTGGGCCGTCGGCAACACGATGACCCAGCCGAGCCGGGTCGACGGGGGCAGCTGCCCAGGCGGCGTCGTAGGGACGCTCGATCGTGCACAGCTCAGCTCAGCCGTCGACTGCGCGGTCTCCAACATCAGCGGGCGCCCGACCAGCTGCTCGATCGTCGATATCGGCGACATCAACGGGACGGCGACCGCCACCGTGGCCCTCGCAGTCCGGAAGCGCGGCCGGACCACGGGCCTGACCCATGGCACCGTGACGGCCACGGACTACACGACGAGCGTCGACTACGGTGACGGTCTCGGAGTCATCACCCTCCACGACCAGATCCGGATCGTGAACGACCCGGCGGAGAGTGCCCAATTCGGCAACAAGGGCGACTCAGGATCGGTCGTGGTCAACGCAGGCAACGAGGTCGTCGGTCTCTACTTCGCGGGCAACGGGACCGGCACAGTCGGCGTGGCCAACCCGATCGCCGCGGTCCTGGCGGCCCTCAA
Source organism: Actinomycetota bacterium (assembly GCA_041486205.1). Lineage (GTDB taxonomy): Bacteria > Actinomycetota > UBA4738 > UBA4738 > HRBIN12 > JBGPKY01. The sequence goes on from JBGPKY010000294.1 coordinate 632, forward strand.
CGTCTCCATGTGCACGAACGTCGTCAAGAAGATCGAGCACAAGGAGTTCTTCAAGGAGTGGACCTTCGAGAAGTTCCTGAAGCATGAGACCAAGGAGCTCGAGAAGGAACGGTTCAAGGACCTCATCAAGGACTGGAAGGAATTCGCCTACGAGAAGTTCGGGGCGTTCGAGAACTTCGATCCGTGGGAGCGGATCCCGCCCGAGACGGTCCAGCCCCCGATCTCGCGCCCGCCGGTCCTCGGGGGCCCCAGGACCATCGGTCGTGGCTCGATGGAGGAGCGAGTCGCGCGGCTCGAAGGCATGCAGCAAGCCGCCAGTGCGTACCCGATGGGGGACCCCAGGCTGAACGGGGACTGCCTCGACTTCAGCGGCGCAGCGCCGGGGCCGGGTCCGAATCCAGTCGGAGCTGGGTCGTTCTCGATCCTCGTGCTTGACCCCGCCGGGACGCCGTTGCCGATGAGTGAGGTCTCCTCGTGGGGGGCGCACACCGGGCTCAATGCCGGATGGACCCTCGAGGCGAAGATCGGTGAGCGGTGCCCGGTGGTTCAGGCCACGCTCGTCCACTTCGCACGACCGGCGGTGATGGAGGCCTACAACGCCGACGGGACCCTGGCGGGCACCGCGACGATGTCGCCCACGCAGAACGTCGCCCAGACGCTGACGATCCAGGGGACGGCGATCGCCTATGTCCGGATCCACTCGCCGGCGAACGAGACGCTCCTGGTGCGCCTGTGCTGTTGTGTCGACGTCATCTGCAAGGGCGACAAGGAATTGAAGGAGGGAAAGGAGCAGAAGGAGGGCAAGGACTGGAAGGAGTTCCCGAAGGAGCTCAAGGACCTGAAGGAGTTCCCGAAGGAGCACTTCAAGGAGCCGCACAAGGAGCTGAAGGAGCCCAAGGAGATCCGCGAGGTCGGCGGTCTGGCGCCCGGCATGCCATCCGCTTCGCTCGAGGATCGGGTCGCCCACCTCGAGTCGATCCTCGGCGGCGCCCAGCACTTCATCCCGCCCGACGCACGGCCCGACCTGGGTCGCGGCGCCCTGCGGTACGAACCGGGAGGCGGCCAGGTCCCGGCCCATCTTCGTCACCGCGGTTGAGGGTCAGGATCCTGCCACGTGACATGGCTCGTTCTATGTGGGGGCGGCGACGTCGCCGCCCGGTGGGCCTGCGAGCAGCTTCGCGACCGAACCTCGGAGACCGTCGAGCTGGTGACCGATGCGGACCTCGTCGGCGCTGGCTGGGACCATCGCATCAGCGATGACGAGCTGGCCACGGAGCTGCGCCTGCCCGATGGCCGAACGCTGACGAGCGCCGAGATCCGTGCGACGCTCAATCGCCTGATCTATGCGCCGCCGGCACTGACCGGGATGCTGGTCCCAGCCGATCGCGAATACGGCTACGCGGAGTTCTCGGCGCTCCTGCTCAGCTGGCTTGCAACGGTCGACGGTCCGATCCTCAACCCACCCACCACGCGCGGTCTCAGCGGCGCGTGGCGCTCCAGCGTGGAGTGGGCGGACCTGGCAGCCGACGCGGGCCTCGGGTGCGTGCCGCTCGCGGCCGAGTCCTCGGACCTGCCCACAGCGGCCGGGCGTGACACGTGGGAGGCATGGCCGCCGCACGCCCCGGTGACCGAGGACGCGATCGTCGTCGCGGGGAGCGTGTTCTCGGCTCGACGGCTCGACCGCGTCACCCGCGATGCGTGCCGGCGGCTCTCCAGGCTCGCCGAGACACCGATCCTCGGGCTCGTCTTCGAGTCGCCCTCCGTGGCGAGCCACCCCCGGCTCCGGGGCGCGACACCGTTGCCCGATCTCCGCGCGGCGGGTACGCCGCTCGTGTTGGCCCTCGCGACCGCGTTGGCGGGGACGGCCGCCGAGGGCGTCGCCAGCACGGCCGTCAGGACGGCAGCCCGGTGATCCTCCTCGCCGGCATCCCGAGCGAGCCGCCGCTCGCGATGCTCAAGGCTCGGCTGGACGAGATGGGCGCGCCCAGCGTGGTCTTCAACCAGCGCGACGTTGCGGAGGCTCGACTCTGCTGGAGCACCGTGGGTGGTCGGCTCGAGGGCCAACTGTCGCTCGGAGGGGCTGTCCACGCCCTGGGCGAGTTCACCGCGACCTACGCGCGCCTGATGGACGATCGGCTGCTGCCGGAGCTGGACGCCGAGCCGCCGGACTCCCCGGCCCGACGAAGCTCGCGGCGGCTGCACGAGCTCCTTGTCCAGTGGATCGACGTGACGCCGGGACGGGTCGTGAACCGCTTCCGGCTGATGGGCTCGAATGGCTCAAAGCCGTACCAGGCGCAGCTCATCCGGAGGACGGGTCTGCGGGTGCCCGAGACGCTCATCACGAACGACC
>JBGPKY010000295.1:0-2979 GCA_041486205.1 Actinomycetota bacterium
AATGCACCAGCCGTTTGGTGCATCCTCCCTACTGCATGAGAGAGCCCTCCGTCGTCGTCCCGACGACCCCGGTAGTCACCCTTTGGTGTGATCGGCCGGCTCGTGCTCAGAAGCGCCGCATACGCCGTTTGCCGCTAGTGCTCTCTGAAGACGGAGCTCGAAATTGAACACGAATCGTAGGGCTCGCTTCCGGGCGTACGCCGTCTTCTACGGGGCCGTTCTCTTAGGAGCTGTCGGCGGCGTTGCTCTGGCGGCGAGAGGCAAGGGTTTGTCTAGCCGCGGATTGATCGCCCTCGCTGCAGGAGCCACGACTGTTGTGGCGGTGTTCGCGGTCGGAAGGATCCTGAGAAGGCGCGGTATCGCCACTCCTGTCCGGTTGGCCGTCCAAACCAGTCTGGCGATCGTCATCGGCGTTGTCGCCGCATGGTTGCTGAGCGACTGAAGCCGCTGACTCGGCGGAGGGGGCGGGTTTCCCCCACGAGATTCTCTGGATCGGGGAGCCAGGCGACCTAGCTTGTAGGTTGCTGGCGCAGCGAAGCTTCGTCTAGGGACATTGCCGCACGCTGAGGTGTCCGAGCTTGCGCATCCCTCTAAGGTCATGCGTGCGTCGGACCTCATCGACCGCGGATTCGTCCGGTGATGGTGGCTTCGCGCGCCCCGGCGCGTGAGGGCCCGCCCCTCGACCTCTTACGCCTTGGGAGCGAGGAGAAGTTGGGTCCGCTTCACGATCGGACTGTAGCCGAGCTGTGCCGTCACGTGAGCGTTGGAGGCGAAGCGGCAGCCCGATGACGACACGGTGACGAGCAGCACGTCGTGGTTCGCGTAGCCGAAGAACAACCCGTAGGTTGGCCCGAAGTCGAGGGGACAAGCGAACCTCTCGCCGGGCGGAACCTCCTTCAGCCCGTTCAACTCATCCGTGAACCACACCACCGTCTTCTCGTTCGTGACGGCAACGCGCCGGTCTCCGAGGCACACCACCAAGGTGACCGGGGTGTCCGGCACGAGCGTTCGCTCCTGCCCGTGGACATGGTTGCGGCGAACCCGCGTCGAGAGGTCCTTGGGACACGCGTCCGGCGCGGGCGAGTAGGTCGGCGTAGGTGAGGCGACGCTCGTCGGCAGACCCGGAGACCCATCGACCGTGATCTGGGACGTCGATACGTTCCCACCGGTACAAGACACGGTGAGGAGCAACCCGAGGCATGCGATGACGAATCGTCTACCCATCCACGCACATCATGCCGCTTCGGCCGGGCTCCGTGACTTTGGCTGCTGCTCCGCCGTGTCGTTAGGGGGTCAAATTGCTCACGCGCCCCGACGCGCGCCGTCCTTCTGCCCCACCAGGCTGGCATCAATAAGTTGAACCGCGCCCCGGCGCGCGCCGCCGCCGCTCATCGCGGCGTCGGGACAGGCGACCCGGGCTCGACGGGAGCGGGCGGTGATAGGAGCCCGCGACCTCCTCATTGGGTGTCGGGTTCGCCGATTCGGAGCTTGTGAACCCGGTGGTCGTCTCGCGTGCCGTGGCTCTCGATCAGCTTCGAGAGCGCCTGCTCCGCCTCTTGCTTCGAGCGGCATCTTCGGACCTCGACCCACCGGACTCCGTCCGGATGGCGGCTCTCCACCACGAAGTACGTTCGCCCCTCGGCGGCATCGAGATCTTCATCGCCCACGAAGCTGGCCACTCCTTGCACGAGCGACCATTTACCCGACCCGGAAGCACCCACGCGCACCTCCCTCCCTGCGAGGTTACGCCCGAAAGAGCATGCCAGTCCGCGAGTGGCGCCCAACTATGCTAGCCCCATGCACACCAGTCTGGGTACATTTGCCGCACGCTGGCGTGCCCAAGCAGTCTCTTCCGCGAGGGCTGGGACTGTCGCCGCTTGCCTACCCGAAGGAGCGTTGTCCGCCGGTCGAGATAGTGTCCGCGAGGCCGCCTGTCACGAGGAATCCGGTCCACAAGACTCCGCCGGTTGGCATCGGGCCAGCCTTCAGGATCAGGAGCTTGTCCTGGACGGAAGCGCTTCGACTATCTCGCTTCCTCGTGAATCAGACGCGCCGCAGACACCGCAGCGAGGACGGCATCCAGAACCCCTGCCCATCCTTCGGCCGAAGATGAGTCCGACTGTTCCTGCAACTCGAGGATCATCCGGGCGGAGCCTAGGAGGGTTGACTCCGCAGCGACCACGGCGGACTCATGCGAATGAGCGTGCTGAGACATCAACACTTCCGCCCGAGTAAGGGCCGGTAGCAGTTCGCCAGCAATCATTGCCGCATACCTGACGAATCCCACTCTTCTTTCTGAGGCGAGGGCGTCAAAGGAACGAGGTAGAACCTGCTCCACCCAAGTCAGAATCTGTTGATCGTCACGCGTGGTCGCAAGCTCGCGAAGGCCATAAGCCGCGTACGCCGGAAAGTAGTCCAAGAGACTCATCGCGCCAAGTCAGCGTGGGACGACAGTCGACTCATAGACCGGACGCCACGAAGTTGGGACCGCCGCCATGACAACCGCCGAGCTTCGCCGCACTCGCCCGCAGGGAGAAAGGAACAAGCCAGCGGCCCATGCCCGCAATCCTAGACCCGACGCTCTAGCGACATTGGCGCACGCTGGGGTGGCCTGGGGTGGCGAGCGTGTTCGCCCCGGCGCAGGCTGCCTCGCGACACAGCCAGTCGAGCCTTTCTATCACCAAGTACCACGGTCCTCCTCAGTCAAGGCCCTACGCCCCCCTTCCTGGTCACCTCATCCTGCGACGCTGCGAGCGGCCGTTCGGGACGGAAAGGACGGTCGAGTTGACTCGAGCGGAACGGGAGGGATGAGCATGCGCGTCTCGTGGAGAGACGGCGAGGTGGACGTCGGCCGCCCAGGAACCAACCTGGGAGGAGGGCCACCCATGGCCGCCGAAACGAAGCTCGAACCGTCCAACGTGAACGTGAGGATCAAGATGTCGGCGGTGTGGACGTCGATGCTGTTCGTCTTCGCCTACG
>JBGPKY010000296.1:0-2961 GCA_041486205.1 Actinomycetota bacterium
ACGACCTCACCCCGCACGTAGTTGCGCTGGACCTCCCGAGCAAGAGCGAGGTGCTCCTCGCCGTCGACGACGAGGCCGACCAAGACGTTCGCTCCGGCGCCCGTGTGCATCACGTGGTAAAGCTCCTTCGAGTCGACGACGACCGAGATCGGGGTCATCCCGTGCCCATAGACCACCGCGGGCACCTTCCCTGAGGCGCGTAGCTTGCGCGTCACGCTCTTGCCGGTACCGTCTCGCCTCTCGGCCACGAGCTTCTGTTCCATGTCTGGGTTCCCTCCGGGGTTTCGGCCGCAGATTGTACCGGCGACCTGCGAGAACCGACCGGTCGCCTCACGCGCGAGAGTATCGTCGATCGAAGACCGACACCTCCCGGCGGCCCAGGGCGTCCTGGGTTCTAGATGCGAGGACTCAAGCAGATCGAGACCGACGAAGAACGCGAGGGCCGCGAACCGGAGCCGGGGAGCCGCGTTGCCGAGCTGTACACCCGGCATGTCCCACAGACGATCGGCCTCGCTTACCTGCTGACCGGGAACCGCGCCGAAGCAGAGGACCTCGTTCACGAAGCGTTCGTACGCGTGATCGGGCGCCTGCGGCACCTGCGGGTGCCGGATGCGTTCGACGCCTACCTACGCCGAGCGGTCGTTAACCTGCACACGTCGAGGATGAGACGCCGCCGCGTCGAGCGCGCGTACATCGAGCGCGAGCTCACGCGCCCCGCCCCGTCGTCGACGATGCCCGATGTCGGTCAGAGCGAGGAACTGTGGCGATCGCTGCTCCTCCTTCCCCCACGCCAGCGTGCCGCGATCGTCCTCCATTACTACGAGGACCTGTCCGAACGCGAGACGGCGGACATCATGCGTTGCTCGCCGGCAGCCGTGAAATCGCTCATCGCACGCGCCATGGAGACCCTTCGATCCGAGATCCGAGGTGACGAACGATGACCAACGACATCGAACGAGACCTCCGCGAGACCCTCGTCCGCAAGTCGGCCGAGCCGCGCGCCTGGCCGACAGCTCCGCCGGATGTCCTGCGCCGCGCCCGCCGGCGAAAGGTCCGAACCGTCCTCGCCGCCGGCTTCGCTGCCCTGATCCTGATCGCAGGATCGGTCGCCGGCACTCAGGCGCTGTTGGACCACGGCTCGGCGAACAGGCTCGGTGGGAACGGCGACACGACGCTTCCGACCGTCGGGCCGGCCCCGGGCCAGACCTCGCTCTTGCTCGCGAGCGGTGAGAACGCGGGCGAGCCGTGGGCGCTCCGAGTGACCAGCGATCCGGCCTCCGGTTTCGGACTGGACTTCGGATACGACCACACAGGTGGCGGCGGAGGAGGCTTGGTGCGGATGGGCGACAAGCCGTTCATGGACATGGGCGGAAGCTCGTCTGCTTCCTACCCGAACCACGACCCCACGAGTCCGGCGCTTCCCAACGGCGTCAGCGGCGAGGTTACCCCCGAAGCCGCGCGCGTGGAGTTCCAGCTCCAGAACGGTCCCGCGATCGAGGCGAACCTCTACCCGCTGCCCGAGGACCTGGTCGGCCCGGCGCAAGCGTTCCTGCTGTTCGTCCCGGGCGACGCCCTGGTTCAAGCCGGAGACCTAGTCGCGTACGACGCCGCTAGCAACGAGATCGGCCGAGAGTATCTGGACCTCTCGCCGCTTTCTCTCTTCCCGAAGGTTCTGGAGGAGTCCTCGCCCGAAGCCGTGAAGGTCATGTACGAGCTCCAGTTGGCCGGCGCGGTGGCCGGACGGTACTTCGACACCCACGGCTCGTTCTCGGGGTTCGACCCGAACACCGCATCGGCGATCTCCCCCGACGTCACCTACAACACATCCGCCACCGCGATCGCGGGTCAAGTCAGCCTAAGGGTGAGCGGACCGCAACAGCTCGTCCTCGCTTCAATGACGAGCGACGGGCAGATCTACTCGGCGTGCTTCACGAACGGCCCGGTTGTTGACCTCTACGGCCGCAATGACACGAGCGACCCATACGCGTGCACGAACGGCTGGCTCGATCCCTCTGGCTCGCCGGTGACGTCAGGGGACACGGTGATCGCTTCGGGAGAGGACCCGGTCGGCGGCCTGTGGACGCTGCTGGTGATGCGGGCGTCGAACGAGACCGATCTCGAATTCCAGATGGCCACCTTGGTGATGGACAAGCCGCTCGCCCCCTTGGGCGGGAAGGACCTCGGCGACGTCGCGATATCCGAACAACCGCAGCCGGGTACCCAGCCCTCGCTCCCGACGCCCGTTTACGGACTCGCGTCGGCTCGAGTCGCGAGCGTCGAACTCCAGACCGTCGGCGGCGACGTGTTGCAGGGCGAGCTCCACCCGGTTCCGTCCGACGTCGCCGACGCCGCGCAGGCGTTCTTCTTCCTGGTGCCCGTCGACGGTCCCCTCACCGGGACGCTGATCGCATACGACGCTTCCGGCAACGAACTCCAGAGGGAGCCTGTGACGAACGACCGGAGTTCGAGCTAGACCGCGAGGGAACGGCTCACCCGAGCGTCTTCTTCTACAGGAGCACAGGAGAGGGCGGGTAGGGTGAGCACGACCGTGGCGGAAGCAACCGAAGAGGGAGCCGGACGTCTGGAGGACCTTTACGTCCGCCACGCTCCCGCCGCCGTCAGGCTGGCGTTCGTCATCACGTCGGACCGAGAGCTGGCGCAGGATCTCGCCCAGGAGGCGTTCGTCAGGGTCGCGGGCCGGTTCCATCACCTTCGGGGTTCCCGACGCGTTCGACGCTTACCTGCGTCGCACGGTCGAGTGCTCCGACCCGTCCTGGCCTTAGCGCGCCCGGGAAGCAGGTCCGGCTAGAGCTGGTTCTCGCCGTGGAAGATCTCGGAGACCGAGCTGTCTTCGAACACAGCGCGCAGCGCGGACGCGATGAGCGGGGCGATCGAGAGGACCTTGAGCTTGCCGAAGATCTTCTCCTCGGGGATGGGGAGCGTGTTCGTGACGACGACCTC
>JBGPKY010000297.1:0-2960 GCA_041486205.1 Actinomycetota bacterium
ACAGCGAAGAAGATGGACACGACCGCGACGAATATGGTCACGGCCATCCCGGTCACGATGAACCTGAAGTTCTCCCGCATCCAGGCGACGTCGAACTTCGCGAGAGCGAAGAAGACCCCAACCAGGGCGAAGATGCCCAGCCACACCAGCGCGACCTTGACGCGGAAGGAGAGTCGCCGGCCCTCAGACGCGCGAGGGGGCCGGGACGGCATCGTCCCGGCCCCCAGCGGCTCAGCTGCGCTGACCTGGTGCGCCACGGTTCTGGATCAGGCTCCCTGCTGCACCGTCAGGTCGGTCTTGTACCACTTCATCGACAGCGCCGTGAGCGTGCCGTCGGCGTGCATCTGCTGGATGATCTCGTTGAGCTTCTGGACGAGGCTCGTTTGATCGAGCGACGCCGCTTTGTCAACCCCGACCGCGAGCGGCTCGTAGAAGAGCGGCGGCTCGACGATCTTGATCGGCTTACCGGCGTCGATCGCACCCTGTAGCGTGGGGATCGCTGAGAAGGCGGCATCCAAGCGGACCCCGTCCCCCAGTGCCAGGTCATCGATGGCCGTCAGATCGGTGTCGTAGGTCTGGATGTTGGCCCCCTGGATGGCGAAATTGATCGGGTAGTTCGGGATGTCCAGCGTGCCGTTCAGGTACTCCTCGTAGGTGCAGCCACCGCAGACGCCCACGGTCTTGCCGGTGAGGTCGGCCGCCGAGTGGATCGTCGTGTTCGTCTTGTACACGGCGAACCCGGCCGGCGTGTAGTAGTAGGGGTCGGTGAAGTCCAGGACCTTGGCCCGATCGACCGTGATGGTCATCGACCCTACGCTGATGTCCCATCGGTCCTGCCAGCTGCCCGCGGTGATCAGTTTCCAGGGCTCGTCGAGGAACTGAGGTGTCACACCGAGCCGCTTCGCGATCTCGGTCGCGACGTCGATGTCGAACCCCTCCCATTGACCGGTCTGCTGGTTGAACGACGACTGCGGCGGATACTTGTTGTCGCTGGACACCCGGAGCGTTCCGGACGCCAGGATGCTCGCCAGCAGATCCTGCTGGGCAGTCGGGCTAGTCGTCTCGCTGGAGCCTCCACCGCTCGGCGTCGTTGTCTTGCTCTTGGCACAGGCAGCGGCTACGAGCGTCAGCACCGCGACGAGCGCAACCGCACCGAAGAACCTTCGTCTGAGCATCTCCCCTCCTTGCCCTGCGGGTCACGGGCTTCGGGAATCGAGGGCGCCTTCGCCCTCCAACGGCACTATAAGTGGGTCGCTCATGGTGGGCAACGGGATCGCACGGGAGGATCAGCCCGACATCTGGATCCAGCGTCCGCCCACGTCGCGGAACAGGTTCACCCTGGAGCGCGCCCCCGCCAGGGTTCCGTCCCCGTTGAAGGAATAGGATCCGGCGAGGCCCCGGTAGGGGCTGGCGGCGGGCACCTCCGTCAGAATGTCGGAACGTGTCGTCGCTCCCCCCTCGATCGCTCCGAGCAGCATGTTCGCGACATCCCAGGCCTCGGCTGAGTAGGGTCCCGGCGGCAGCCCGAAGTCCGCCTGGTAGTCCTGGATGAACTTGCGAGCCGGGAGCGATATCCAGGTACTGACGTCGACACAGGAGCAGGCAACGATGGTTCTGTCGCCGGCGGCGCCCGCGGTGGACAGGAAGAGCGGATCCTTCGCCTCCTCAGCGCCGAGCATGGTTACCCCATCGAGTCCGGCCGCATCGAGCAGGAGCCGCGCCTGCGCCACCGCCGCCCCCGGGCCGCCCCAGAAGAGCACCGAGCATCGGGCGTCCGCGACCCGACTCGCCACCTCCCCCGCGCCGACGGGACCCGAGCTTGTCAAGGTCGAGATGGTCAAGGGTCGATCCACCATGACCGAAAGGAGCGGCGAGAAGTCCGGCTCCGCGGAACTTGAACCCCCCAGGCAGACAGGCCCACCGGCGGCGAGTGCGTCGAGCTCGCCCGCGAGCGCCCGAGCCTCCTCCGCCTGGCCGGCAACGGCTCGGAGCCAGGTCGTCAGCCCCGACGCGGATGGATCCGGCCCGCCAACCGCCAGGCTCACGACCCTCATCCCGGCGCCGTTCAGGATGGAGGGGGCATCGCCCAGCCCGGTGAGATACGGACCAACGATCACGGCAATCACCGCAGGATCGGCGACGAGCCGCCGCGCGATCTCGTCGGCTTTCGCCGGGTCGCCGCCCGTGTCCTCCGCCACGAGCTCGACCCCGAGGCCGCCGCGGGCAGCAGCGTCGATCGCGAGCTTCGCGCCCTGGAACGCCGGCACGACGGTCGAAGTGGCGTTCTCGAGCGACAGATCCTCCAAGAACGCGATCTCGAGCAGGCGACGCGAGGACGACGAGCTCCGAGCGCCACCCGCAGATGAGCAAGATGCGAGCGCAACGACGAACGCGAGGAGAAGGGTCGAACGGCGCATCGGTTCGATCAGAGCCTAGCCCTCGCCGAGGTAGGCCTGCCGGACCTTGTCGTTACCGAGGAGGTTCGCGCAGGTGTCCTCCAAAACTATCGAGCCCGATTCGATCACGTAGCCTCGGTCGGCGAGCGCCAGCGCCTTGTTCGCGTTCTGCTCGATCAGAAGCACGGTCGTTCCCTGCGAGTGGATCTCCTTCAGCAGCTCGAAGATCCGCTCGACGAACAGCGGCGCGAGGCCCATCGACGGCTCGTCCAGCATGAGGAGCTGCGGCCGGGCCATCAGCGCGCGGCCGATGGCGAGCATCTGCTGCTCACCGCCCGAGAGTGTCCCGCCGGCCTGGCGCTCGCGTTCCTTCAAGACCGGGAACAATCCGAAGACCCGATCGACGTCCTCCAGGACCCCCTTCGGATCGCGGCGGCCGTAGGCGCCCATGGAGAGGTTCTCACGCACGCTCATGCGGGCGAAGATCTTGCGGCCTTCCGGCGCCTGGCAGATCCCGCGTTCGACGATCTCGTGCGCCGGGAGCCCCTCGATCCGCTCGCCGCC
>JBGPKY010000298.1:0-2956 GCA_041486205.1 Actinomycetota bacterium
GCGAAAGGGTGGTTCCACGGTGGCACCAGGCAACCATAGCCTGCACGGCCGTGGCCGGACCCTCGAAGGCCGCCTCCACGCGCCCGTCGGGCAGATTCCGGACGAACCCCCCTAGCTCCAGCGCCCGTGCCCTCTCGGCGCAGGACACGCGGTAGAAGACCCCTTGAACCCGGCCGCCGACTACGACGCGTACACGCACGTCTGCCACGACGCCATCCTAGGAAACGAACGAACGGGGCCGAAGCCACGCCCGGCGGAAGGCAGGCCGGATCAGGTTCCCTCGAAGTTCACGCGGTGGACACGCAGGTCAGTTCGCTCGGCCTCGCCGGCCGCAACGACCGCGTCGATCCAGGCCCGCGCGACCTGCTTGGACGGGAATCGGTGCAACTCCATCCAACGGTGCCCATCCGGATGAAGCTCTTCGACGGCGAAGTAGTGACCCTGCGAGTTCATGCCCTCAGCCGTAGCGTTGGCTGCTGCTCTGAACTGGTTGAACCCCTCCGGCCAGTATTCGAGCGGCACAGCGACTTCCTCAGTCGGTGTCGGGCTCGTCGATGCGGAGCTTGTGAACCCTGTGGTCGTCTCGGGTGGCGGAGCCCTCTTCGATCAGCTTCGCGAGAGCCTCTTCCGCCTCTTGCTTCGAGCGGTACTTGCGGACCTCGACCCAGCGGTCTCCGTCGGGGTGGCGGGTCTCCACGATGAAGTAGGTTCGCTCCTCGGCGGCTTCACGGTCTTCCTTGCCGAGGAAGCTCGTCACACGGAGCAGATCACCTGGTCGAGAACCGCCCATGAGGACCTCCCTTCGTCGCAAGCAAGTCTACGCGGAGGAGCACCGACGCGAGATGCACTACGACTGGCACTGGGGACAGAAATACGCCCCCCGACCGGCGATCTTGACCGATTGGATCGGGGTGCGACAGCGGCGGCACGGCTGGCCGGCGCGGCCGTAGACCTTGAGCTCGCTCGCGAACTCACCCGGTTTGCCGAACAGGTCCACGTAGGCCTCGTCCTCGAGCGACGTGCCGCGGTAGCGGATCGCGTCTTGCAGGGTCTCCTGGATCGCTCGGTACAGACGTCGCACCTCTTGCGAGGAAAGGGAGTCGGACATCCGGTCGTGGCGCAGCCCGGCGTGGAACAGCACCTCGTCCGAGTAGACGTTCCCGAGCCCCGAGATGAACTTCTGGTCCATCAGGAGGCCCTTCAGCTTGGTCGCCCGCTCGGCCATCCGTTGCCCGAACGACTGCCACGTGAAGACGTGATCGAGCGGATCGATCGCTATGTGCTGGAGCTCCTTCACCTTGCCGAGCTCGTCCGGCGTAGCAACGAACATCTCGCCGAACGTCCGCGGGTCGACGTAACGCAGGTCCCCGCCCTGCTGGAAGGTGAGCACGACGTGCGTGTGCGGCGGCAGCGCGGTTCGCTTCGTCCCTCGGATGAACTGACCGCTCATACCGAAGTGCACGATCAGCACCTCGCCGCTGTCGAGCGGCATCATCAGGTACTTCCCGCGTCGCTCGACTTTGGCGATCTTCCGGCCGTCCAAGCGCGAGGTGAAGTCCTTGCGTTTGTCGTGGCGGCGGATGATCCTCATCGCGTTCTTCGAAGAGCGGACCTCGGACTTCGCGATCTTCCGACCGACGACGTCCTTCTCCAGGTCGCGGCGCATGACCTCGACTTCGGGAAGCTCCACCTATCCCTCCTCCGCGGCCGTCCGCACCGCTTGTTCGGAAAGCTTCACGAACGCCTCGTGGGCCGCCTGTTGCTCGGCCTCCTTCTTCGACCTGCCCCGCCCGCGGCCCCAGGCCTTGCCTGCGAGATAGACGGTGGCGGTGAACTCCTTCTGGTGGTCGGGACCCTCCTCAGAGATGCGGTAGTCGGGCAAAGCTCGGAGATCCTGCGACGCCAGCTCTTGGAGGATCGTCTTGTAGTCGCGTTCGCCCTCGCCGCGCACGTACGCGATCATCCTCGGGCGGAACAGCCGGTGGATCAGCCTCTGCGCCCCCTCGAGCCCGTTGTCGAGGTACACGGCGCCGAGGATCGCTTCCAGCGCGTCGGCAAGGATGCTCGCCTTGTCGCGGCCGCCGCTCATCTCTTCGCCCTTGCCGAGGAAGACGTCCTCGCCGAGCCGCAGGTCGCGCGCGACGTCGGCCAACGCCGACATGTTCACTATGGCGGCCCGCAGCTTGGCCAGTTCGCCCTCCGGCATCTCAGGGAACTCGCGGAAGGCCAGGTCGGTGACGACGATGCCGAGCACGGCGTCGCCGAGGAACTCCAGCCGCTCGTTGTTCCCCTCGAGCCCTTGCTCGAAGGCGTAGGAGCGATGCGTGAGCGCTAGGTCGCGGAGCGCGGTGTCGCGGAACCGCACACCCAGCGCGCGGTCGATCTCCCGCTCCGGAGAGTCTCCACCCGCCGAGGCGCTCACGCGCTACTCGACCTCGACCGCTTGGCGCCCGGCGTAGTAGCCGCAGTTCCCGCACACGCGGTGCGGCAACTTCGGCTGGTGGCATTGTGGGCACTCGGCATAGGTGGGCACCTCTGCCTTCCAATTTGCCTTGCGCTTCGCGCCGCGCGTCTTCGTCTGCCTTCTCTTCGGTACCGGCATCGTCCTTGGTCCTTTCCGTGGTCGCTACTGGATGAGCGTTTCGAGACCGGCCCATCGCAGGCCGGCCGGCGGCGTCGTGCAGGTGCACTCGCCGAGGTTGCGGTCGCCCCCGCAGCGCTCGCATAGCCCAAGGCAATCGGGTTTGCAGAGCGGCGCGAAGGGCATGGAAAGCACGACGGCGTCGCGAACCATCGGCTCTGGATCCAGCATGAACTCCGCCGTGAGTCCGTAGTCATCCTCCGGACCGGGGTCGCGGATGTACATCTCCTCGACCTTCACGTCGAAGTCCTGTTCGAACTCCTTCAGGCAACGGGCGCAGGAGAGCATCATGCGACCCGCGATGGTTCCCGACAC
>JBGPKY010000299.1:0-2954 GCA_041486205.1 Actinomycetota bacterium
CCCGTGACGCACGACGTGGACCCGTTCGGGGTCGACTCCCTCCAGCGCGACGAGGTCCCTCTTCGCCGATTCCGACGGAACGATGACGGCGGCACACGCTCGGAGCCATCGCTCGAGACGCCGGAGCCATCTCTCGTCGACCTGCGGCGCCGTTTCGGGGAACACGCGGAACGCCAGGTCGTGAACGACCATGACGACACCGTGGCTGCGGGTGGCCGGCGGGAGGAAGTTCGTCGCGAGCAGCGCGTCGAAGTCGCTCGCGAGCCATTCGAGCCGCGGGACGCCGAGTCGCGATGCGACGGGTTCGAAGACCCGCGCCGGGAACCGCGACGCCTTCTCGCGCAGCCCCTCCACACCCGGGAAGAACCTCCGCGGCCTCAGCAAACCCTTCGCGTGCAGGTACCACGCGACGTACTCGTTGTCGGGGTCGGCGGCCGGGAGGTGGCGGACCAGCTGCGACGTGTAGTGGCCGACCCCCGTCTTCCTGGGATCGAGCGCCGGCCTCGCGTCGATGACAACCCGCATCGGCGGGAAGCCTAGTCGACGCTAGTCGACCTCGACCCGGCTGTGATCGCCCACGATGATGCGGTGCACGCCGCTCGCACCCGAGTGACGGACCTCGACGCCTCTGCCGAGTATCGAATCGGCTATGGCGTGCACGCCGCGGACGCTCGCCCCTTCGAGCACGATCGAGTTCTCGACGGCGCTCGACGCGATCGTGCAGCCCGGGCCGATCGAAGTATCCGGGCCGACCTCCGAGTCCTCGATGAGGGCACCCTCACCGATCGCTGCGGGTCCACGCACGTGCGATCGGATGATCTTCGCACCCGGCTCGACGACGACGAGGCCGTCCAGCGTGGAGGCCCCATCCACCTCTCCGTCCACGCGCGGCGCGAGCGTCGAGAGCATCAGGCGGTTCGCTTCCAGAAGGTCCTCGGGGCGGCCGGTGTCCTTCCACCAGCCGTTCACCATCTCGGCGCGAACGGTCTTGCCGTGATCGATGAGCCACTGGATCGCGTCGGTGATCTCGAGCTCCCGGCGCGCCGATGGGCGGATCGCCGCTACGGCCTCCAACACCGTGTCGTCGAACAGGTAGACGCCGACGAGCGCGAGGTCGCTGATGTGCTCGCGCGGCTTCTCGACGAGCTTCACGACGCGGTCGCCCTCCAGGACGGCGACGCCGAACCGCTCGGGCTCCGGCACGCGCGCGAGGAAGATCTGCGCGTTCGGCCTGTGGAGTTCGAACTCCTCGACGAATCCAGCTATCCCCTCGAGCAGCACGTTGTCGCCGAGATACATCACGAACGGCTGCCCCGCAACGAACTCACGGGCGGTCAGCACCGCGTGCGCCAGCCCGAGCGGCGCCTCCTGAGGGATGTAGGTCACGTCGAGTCCCCAAGCCGACCCGTCGCCGACGGCTGCCCGGATCTCCTCGGCCGTCGAGCCGACGACGATCCCAACCTCGGTGATGCCCGCGTCGCGGATCGCGCCGAGCACGTGGAAGAGGATCGGCGTGTTCGCGACCGGTATCAGTTGCTTCGCATTGGTGTGGGTGAGCGGACGGAGCCTGGAGCCCTCTCCCCCTGAAAGCACGAGGGCCCTCATGGGCAGTTCGTCTGGCCGGTGGTCGGCGGCGGCGGGATCACGTAGCCCGACCCGACGACGATCGCGACGTCGAGGCCGCCGAGCAGCTTCTTCGACGCCGGCATCTCGCGCAGGTTCGAAAGGTAGCCGTGGACGACGTCGGCCATCGCTTGAGCGTCGGGCGCCTTGGGGTTGAAGAAGATCACTGAGCCCTTCACCGGGACCTTGCCGAGAGCGCTCACCGGCTGGAGACCCGACGAGGTCTCGAACCCCGCCTTCACGAGCAGGTCGAACACCGACGCGCCCGCGCTCGGCCCGGCGCTCGGCGAAGCCGATGGGGTCACGGTCGCTGCGACCGTGGCCCCTGGGGTCGGCGAGGTGGTCGAGACTGGCGGGGTCGGAGCGGCGCCGAGTTCGAACACGCCAACCTTGATGATCGCCGGCGACGGCGCGGTGTTCACCTGCGTCAGGCCGAGATCGCCGAGCGGCTTGTTCGCGCGGATCGCCTGGAACAGCTCGTTCGCCTGAGGCTGGATCATCTGCACGATGCTGGTGTAGATGCCGTTCGGGTAGATGCTGGCGGTCGTCGTCGGGACGACGCGGAAGTCGGCCGCGCCGCTGTTCACACCGTTCAACTGCCCGGCGAGGTACGCGAGCTCGGCCGGGTTGCGGAGTCCGGGGTCGACCACGAGCGAATGCAGCACCGGCTGGACGAGCGAGGGAAGCCTCAGCAGCTCGCCGGGCGAGAGCAGCTTCGAAAGGAGCGCGCGGAGGAACTGCTGCTGCCGGCTGATCCGTGCGAAGTCGGGTATGGCGTCGCACGGCTGGTGGCGGGTCCGAACGTACGCGAGCGCCGTCTTGCCGTCGAAGTGCTGGCATCCGGCCGGGATGTCGAGCGCCGTGAGCGGATCCACCATCGGGTAGGGAACGCACATCTCCACCCCGCCGAGCGCGTTCACGACGCCCTCGAACCCGGCGAGGTCGACGTAGAGGATGTGATCGATCTGGATCCCGCTGATCTCCCGGATGGTCGCCGCGACGCGCTGCGCGCCGCCGTGCTGGACGCCGCCCTCGAACGCGGAGTTGATCTTGCCGTCGCCCATGCCGGGGATGCTCACCCAGAGGTCCCTGGGGAACGACAGGAAGGTGGCCTTCTGCTGATCGGGCTCGGTGTGGAGAACGATGATCGTGTCCGATCGGTTCGAGCCGCCGATGGCCGCGTTCGTCCCGAACTCGATCAGCTGCTGCGGCGTGAGGCCTGCCCGGCTGTCGCTGCCGAGGAGGAGGTAGTTGCAGGACGTTCGCGCGCACTTGCCGGTGTAGTCGGGGGTCGGCGACCCGGTCGCACCCGAGACGGCCGGCTCCGGCGA
>JBGPKY010000300.1:0-2941 GCA_041486205.1 Actinomycetota bacterium
CGCAGGGCACTGCGGATATCGTCGGCCGCGTGACCGACGCGAGCGGCGGCGTGCTTCCGGCCGTCACGGTGACGGCGACCAATACGGCGACGAACGTCAGTCGCACGACGATCACCAGCGAGACCGGTGACTATCTTTTCACGCTGCTGCCGATCGGGAGCTACACGGTCAAGATAGAGCTCGAAGGGTTGGGCATGTCCGGTGACTTCTAACGGTTAGTTGGAAGATACAAAGTTTTGCATCCACGATCAGGCGGATTCCACCGAATGGGAACTCGTTCCGAACCATGCTTGACGACCGCGAGAGAGCCGCCATCCAAGCGCATACCGCCCTCAAGGGGATAGTTACCCTAGCAAGGGGCCTTGCTCAGGCAGGATGCTCGACGGATGAGGCGGGGACGCTCAGTTGGAACCGGATACCTTCGTCGACCTCTGCCGTGGCGGTTCCTCCCTGTGCCTCTGCGATACCTCGCGCGACGAAGAGACCGATCTTGCTTCCCGCGCCGGTTCCCGGAGGTCGCGGCAGGAACAACGCGTCGGCTTCTTCGTTCGACAGGTCCACGCCCGATCGGAACACCTCGATCTCGAGTCGCCCGCCGGCGAGCCGGCCCTCGACGCGGATCGCTCCGTCGCGCCCCCACCACACGGCGGCCTCGATGAACGCCTCTATCACGGTGCGGAGCCGGTCGGGGTCGGTCATGGCCTCGACCTCACCGCCTTCCCAGTCGATGGACGGGTGCTCTGGATCGCGACCGAGCGAATCCGCGATCGCCTCCACTACTTGGCCCACCACCACCCTCTCCGGATATAGCTCGAGCCGGCCACCGGTGAGCCGCGCGGCGTCGACGAGCTGCTTGAGGATGGTGTTCAGTCGGTCGGTGTCGTAGACGATGCCCTGGAGCATCAGTGTGCGCTGCTCATCCGTCATCGATTCCCACCGCGTCGACAACGCGTAGCCGAAGCCCTTCATCGCCGTCAGCGGCGAGCGGATGTCGTGGGCTGCCGACGCGATCAGCGTTTCGAGCGCCGCCCGTCGCCCCTCGCGGCGCTGCCGAGCCCACTCGAACAGGCACACCGTTGCCGCGGCCGCGAGGTTGAGTGATTCGGCTCGGCCAAGGATCGGGACACGAACCGAGGTATCGGCGAGGGACTCGATCTCCCTGGGTAACCCCCAGGCCTCGTTCCCGAACAGGAACGTCGTGGGACGCGACAGATCCAGCTCGTACAGGTCAGCTTCCCCATCGGCGGCCGCAGCCAGGATCTGACAACCCCGGGTACGCATCCCCTCGATGGCCTCGACCGTCTCTAGGCCACGGACGATCGGCAGGTGGAAGAGCGACCCGGCCGAAGCCCGTACGGTCTTGGGGTTGTAGACGTCGACCGAAGAGGAGGAGAACACAACGGCATCGGCGCCCGCACCGTCGGCCGAGCGAAGCACCGTGCCCGCGTTACCCGGATCACGAACCGCGTGTAGGACGGCGACGCACGCCGGCGCGGCCACCAGCGCGCCCAGGTCGACGTCTACGAAGGGCGCGACCGCCACGAGCCCCTGCGGGGTGACCGTTGAGGTGAGCCGGCCCATGACTTCGTCGCTCACGGACTCGATCGCCACGCCCGCTCGCGAGGCCCGCTCCAGCAGATCGTTCGAAGCCGTGGTGTGGAAGAGAGCCTCGAGTGCGACGCCCGAGCCGAGTGCTTCGCTCACGGCCTGCGCACCCTCGACGAGGAACCGCCGCTCCCGCTCTCGGTAGGCGCCCTTCTTCAGTTTCACGGCCGCCGCGACCTTCGGGTTCTTCAGCGAGGTGATCAAGTTTCCCCTCTCGCCGGGCAAGCCGGCTCCATGGGGATTCTAGGTTGGGCGGATGGCCCCCGTAGCTCCTTCGCCGAGACTACTGGGCGGCCGCTGAGAGAGCGTCCTTCGCGGCTGCGACGAGGTTCCCGAAGGCTGCCGGGTCGTGAACGGCCATATCAGCGAGGATCTTGCGGTCCACCTCGATGCCGGCCCCGTCGAGCCCGTGCATGAACTGCGAGTAGGACATACCGTGCTGGCGCGTACCGGCTCCGATGCGAACGATCCAGAGGCGCCGGAACTGGCCTTTGCGGTCGCGGCGGTCGCGGTAGGCGTACACGCCTGAGTGCTGCACCTGTTCCTTGGCCACGCGGTAGCGGCGAGAGCGAGAGGCGAAGTAGCCCTTCGACTTCGAGAGAACCTCGCGGCGCTTCTTCTTCGCATGGACGGAACGCTTCACCCTGGCCATCGGTTACGCCCCCAACATCCTGCGGATGGTGCGGCGCTCGGCCGTGACCTCCGACATCCCTTCGACGCGGCGCCGGCGGCTACCGCTCTTCTTCGTAAGCATGTGGTTGCCCGTGGCCTTGCGGTGCAGCACCTTGCCGTTCCGGGTGATCCGGAACCGCTTGGCCGTGGCGCGATGGGTCTTCATCTTAGGCATATCGTCCGTTCCTATCCTGCGGGCGGAGCTTCCACCGCGTGCTCCTCGCGGGCGGAAGAAGCCTGCTTCTTCGTCGGCGCGATCACCATGATCATGTTCCGGCCGTCTTGCTTCGGGGCCGCGTCCACCACCGCGACCTCCTTCAAGTCCTCTATCAACCGATCCAGTATCCGGCGGCCGAGATCCGTATGGGCCATCTCGCGTCCCCGGAACATGATGGTCACCTTGACCCGGGATCCCGCTTTCAGGAACCGCTCGACGTGGCCCTTCTTCGTGGCGTAGTCGTGCGGGTCGATCTTCGGGCGGAACTTGATCTCTTTGACGTCGATCCGGGCCTGCTTCTTGCGAGCTTCCTTCTGCCGTATGTCCCGCTCGTACTTGAACTTGCCGTAGTCCATGATCCGGCAGACCGGTGGCACCGCCAGCGGCGCCACCTCGACCAGATCGAGGTCGAGCTCCTGGGCCCTGCGGAGCGCGTCGGTGGTCGCG
>JBGPKY010000301.1:0-2920 GCA_041486205.1 Actinomycetota bacterium
AAGTGGCTCGGCGACGGGGTGATGTTCTACTTCGGCGATCCGGGCCCCGGCGTGCGTGCCGCCCTCGAGATGGTGGAAGGGTTGGCCGCCGCTGGGTTGCCGCCAGCCCACGTCGGCCTGCACGCGGGGCCCGTCCTCTTCCAGGAGGGCGATTACTTCGGCCAGACCGTGAACCTCTCTGCGCGCATCGCCGACTATGCGCGGGCCGGCGAGGTGCTGGTCAGCCAGGAAGTAGCCGACGCCTCGCAGGGAAAGGGGATCGCGTTCGACGACATCGGTCCGGTGGAGCTGAAAGGTGTATCCGGAACAGTGCACCTGCTACGGGCCCACCTCGCCTGATGATCGATTCCCGCCCCGCGCTCGCCCGGAAGCCGCACCTTGCGCTAACCAGCGACCTGTCGTAACTTCGCGTTACGCCTATCCGGCGTAACGCCTATCGGCAGGGAGGGTGCCATGAGCGATGTCGCACGCAACGTCGAGCTTGTCCAGAAGCTCGAGAAGGCCTACAACGAGCGCGACTACGACACGGTCCGCGCGTGCCTGGCGGCCGACTTCGTCGCCAACACGCCGGGGGCGGAGATGGTGCCCGCCGGGGTCGAGGGCGCGATCGCCGCGAACGAGGGCGCAGTGAGCTTCTTCTCGGACAAGCGCTCGGAGATCCTCGAGATCTTCGGCGACGGCGATCGCGTCGTCTCGCACGTCCGCATGACGGGCACGAACGACGGAGGGATCGCGTGGGCGGGCGTCCCCGCGAACGGGAAGAAGATCGACACCGACTGGATCCAGATCTCGCGTCACGGAGACGACGGCACGATCGTCGAGACCTGGGCGCAGATGGATCTGCCGAAGATGATGGTTCAGGTCGGGGCAATGCCGGCCCCGGAAGGGATGTGAGTTATGCCCACGCCTGAAGAGAACGCAGCTACCGTCCGTGAGCTGATCCAACGTGTCCTGAACGAAGGCGACATCGGCTTCGCCGAGAAGGCCTTGTCGGAGTCCTACGTCGAGCGCTCCCCTATGCCGGGCGGCACGGCCGACAAGGCCGGTGCGATAGCGATGTTCAACATGATGCGGCAGCAGACCCCCGACATGCACATCGAGGTCGGGGATGTCATCGCATCCGGGAACAAGGTGGCGGTCCGAAGCACCATGACCGGCACCGACACGGTTGGCATGACGGGCACGCCCCCCACGGGCAAGTCGTTCTCGATGGGGGCGATCGACGTGTTCACGTTCGACGAAGCAGGGATGAACACCGAGCACTACGGCGTCTACGACATCATGGGGATGATGGGACAACTCGGCCTGCTCCCCGCTCCACCGAAGCAGGACTGAAGACAATAGGAGATCCACGATGAACCGTAAGGAACTGCTCGAGCGCGAGGACGAGGCGTGGCTCGACTTCAAGGCTGCGTTTCTCGGCCTGACTCCCGACCGGCGGGAGGTCGAGGGTGTGGTCCCGGGATGGTCGACCCACGACCTCGTGTGGCACTGCGCCTACTGGGCCGCAGACGTAGCTGACGTGCTCGAGCGGCTCCGGCGCGGGGACCCTGAGCCCGAGGAAGGGGAGACTGGCTCGCGCGATGCCGAGATCCTCGCCCAAGGCCGCGGGATGACGTGGGACGAGGTCGTCCTGCGAGCCGAGCCGAGCCGCGAGCGAGCGCGCGCGGCGCTTCCAGCGTTCGGCGATGATCTGCCCGAAGCTGCGGTGGAGCTGTTCACGGAGGAGACGTTCGAGCACTACGAGGAACACACGTCGCAGATCCGCGCGTTCAGTGAGGGCAACGACCGGGACTAAGCGTCGGGGCGTAGTTCATCTATCCCTGATCCTCCCGGGGCTGCCAGCCTCAGCCCGCCTGCCTCACGCCACGGTGACGACGACTTTGCCGCGGGCGTGCCCCTGCTCCACGTGGCGAAGGCCCTCGGCCGTCTCGGCCAGCGGGTAGGTCCGGTCGACGATCGGCGTGAGCTTCCCATCGTCGATGAGCTCGGTCACGGCGAGCAGTTCCTCCCGCTTCTGCTTCGGCGGGAGTGGGCGCAACCGTTGCGAGACGAACAGGTTGGCCACGACCGCCTTGAGGAGACCGGCGACCGGTCCGAACACGTGACCGGGCGAACCGCCACCGTTGAGCACGAGGATCCCCTTCGGGGTGAGCACTCCTCGCAACCGTTTGAGTTGGAGGCTGCTCACGTTGTCGAGGATCACGTCGTACCGCGTCGACCCGGCGGTGAAGTCCTCCATGGTGTAGTCGATCACGTGCGCGGCGCCGATCGAGCGCACCAGCTCGACGTTTCCTGTGCTGCACACCCCCGTGACCTCGGCGCCCAGCGCCGCCGCGATCTGCACCGCGAAGGTACCCACCCCGCCGCCGGCCCCGTTCACGAGCACCCGCTGGCCCGCCTTCACCTCGCCCACGTCGCGGATCCCGCGAAGGGCGGTCGTCGCCGCCATGGGGACCGCGGCCGCCTGCTCGAAGGTCAGGCTCGCCGGCTTCGGCACTACTTCGTCTTCCGCGGCGCACGCGTACTCGGCGAAGGCGCCGCGGAAGCGGCCGAGCACCTCGTCGCCGGGCCGCACCTCTCGCACGTTCGAGCCGACCGCCTCCACCACACCAGCCGCATCGACCCCGGCCACCGGGGCCTTCGGCTTGATCAGCCCTACCCCCATGAGCCGCGCGACGAGCGGGTCACCTCGCAGCATGTGCCAGTCATACGGGTTGAGCGCGGCGGCGTGCACCCGGACCAGCGCGTCGTCGTCGCCGACCTCGGGCAGGTCGACGTCCACCAGTTGCAGGACATCGGGCGGGCCGAACCGCTCCTGGACGATCGCCTTCAACAGTGAGGCCTCTCTACTCCGGGCGCCCGGTTGCGGCGCGGTCCCACACCTGCCGCGTCAGCTCGGCGTGGGCGACGTGCTCCT
>JBGPKY010000302.1:0-2917 GCA_041486205.1 Actinomycetota bacterium
CAGGCCATCTCGGAGAAGTGGTCGGCGGACCAGATCATCATCCAGCTCCGTCAGACGCCCCAGTACCTCGCGGTCTTCCCGGAGAACGGGCTGCGGAAGGACAACGGGTTCTCGTTCATGCCGGAGTCGCAGATCCTCGCATACCGCAACGAGGCGAAGCGGCTGGCCGGGCAATACCTCGGGATCAACGTGTCGAACTCGGAGATCGCGAACCTGATCGGCCACGACAACTCGCTCTCGGAACTCGAGACGAAGCTCGCGACCGAGGCGCGCGTGCAGCAGTACGGGCCCACGGTGAACGCCTTGTTCATGTCCGAGCTCGGCTACTCGCTCGACCCGGCGCGCCTGCACGACTTCTTCTCGAACGACGTCCAGACCCCCGAACTCGACCGGGCCATGCAGACCGCGCTCAACCGTGGACGACCGGAGGCGATCGGGCTCGGCGTTCGGCCACAGTCCGAATCGGACCAGCTCTACTCGATGGGCCTCTCGCCGGACCAGGTGTTCCAGAACTACCAGGGCGTCGCGGCTGAACTCCCCGCAGCCGAACGCTGGGCGGCGATCGAGAACCACATCAACAACTCCCCCGCCTTCCCGAACACCTCCGACGCGATGACGAACACCCCGTACGGCACGCTCTACCGCGCCATCCAGCTCCAGGACCCGAAGGCGCTCGCCCAGCTCCAGCAGCAGATGGCGGCTGAAGTAGCGCGGTTCCAGGCCGGCGGCGGCCCGACGCGTTCGTCCTCCGGTGCCGCGGCAGGTCTCCTGCCTGAGGAGCAACGGGTCGGCGTCTGATGACCGAGCAGCTCGTCATCCACGTTTCGACCGACTGGCGACGGCGCCCCATCCTGCTCGGCAAGGCCGGGCGCGTATGCGCCGCTGAGGAGTGCAGCACCATCCTGTCGAGGTACAACCCGAGGAAGATGTGCTCGGTCCACGAGCGCAAGCCACTCCTCGATTTGCCACACCTCGCTTGACATCGTGTGACGCGGTCATACACTTCCTCTTGACCTGAGTCCGTCGGCATCCCGGGACGGACCAGCGAGCAGCACCCGGGACTGCACCACCTGGGCCACTCGGCCCGAACCCCTTTGGCAGCGGCGTTGCTGCCGTACCCACCAGCCTCCTCCGGGCTGAGTGGCGAGCAATCGGTCCTTCGTCAGGACCGAGGAAGGAGCGGGAAATGGCTGGACGGAAATACGACGAGGTCGTCGCGGCACTCGAAAGCGGCGAGCTCGACCCCGAGGAAGCGGCAACAGAGCTCAAGCGCTTCAGCACCTCGACGCTGAAGGAGCAGGCGGAACGTGTGCCGGCGCTCGAGCGAGAACGGGACGAAGCGGTCGCGAAGGCCGATCGGCTCGAGAAGGCACCGCTGAAGCGCAAGGCGTTCGAGGACTACGGGATCGACTTCGAGTCGCTCCGGCCGGCCGAGATCGCCGCGATCGAAGCGTACGAGGGCGAGCTGGAGCCCGAGAAGGTCGGGGAGTTCGCCGGGAAGTGGGAGTTACCGATGACGGAGCGCCAGCAGCAGACGACGGAGCCGCCCAACGCGGCGGCCATCGCCACCGCCGCGCGCACCTCACCGCCCGTTCGTGGGCGTCAAGACGCCGGGCAGATCACCCCCGAGGACACCGAGGAGTGGTCGACCCAGAAGCTCATGGAGTTCAAGCGGGACCACCCGCAGGAGTTCGAGGCACTGAAGCGAGGCGACACCGTGAAGGTGCTGGTCTCGCCCGGATAAGGAAGTAGGTGAGCGCGCGTGCCGACCACGAGGAAAGCGCAGGTCTCGTCCCAGGTTCCTCAGCTCTGGGCTGCAGACCTGTACTCGCAGGCCGAAGACCTGACGTTCTGGCACCGGTTCGAGGGCCCCGAGGGCTCCTCGATGCCGGTCATCCGCAAGGACGACCTGGAGAAGTCAGCCGGAGACACGATCAAGTACGACGTCGTGCTCGCGCTGACCGGTTCCGGTCAGACAGGTGACACCGCGCTCTTGGACGGCAACGAGGAAGCGCTGAAGTTCCGGCAGATCTCGATCGCGATCGACTCGGTCCAGCACGCGGTCCGCTGGTCGAAGCTCGGCAAGATCCTGATCTCCCACGACATGCGGACCACGGCGCGGAACCAGCTCGCGAAGTGGCTCGCCGCGAAGCTCGACAACAACATCTACGCCGAGCTGACTTCCATGACCATCGGCGGGTTCGTCGGCTCGACCACCCTCCCGACGACCGCCCTGTGGTTCGCCGGCACCGCGACCTCCATCGGTACGGTGGCCGACACCGACCCGGCCGGTCGCCTGAAGCTGAACGACCTGTCCGACATCAAGGCGTACGCCCAGGTCACGAACAAGATCGAGCCGCTCCGCCTCGACAACGGCGAGGAGATCTTCGGCATCGTCGTGCACCCCTACACGGCGCTCGCGCTCAAGAAGGACTCCCAGTACCAGCAGGCCCAGCGTGAGGCGCAGGTCCGCGGAACGGACAACCCGCTGTTCACGGGCGCCGTGGCGATGTACGACGGCGTGGTCGTCTACACGTCGAACCGCGTGCCGACAGCCTTGGACGGTGCGTCCTCGATCCAAGTGGCCCGCAACGTGTTCTTCGGAGCCCAGGCCATGTGTCGTGGCTACGGCTACTACCCCGACTGGACCGAGCAGTACTTCTCCTACGGCCAGGAGCAGGGCATCGCGACGTTCGGTGTGTTGGGCCAGAAGCTCAACGCGTTCGACCTGACGTCCGCAGGTGGTGCAGGTGCGACCTCGTTCACAGCCATCGGCTCGATGGTTCTGTACGCCGCAGCGGTGGCACCGGCCGCCTAACGAATCTGGGCCTGGGGGACTCCGGTCCCCCGGGCTCGGAGTCAAAGGAGCGCACATGGCAGACCAGAACGATTCGGGAACAGGCGGACCGGCCGTCAA
>JBGPKY010000303.1:0-2916 GCA_041486205.1 Actinomycetota bacterium
CTACGCCACAAGGGGCGGCGGACCGGGACCCTCCGTGGAGGCGAGGACCGGAGGCGGAGGGCACCGGCCGCCACGGCACCCCACACTCCCTTCCTTTAGGAGCGGCCGGAGGGCGGGCGATTCGAACGCGAGCGAGCGGCGACGTCGATGGCCTGGACCCCGTCGCGCTCGACACTTTAGGCCGCTGTTTTCTGTAGTCGTTGTCCCGTGGGGTGCACTAACTCGGTTCCGGTCGGCGAACCCATGACTTTGCAGGCGAAACGAAACCGAGTTTGCGCACCCACACTGTGGTACGAGGACTTCGGCCAGGTCGACGACGACGCGGTGGTCGCTCTGCTCGCGGCTTTGTCCGCCGTCGCGGTCGCAAGTCCGCGACGCGATCCGTAGTTGGCCCGGATGGCGGGGGGTGCTGCGCGGGCGATCATCGACGTGACTCGCGGGAAGGAGACGAGATGGCAAAGACGGTTCGGCCGCATCGAGCCCAGGCCGGAGATCTCGTGACGACGGCCGCCCGGCGCGTCGGTGAGAGCGGGCGGACGGGCGAGATCCTCGAGGTCCTGGGCGATCCGGGCCACGAGCACTACCGCGTGCGCTGGGAGGACGAGCACGAGAGCGTCTTCTACCCCGGCGGCGACGCGGTCATCCGGCCGAAGCGCCCACACCGGGTGGCGACTCGAGAGAAGAAGTCATGACGACGCTCTATGTGACGCGGATGCTCGCTCGCGAGCATGTCGACTACGAGGTGATCCGCCACCGGCCGACGCAGAGCGCAACCGACGAGGCCGCGGCGATCGGAGTTCCGGTGGACGAGGTCGCCAAGACGCTCGTCCTCACAAGCGACGAGGGCTACGTCCGCGTGGTGCTCCCGGCATCCGAGCGGCTCGATCTCCGGAAGGCGCGGGAGGTGTTCGGCGGCGGCAAGGAGATCCGCCTCGCGACCGAGGCCGAGCTCGCGGCGGCCTATCCGATGTTCGAGCTCGGCGCGGTCCCGCCGCTCGGCGGTC
This sequence comes from Actinomycetota bacterium, assembly GCA_041486205.1. Taxonomy (GTDB): domain Bacteria; phylum Actinomycetota; class UBA4738; order UBA4738; family HRBIN12; genus JBGPKY01. The sequence goes on from JBGPKY010000303.1 coordinate 1,005, forward strand.
GCGCCGACGATCGGACGATCGTCGACCGCCGCCTCGCCGCGCGCACGTCGGTCGTCCTCGAGGCCGGCTCCCACGAGGAGTCGGTGCGCATCGGGACGAGCGACCTGATCGCGCTGGCGCGCGCCGAGGTCGCCGACCTCTGCAAGGACTGAGGTCGTGACTCTCACGCGCGGGCAGCCTCGAGCAGCCGCCGTCGGGTTCCCCGGATTCATCAGCGGTCGGATCAGAAACGAAGCGTGCCCGTAGTTTCCCGTACTGCGTCGGCGGTTCGGCCCCGATGCCGTGCTCCTCAAGTGGCCGGATGGCCGCGCAAGATGCACGATTGTGCGCCGCCGCCGGCCTGCTACGCCGTTGTCTATCGCGAGGATGGAGGACCAGCGACGGCCGGGGCGCTCGTCGTCACGGAGGAGCGGCTGGTGCTTGAAGGAGGAGCGGGCGATCGACGCTGCGCGCTGAACGTTCCCTTCGCGGAGCTCACCGAGGTCCACATCGGTCGGGCGGCGGCCGAGCGCTTGAACGGCTACTCGGTGCTCGTACTCGAGCGCCGGCAGGCGCCCTCCGTGCACGTGGCGCCGCTCGGCGTCGGCCTGCTGCACGAACTCGCCGACCTCGTCGCAGCGTTCGCGACCGAGCAGCGCGCCGGCGACGAACACGTCGCGGTCATCGTCCCGCTCAGGACGGGTTGCCGTGAGCGGGCGAGGGAGCTCGTGGCACAAGGCCCTCCCTTTGACCCGGCCGCGCTCGGCCTGAGAGAACACCAGGTCTACCTGCGCGAACGCGACGTCTTCTTCGTCTTCGGCGGCGCAAACGTGCGCGCAAAGGTCGAGCGGGCAATGCGCAACCCAACACTCTGGCACGCCGGACTCGCCTGGCGCGACTGCATCGCCGGCCGACCTCGCCTTGCAGCCGTAACCGACACCATCCCCACCGAGGGCGAACCGCTCTACAGCTGGACCGCAGAAAGCAAGCAGCCTGTCTCGGCGTAGTGCCCGAGGACATTAGCTCATCCCGGCCTCCCCCAAGAGCCGCCATCCCGTGGGGTGCGTAAATTCGATCGCATGCACGAAGACCGCGGATTTGCAAGGCCGAACCGACTTTACGCACCCCACAGGCTCACGCTTCGATCTTCGCCCGCTCGAATGCCTCAGCCATGGGCTTCGCGCCGGCCGCAGCGTTGGCCTCCAACTTGAACTCCGAGCCTCGCACGGTGAGCGTGATCACGTAGCCGAGGAGCAGGCGCTTCACCTTGATCGAGTCGACGTCTGAGACCGGCACCGCGCTCAGGACCTCCTTGACCGATCCTCCCGCGCCTAGACCGAGCGCCTCGCCGGTCCGAACCGTGAGCAGGCGTTTTTGGGTGAGCACGAGCGCCCCAGGAGAAGCGAGCTGGATTCCTGCTTCTTCGGCTCCACCTCGAGCCTTCTGCTGTTCGTGCCTTCCGATTGCCTTGCCGACTCCGAGGGTCCTGCCGCCCGCAGTCGTTTGGGTCCACCCGCGCGGCCGGGCGATCAGGACTGCGCGGACCTCCTCGCCCTGTTCCAGGAATGGCCCCATCTCTTCCTTGACCTTTTTCTCCTGCTTTGACTTCACGTGCCCTCCTCCTAGGTAGCGCTTGTGCCACCCTAACTCCGAGGGCGCTCGACGCTTAGCACTCAGCCAGAAAAGAGCAGATCGGCAACGGCTAGATGTAGTTTCCCGGCTCCGGGGTCCGTCTATGACGACCGTGGCCGGGATGTCATACTCCGTCGCTCGAAGCCCGAAGGAGGACTACCGGTGAGGTCGATTCGTTGCGGATTGCTGGTGATTGTCTTGGCCCTGCTGGCCGCGGCGAGTGCGTTCGGCGTCTCGGGAGCCGACACGATCACGACGATCGCCGGGACCGGGACGGCCGGCTCCTCCGGTGACGGCGGCC
>JBGPKY010000304.1:0-2887 GCA_041486205.1 Actinomycetota bacterium
CGATCCGCTCGAGATCGGCCTCGTGGACCGGCTCCGCGAACTCGAAGTCGTAGTAGAAGCCGTTCTCGATCGGTGGGCCGATCGCGATCTTCACGCCGGGGTAGAGGCGGCGGACCGCCTCCGCGAGCAGGTGCGCGGTCGAGTGGCGCAGCACGGAGAGCGCGTCGGGGTCGTCCTTGTCCCGCGAGGTCAGGATCTGGATTCGCTCCCCGTCCTTCAACGGCAGTCGTAGGTCGCGGAGATCGCCGTTCGAGCGGACGAGCACCGCCTCCTTGGCCAGCTTCGGGCCGATCGCACGGGCGGCGTCGAGGCCGGTGGCGCCGTCGGGAAGCTCCAGCTCCGAGTTGTCGGGGAGGACGACCTTCACACGGCCAAGGATACGAGAGTCTTATGAATGTCCGGACGGCCGAGGACCTCCACGAAGACGATGTCCCCGTCGATCGTGTTCACGGCGAGGTCGCCGACGACGACCTCCTTACCGCGCCGGAACCAGCGCTTCATCGGCAGGGCGGTGTAGAAGCTCCCGCACCCCTCGACCTCGCACGGGCAGACCGCCCAGAGCCGAAGCGACCCCACCTGCTGGGCGAGCTCGGGCCGGCCAAGCTCGCCCAGCGAGCGCTCGAGCTCGTCCGCCAGCCCGGGCAGCACGTCACGGACGAGGGGCCGATCACCCATTCCGGAGTTGTATCCCTGCTACGCTCCTGCAGACAAAGTTAGAACGAGTACCGACGACGCAGTCCAGCGCCTTCTTTACCCGTTCGTGAGTTGGTAAGGGAGGTGTTCATATGGCTACCGGTACCGTTAAGTGGTTTAACGCTGCGAAGGGATACGGGTTCATCACGCCCGACGAGGGTGGGAAGGATCTGTTCGTCCATCATTCGCAGATCACTGGCGAGGGCTACAAGTCCCTCGACGAGGGCGCCCGGGTCGAGTTCGAGGCCCGCGAGGGCCAGAAGGGCCCCGAGGCGACCGCCGTCTCGCCCGTCGCGGGCTAGACGCCGCGAATCCGCGTTGGTGCCAGACTTCGGTCTGGCACCAACGTCGAATCACGCCTGAAGGGAGGCTGCTATCGCCGAGAAGGAAGAAAAGATCGAGTTCGAGGGCGAGGTAATCGAGGCGCTCCGCAGCGGGATGTTCCGCATCGCGCTCGACAACGGTCACGAGACCCTCGGCTACACCGCAGGGAAGATGCGCCGGTTCCGCATCCGGATCCTCCCCGGAGACAGGATCCGGGTCGAGCTCTCCCCCTACGACCTGACACGTGGGCGGATCGTCTTCCGCTACCGCTGATCCGCACGGACCGCACGCCCGGCCTCGGCTCCGCGGCGTGTTCCACCTCTACGCCTTCTTCGTTGCGCTCGTGATCGGCGGTCTCCTCGTCGCCGGCGCGGATACCACGAAGTCGCGAGTGGCGGCGACCGTCTTCGCAGCGGCGGTCGCGCTCATGTTCGGCGCGAGCGCGCTCCACCACCGGGTGACGTGGCGGGAGCGCGGGTACCGCTGGTCCCGCCGAATCGACCACGCCGGCGTCTACCTGGCGATCGCCGGCACGTACACGCCGTTCGGCCTGCTCGTCCTCTCGGGCACCTGGCGGATCGTCGTGCTCGCGGTCGTGTGGGGCGGGGCGGTTGCTGCCAGCGTGCTCAAGTTCGTCTGGGTCGACGCTCCCAAGTGGCTGGCGGCGGGGATCGCGATCGCCCTCGGCTGGGTGGCGGTGATCGTCTTCCCGCAGCTAGTCGACGGGGTCGGCTGGGACGGAACGGCGCTGGTGCTGGCCGGCGGCCTGTTCTACACGCTCGGCGGGCTCGTGTACGCGCTGCGCCGGCCGGACCCGCTGCCGGCCGTCTTCGGCTACCACGAGATCTTCCACCTGCTCGTGGTTGCAGCCGTCGCGCTGCAGTACTCCGTCGTGGCCTTCTGGCTCGTCAAGCCCTCCTAGTAGGAGGGCTTGACGAAACGCCCGCTGTTCGCTTCCCTCGGAGCCGTCCCCGAACAGGCGATCAGATTGACTCTCGGAGCGCGTTCGCCGCAGCCTGCAGACGGTCACTGACCTCGGCTAGTTCTCGCGCCGCGAGGTCAATGCGCTCTTGCTGGACCTCAGTACGTTCTTGCTGATTGTCAGTGCGCTCTTGCTGGCTGTCAGCGCGCTCGCGAAGCGCCTTGAGCTGGCCCGCCATCTCCTCGACGGTCCGAGTGAGATCGGCCAGCTGACTGGCGATGATCGCTGTGTCCTCTCGGCCTGGCATGTCCTGTTCTGTCGGATTCTAACGGCGGCTCACTGTAGGCTCGTGACGGGTGGGGAACCAGCCACCGATAAGAGCGAATCCTCCCGTGCTACCGGATGGAGGCTGCGTGTGTTGTGGCGGCGAACGCCCTGAGGTCGCTCTCAGGAGCAGCGACCCGTTCTGCTCATCAAAGTGCGCACGCGAGTGGCACAACCAGCTGGACGACCCCAGCCGCTCAAAGCCCAGCTGACAGAAGATTTGGCCGGAAGAGAAGGGGGTCGTGCGTGGTTTCCGCTCGCGGCATAGACTTGGCACCGCCCTCGGCAGTGACAAGGAGTCGCAATCGCCAAGGTCATGATCCGATGCACCGAGACGAACGAACCCGTCTATACGGGTATCTCGATGGACGAGAGTGCGTTCGAGAGCAGGGACCTCGGCACCAAGAGCGTGTTGTGCCCTGATTGCGGCCAAGAGCACACATGGGATAAGGACGACGCCGAGCTCGAAAACGAGTGACGTTTCGTTTCGCTAAGCCCTCCTAGCAGTTTGCCGCCCGCTGTAGCGGGAACCGATCCTTCAACGAAAGGGGAACCGATGGGCAAGCGGATTCGCGAGGTGATGACACCGAGCCCCGAGACGGTGGAGCCCGGCCAGGCGGTGGC
>JBGPKY010000305.1:0-2886 GCA_041486205.1 Actinomycetota bacterium
CTCGCGGTCGCGTACCACGCCCCGAAGCGCAACACGCCCGAGTACTACGCCCTCGGCCTCATCGAGCAGATCCTCGCGAGGGGCAACGACAGCCGGCTCCACGAGGCGCTCGTCCGCAAGAGCGGCCTCACGGGCGAGGTCGAATCCTCGATCAACGGTCTCGGGAACCAGTTCAACATCGCGGGCCCGACGCTCTTCACGCTCTCGCTCTACCACGACCGCGACAAGACCCCCGACACCATCCTCAAGGCGATCGATGCGGAGATCGAGAAGCTCCGCACGACGCCCGTCGACAAGGCGACGCTCGACCGCACGATGGTGAAAATGCGCTCCGAGCTCTACACGATGCAGGAGGACATCTTCGGCTTCGGCCGCGCGGACCTTCTCGCCTCGTTCGCGCTCTTCGACGACGACCCGGCCCGGATCAACGGCCTCGAGCAGGAGTTTGCGAAGGTGACGCCCGAGCTGATCCTGAAGACCGCGCAGGAAGTCCTGCGCTCCACGAACCGCACGATCCTCGCGATCGAGCCGAAGCCGGAGACCCCGAAGCTCCCCGGCCCGAAAGTCTGAGGAAGAACGCCATGAAGACCCGACGCTCCCTTTCGCTCCTCGCCGCCTCGGCCCTCCTCGCCCTCGCGCCGGCCTCCGCGCGCTCGCAGGAGCGCGAAAGGCCCCCAGAGCCCGAGGCGCCCCGTCCGTTCAAGCTCCCAACGCCCACGCGCTTCACGCTCCCGAATGGCCTCAAGGTCTCGCTCGTCCCCTACGGGACGATCCCCAAGGCGCTCGTGAGGCTCACGGTCCAGGCCGGCAACGCGGACGATCCCGCGGGCCAGACCTGGATGACCGACCTCACCGGCGATCTCCTCCTCGAGGGCACGAAGACCCGCAGCGCGAGCCGGATTGCCCAGGACGCCGCCGCGATGGGCGGCGCGGTCGCCGTCCAGGCCGGCGAGAACCTGACGACCGTCGGCGGCGAGGTCCTCTCGGAATTCGCGCCGAGGATGGTCGACCTCGTGGCGGACGTCGTCCGGAACCCGGCGTTCCCCGAAGCCGAGCTCGCCCGCCTCAAGGCGAACCTCGCACGGAACCTCTCGATCGCGAAGAGCCAGTCCGGCCAGATGGCCGCCGAGGCCTTTCGCGCCGCGATGTATCCCGGCCAGTCCTACGGCCGGCTCTTCCCCGCCCCCGAGGCCCTGCAGGGGTACACGCTCGCGAACGCGAAGGCCTTCTGGTCGGGCCATTACGGAGCGGACCGATCCACGCTCTACGTCGTCGGCGTCTTCGATGCAAGAGTAACGGAAGCGGCAATCCGACGCGCCTTCGGTGGATGGGCCAAGGCGTCCGCCCCCGCGGCGGCGGCGCCGAAGCCGTCCACGGTGCGCACGCTGACCGTGGTCGACCGGCCCGGCGCCTCGCAGTCCACGGTCTGGCTCGGGATGCCCGTCGTTGACCCCTCGCACCCCGACTACGTCGCGCTCGCCGTCACGAACGCGCTCCTCGGCGGCTTCTTCGGCTCGAGGATCACGAGCAACATCCGCGAGCAGAAGGGCTACACGTACTCGCCGTCCAGCCAGCTCTCGGTCCGCCGGCAGGGCGCGTTCTGGGCCGAGGTCGCGGACGTCACGACGAACGTCACGGGCGCCTCGATCAAGGAGATCCTCGCGGAGATCGGCCGCCTGCGCGCCGAGCCGCCGTCGGCGACCGAGCTCAAGGGTATCCAGAACTACCTCGCGGGAACGTTCGTCCTCCGGAACTCCTCGCGCACGGGTATCGCCGGCCAGCTCCAGTTCCTCGCTCTCCACGGGCTGCCGGACTCGTTTCTCTCCGGCTTCGTCGCGCGCGTGCACGCCGTCACGCCCGAAGAGGTCACGCGCCTCGTGAAGACGTACATCAAACCCGAGGAGATGACGCTCGTCGTCGTCGGCGACCGCAAGGCCATCGACGACCAGCTCAAGCCCTACCAGCCGCCCGCGGCCCCCTGAGGGCGGGTGGACCTCGCGCTCGTCGTGCTCCAAGACATGCGGCGTCGCGACGCGCCGGCCTAGAAGAAGGACTCTTTCACGATGACGACGTCGTCGCCCTTCAGGACCGGGTCGGGATCCTTCCCCGCGAGAATGCGCTTGTAGTCGGAGACGTATTCCACGTCGCGGCCCGAGGCATCCCGGCGCTTGATGCGTATTTTCTTCGAGGCCTTGTCTGTAAGGCCTCCCGCTTTCGCGAGAACGGACAGGAGCGTGATCCGGTCGTCGGTGGAGAGCTCGATCGCCCCGGGCGTTTTGACCTCGCCGAGGCAGAATATCCGGACCGTGCTCCGGGCCGGGATGTTGACCACGTCCCCGGGGTATATGGGTATGTTCCAGGTCTGCGTCGCACCGCGCAACAGATCATCGGTTGGAACCTCGAGCGTCTCGGACGGCCCGTTCTCGCCTTTCCTCAGGATGTAGATCTTCCGTCCAGCGGCCTCCGTGAGGCCTCCCGCCGCCGAAATGGCCTGGAGGAGAAACCAGCGCCCCGAGATGTTGAGGGCTCCCGGGCGCTGCACGGCGCCCAGGATGGAAACCGGCTTGTTGGCGAACTCCTTGATCACGACCGAGACGTCTGCCCGGTTGACGTACTTCTCCCTCAGCAGCACCTCGAGCCGTGCCCGGACTTCAGCGGGTGTGAGGCCCGAGACCGGAAAGTCGCCGATCAGGGGAAGGGTCACCACGCCGCCTTCTGAAACGCGCCTCTCGATGTTGAGTTCGGGAATCTCGAGAACCTTGATCTCCAGGAGATCTCTCGGCCCAAGGCGGTACTCCACCGCCGGGTCCTGCGCGGCGATCGGCAGGGCTAGTGCGAGAGCAAGGCCGAGAACCGGAAGGGCGCGAGGCGACCTCATCGCAGGAC
>JBGPKY010000306.1:0-2877 GCA_041486205.1 Actinomycetota bacterium
CCCAGTGCGAGGGGCACGCCTACGAACAGGATCGCCGCGGCGCCGAGCCACCGAGCCGCCTCGCGTCGCGGCGGAGGCCGGTCGAGGAAGCCCTGAACGCCGATCGCGCCGAGCACCGCCACGACCAAGGGCAGCAAGTACCGGAGCCTGTCGGGGTTGTGCAGATAGACGTCGCCGAACGGGAGTTTCAGCACGACCGCGCGGAACCAGCCAGCGCCCACGAGGACCGTGAGCGTCAGCAAGTAGGCGATGGCGCCGGCGGCTCCGAAGGCGACGGCGAGGTACCGGCGTTCGCGGGAACGGAACGCAGCCGGAACGGCGAGCAAGATCGCCGCGCCGGCGTAGACGCCGGGGGTCGTCGCGATCGAGAAGGGCCAGCCGCCGAACATCCCGTGCATCGGAACCGGCTCGCCGGTGCCGATGCTCGAAGCCACGGTCCCGCCGAGCGCCGCGTAACTGCCGTGCAAGCTCGATCGTCCGATCAGCGCGAACCGCGGCACCAACGTCGCCAGGTTCGCGAGCGGCAGGAACGCGAGGAACCCGGCGACAACCGCGAGTGCGCGGAGCCACGACGCCTCCCCGGCGCGCGAGTCGCGAGCCGCCCGAGCCACGAGGTACAGAACGACCACCCCCGTGCACATGGCGAGTCCATGGCTCATGTGCGCGTTCGCCACCTGCCCCCACGCGACGGCCGCGAGCGCGGCCCAGCCGAGCCGCCGAGACCAACGTCGAGAGGACCACAGGCCCGACGCGCCGACCAGCACGAACGGCGTCCATGCCAGGAACCCCGCGAATGGCAGCGACACCGCGATGAACGATGCCGCGATCGCCATCGAGAACGAGAGCCCGCCGACCGTCGCCGCGACGTGGTGCAGTCCCTCCTTCCTCAGGAACCAGTAGAGGCCGAGGCCCGCCAGCGATGGGTTGAGCACGATGAACGCCCGCAGCCCTTCGCCGCAGGGGAGGGCCCATGACGTCAGCATCGAGGGCAGATACAGCCAGCCCGACTGCGGGTCGGCGGCGAATGGCACGCCTGCCATCTCGAACGGGTTCCACAGCGGCACATGGCCAGCCACGAGGCTTCGCCCGAGCAGGCACGAGCGCGGCAGCCAGAACGAGAGGATGTCGGGGTGCTGGTTCGTGAGCGCGTTCGTGAACGCGAAACCCCGCATCGCGAACAGCACGCTGGCGAAGATGAGAAGCGGCCCCGCGAACTTGGACATCGCACGTCGCACCCGAGCGTGCGTCGCGGGGGCGGGGGTTGCGTCCAACGGGGCCTCCCCGCGCGCGGCCGTCTGCATGGCCTCGTCAGGGTAGTGGAACCTTCACGCCCTGTTCGAAGGGGTCTGCTAGACTGCGCGGCCAGCCCCCTCAAACCCCCAAGGTGAACGCTTGATCAGTGTTCAGCACGTCACGAAGACCTACAAGAACGGCGTGATCGCCCTCGACGACGTGACCGTCGAGGTCGAGAAGGGTGAGTTCGTCTTCATCGTCGGCGCGTCCGGATCGGGCAAGTCGACGTTCATCCGCCTACTCCTGAAGGAAGAGGAGGCCACGAAGGGTGACATCTACGTGGCCGGCAAGAACATCGAGAAGCTCACGTCCTGGAAGATCCCGTACCTCCGTCGCAACATCGGCACCGTGTTCCAGGACTACAAGCTGCTCCAGGACAAGACGGTGTTCGAGAACATCGCTTTCGCACTCGAGGTCATCGGCAAACCCAAGCACGTGATCGACGCCCGCGTTCCCGAGATCCTCGACCTAGTGGGGCTCGGCGATAAGCTGAACAATTACCCCGACGAGCTATCCGGCGGCGAGCAGCAGCGGGTCTCGATCGCGCGGGCGTGCGTCAACCGTCCGCTCGTCCTGCTGGCCGACGAGCCCACCGGCAACCTCGACCCCAGTACCTCGGTCGACATCATGCGACTGCTCGACCGCGTGAACCGGATCGGAACGACCGTGGTGATGGCGACCCACGACCAGGCGATCGTCGACGCGATGCGCCGCCGCGTGATCGAGCTGGACGCCGGCAGGGTCGTCCGGGACCAGGCACGAGGGGTGTACACATAGTGAACCGCCGGTTCGAGTACTTCTTCCGCGAGACCACATCAGGCTTGCGGCGCAACGGTCTCGTGGCGTTCGCGGCGATGTCGACGACGTTCATCGCGCTGCTGTTGTTCGGGCTCGCGCTGCTGATCTCGCGGCAGGTGAACCTGATGATCGAGGCTATCACCGGCAACGTGCAGGTCGCCGTGTACCTCACAGACCCGCCGCAGCCGTCGACGGTCCAGACGCTGGAGGACAAGCTCCACGCGCTGCCGGTCGTTTCGGACGTCACCTACGAAACGAAGGAGCAGGCGTGCGATCGGTTCAAGGTGCTGTTCGCGAACCAGCCGGCGCTCGTGAACACCGTCGACTGCAGCGCTCTCCCTGCGTCGTTGCGCGTGAACCTCTCCGATCCTTCGCAGTTCGCGCAGGTGAAAGCGGTGCTGGAGGGGCAGCCGGGGATCGAGCGGATCGTCGACCAGAGCGGGTTCCTGGATCGATTGTTCGCCGTGACGAGGATCTTCCGGGTCGGCGTGTTGCTCGTCGCGGTGGTGATGCTGATCTCCTCAGCGGTGCTGATCGCCAATACCGTTCGGATGGGACTGTTCGCGCGGCGCAAGGAGATCGGGATCATGAAGTTGGTGGGAGCGACGAACTGGCGCATCCGCATCCCGTTCCTCATCGAGGGGCTGGTCGAGAGCTTGATCGGCGCTGCCTTCGCGATCCTCTTCTTGTTCGGGCTCAAGGTCGCGTTCATCAACCCTCTCTACGGGACGATCGCGTTCGTGCCGTGGATCAGAACCACCGATGTCGTGGCCATCGTCCCGTGGC
>JBGPKY010000307.1:0-2876 GCA_041486205.1 Actinomycetota bacterium
GCCTGCGGCCTCGTTTCCTCGACAAGCTCGCTGAGAGGGGGATCACGGTGCTTGCCGACGTCTTCGCACCGGTGCCTGGGGGTCGAGCAGCGTGATCGCCGAGAACTTCTGGGGCACGAGCACGGGGCTCTTCCTGGTCCTGGCCGCTTGTTTCCTCGCGGTGGCCTTAGTTGCCTGGATGCTCGTCGGCTCTCGCCAGCGGGGCCGCAGGGTCAGGTCGTTGGCGAGCCGTCTCGGCAGACGGTCGACGAAAGCCGAGGATGAGGCGCCCACCGAAGCGCAGTGGATGCCGTCGGGACTCGTCGAGGCCGGGCACAGGTTCGCGATGGCGACGGGTTTCAACGCGGGTCTCGACGACCGGCTAGAACGGGCTGGCATCAAGATGCTCGCCGGTGAGTTCGTCGCAGTCACGGCGGTGCTTGCCGTCGCGGGAGCGGTGTTCTCGGGCCTCCTATTGCCGAACATAGTGTTCGTGTTGTTGATCGCGGCGGGCGCCGCGCTTGTACCGTACGTTTGGATGACGTTCCTCATCAGCAAACGCCAGAGCAGACTCGTCGACCAGCTCGCGGACACCCTTTCGATCCTCGCCAGCTCGTTGCGGGCTGGGTATAGCTTCCTCCAGGCGATCGATACCGTGGCCAAAGAGATCGGAGAGCCGTCAGCCTCTGAGTTCCAGCGGGTCGTCGCCGAGATCCGCCTAGGTCGTCCCATCGACGACGCGCTGGTCGCGATGGCCGAACGGGTCGGAAGCCCCGACCTCAGATGGGCAGTGATCGCCGTCAACATCCAGCGGACGGTGGGTGGCAACCTCGCCGAGGTACTCGACATCGTCGCCAGAACCGTCCGTGAGCGCGCCTACATCCGGCGACAGGTGAAGACCCTCTCGGCCGAAGGACGGATCTCGGTGGCGATCTTGGCGGCGATCCCGTTCCTCATGCTGCTCTACCTTTCGATCATCAACCCGACCTACCTCTCCCCGCTCTTCACGACCATCGCGGGCAAGGTCATGCTCGTGATCGGCGGCTCCTTGATGGCGCTGGGGATCTGGCTCATGACGAAGATCGTGAAGATCGATGTATAACGTCTGGCTTGCAGTCGCGCTGGTTGGAACGTTCGCGGCGATCGTGCTGGTGGGTGTCGTCCTCGACATGGCCGTCGGCGAACGTCGCCGGCCCCTCAGCATCCTCCGTTCGCAGGTTGGCCCGGTCGAAAGCGTGCCCAACCTCCGCGAGGAGGAGTTGCAGGGCAACGCGTTCGAACGTTTGCTTCTTCCCGGAGCCACGAAGCTCGGGCGCTCACTTCAGCGGCTGACCCCTTTCGACATGTACCGCCGGATCAGCCAGAGGATCGTACTCGCGGGAAGCCCGGCCGGTTGGGACGCCGAGCGTGTGGTGTCACTGAAGATCGTGTTCGGCATCGGCGGATTCGTGGGCGGACTCGTCCTGATCGCCGCAGTTCAAGAAGCTTTGTTCCTGCGCGTGGCTTTCGTAGTCCTTACGACACTGATCGGTTACGTCGCGCCGAGCGCCGTTATCTCGGGGAAGGCCTCGACTCGGCAGAAGACGATCCAGAAGCAGCTGCCGGACGTGATGGACCTACTAACGATCAGCGTGGAGGCCGGTCTCGGATTCGATGCTGCCCTTGCGGAGGTCACCAAGAACGTCCCCGGTCCGCTGGCCGAGGAGATCGGACGCCTGCTCCAGGAGGTTCAGATCGGGGTGAGCCGCTCGGAGGCCTTCCGCCACATGGGCGAGAGGACGGATGTCCCCGAGCTTGCCGCGTTCGTGCTGTCGATGATCCAGGCGGATCTGTTCGGCGTGCCGATCGCAAACGTTCTCCGGGCGCAATCGGGCGATCTGCGGCTCAAACGGCGTCAGCGGGCGGAGGAGTTCGCGCAGAAGATCCCGGTCAAGCTCCTATTCCCGATGATCTTCATGGTGCTGCCTGCGTTGTTCATCGTGATCCTCGGCCCCGGCGCGATCAAGATCTACAACCAGCTGATCAAGTAGGCGGTGGTCAGCGGTGGCGGCGGCCACTGCTACCCTTGGCGCCGTGATGCGCGTCGCCTACCAGGGTGAGCCCGGAGCTTACAGCGAGCGGGCGGTGCTCGCCGTCTTCCCCAAGGCCGAGCCGCTCCCGTGCGACACGGTGCGGATCGCGTTCTCGCGTGTCACGAGCGGAGAGGCGGAGTTCGGAGTGGTGCCGCTCGAGAACTCCCAGGCCGGCTCCGTCAACGAGACCTACGATCTTCTGCTGCACAGCAACCTCATCAGCATCGTGGGCGAGGTCGTCGTTCGCGTCGACCACGCGCTGCTCGCGCCTCCTGGTGCCCGCTTGGAGGGCGTCAAACGCGCGTACTCGCACTGGCAGGCGCTCGCGCAGAGCGAGGATTTCTTGATGTCACATCACATCGATCCGGTTACGGTCCACGACACGGCGGGAGCCGCGCGTATGGTCGCCGAAGCCGGGAAGATCGACGAGGCCGCTATCGCGAGCGTCGAGGCCGGTGCGAAGCTCGGCCTGGTGGTGCTGGCCGAGCGGATCCAGACCGAGCCGGACAACTTCACGAAGTTCGGCGTGATCGGAACCAAGGACGCCGGGCTCGGCGAGGCGAACAAGACCTCGATCGTCATGGCCGTGCACGACCGGCCCGGTTCGCTGCTTTCCTCGCTGCAGCCTTTCGCCGACCACGGCATCAACCTGACGAAGCTGGAGTCGCGCCCGCGACACGGCGCGCCATTCGAGTACGTGTTCTACATGGACGTCGAACGCCCGGCCGACGACCCCTCGGTGCTGGAGGCGCTGGAGCAGGTTCGCATCCACACGTCGCTGCTGAAGGTGCTCGGGTCCTACCCTGCATCCAAGGGTCCGGTCTA
>JBGPKY010000308.1:0-2868 GCA_041486205.1 Actinomycetota bacterium
GGCCCGGTGGACCTGCTCGTGAACGCGGCCGGGGTGTATCGCATCGCCGCGATGACCGAGCTGAGCGTGGACGAGTGGGACGAGGTTCTGGCGATCAACCTTCGCGGGTCGTGGCTCGTGGCCCGCGAGGTCGTGAAGGTTCTCGCCGAGACGGGCGCGCCGGGTGGTGTCATCGTCAACATATCGTCGACGGCTGGGCTGGTTGCCGACGGGATCGAACCCGCCGCTCACTACAACGCGAGCAAGGCGGGGATCATCGCGCTCACGAAGCAGATGGCGGTCGAATGGGCCCCGCTCGGGATCCGCGCGAACGCCGTGTGTCCCGGGCTGATCGACACGACGATGCTCCGCATCATGGACGATCCCGAGGTCGGATCGCGCTACGTCCGCGACTCGGTTCCTCTCCGGCGGATCGGTCGCCCGGAAGAGGTGGCTGCGCTCATCGGATTCCTGGCTTCGGACGAAGCCTCCTACATCACGGGGGTCGCCGTTCCGATAGACGGCGGCGTGACGGCGATCTGAAGGAGGATCGAGATCATGGCCGAGTTCCCGCACATCCGAGTGGAGGGCGGTCCCCGGGAGCGGGGCCGCGGCTACGGTGAGCAGGCGTCGGATCGGGTGAGCCGATCGATCGATGCCTATCGCGAGGTCTTCGAGGCCTACGCGGGCTGGGACTGGCCGACCGTGCTCGAGCAGGCGCGCGCCTACGTGGGCCCCATCGAGCGGTTCGAGCCGCGCTACCTGGAGGAGATGCGGGGCGTAGCCGACGGCGCGGGCGTGGCGTTCGACGACGTGTTGGCCATAAACGTACGCACGGAGGTCATGTTCGCCGCGAAAGCGCGCGCCGCCGAGCGCGGCACGCGGCGGGTGGGGGAGTGCAGCGGCTTCGCCGTGCTGCCCGCAGCCTCGGCCGACGGCCACACCCTGTTGGGGCAGAACTGGGATTGGCTGCTCCACTCGTTCGACACCTGCGTGGTGCTCGAGATGCGCCAGGATGAGGGCCCCGATCTGGTGACGGTGGTGGAAGCCGGTCTGCTCGCCAAGGTGGGTATGAACTCCAGTGGGATCGGGCTCGTCACGAACGCGCTGGTCACCGACGATGATCGAGGGGAGCCCGGTGTCCCCTATCACCTCGTGTTGCGCGGGATCTTGGACGCCGAGAACCTCTCGGACGCCTACGCGGTCATGCAGCGCGGATACCGGTCGTCCTCGGCGAACTACCTCATCGCCCACCGCGACGGTCTCGCGATGGATGTCGAGGCCGCCCCAGGCGACCACTCGCGGTTGTTCTTGAACTTCCCCGACGACGGGCTGATCCTGCACACGAATCACTTCCGCTCGCCGAGGTTCGACCGTAAGGACGTATCCCTCTGGGTCATGCCCGATAGCCCGTTCCGGCTGGAGCGGCTGAGCACCCGCATCGCCGACGACCATCGTGCGCACCGGCTCTCGATCGACACCTTCCGGGAGGCACTGGCCGATCACGCGAACCATCCCTCGGGCATCTGTTGCCATCCCGACGTGCGGATGGCGCCCCTCGATCGGGGCGCGACCGTCGCCTCGGTGCTCATGGACCTGGACGCGCGGACCATGTGGGTGGCGGACGGGCACCCGTGCACCGAGCCGTACCGCGAGATCGACTACTCGGAGTTCCTCTCGAAGCCCTCGCCGGTGAACGCCGACAAGCCGGCCGGAACCCGGGCGCTGCGGGCGTGAGCATCGCGCTGGGCTACGGGCTGATCACCTGTCAGCGCGTCCCCGACGATCCACGCTCGGACGAGGAGATCTACGCGCAGGCACTCGACCTTGCGGTCCACGCGGAGGAGCTCGGGTTCGACTCGGTGTGGGTCTCCGAACATCACTTCGTCGATGACGGCTACCTGCCTTCGCTGTTGCCGATGTGCGCGGCGATCGCGGCGCTCACCCAGCGCATCGCGATCGGCACCGGCCTACTCCTCGCGCCGCTGTTCGAACCCATCCGCCTCGCCGAGGATGCTGCCGTCGTGGACCTCATCTCGCGTGGCCGCCTGGTGCTGGGCCTTGGCCTTGGATGGCGAGACGAGGAGTTCGAGGTCCTAGGGGTGCCGCTGCGTGAGCGAGTAGGCCGGCTCGAGGACACCATCGCCGTGCTGCGTCAAGCTTGGGCCGGCGAGCCGGTGACCGGCGGTCCGGTGGTCGGCTACCCGGCTCCCTACGTCACCCCCGGTCCCTCCCGGCCGGGCGGGCCGCCGATCTGGTTGGGGGCGATATCCGAGCCCGCGGTGAGGCGAGCGGGAAGGATGGCCGACGGATTCATGGCCACCGACGTCGTGCCGAGCTCGTTCGCCGAACAGGTCGGCTGGGCGCGCGAAGAGCGCTCGCGCGCGGGCCTCGCTGCCGAGGGGTTGGCCGTCGGTGCCTGGCTCCCCACCTACGTGTATGAGGGAGACGCCGACGACGCCTGGAAGATGATCCTGCCGCTGCATCATCTGGCTGCCTGGAAGTACGAGGACATGAGCGAGGCTCGCCGACGGGCGGGTCCGCCGACCGGCCCCCCGGCTATCGACGCGCAGACCGAATCCGCCCTTCGCCAAGCGATGGTGTTCGGCACGGCGGCGGAGGTGGCGGAGCAGATCCTCCGCTTCGCCGAGAGCGCGGATGGGGACCTGCACTACATCGCGCGGCTCTATTGGCCGGGGATGGACCTCGAGCTTCAGCGTCGTTCGATGGAGCTGTTCATGGGCGAGGTGGCGCCACGATTGCGCTGAAGAACTTGACGTTTCGGGCCGACTGAGGCCCAATGCCCGGAAACGCGAGCCTGCGGTTGGTCGGGGCAGGCGTTGCCGGAGAAGGCTGAGCCTTAGTGCAAGACGGAGGCTAGTAGGGGAA
>JBGPKY010000309.1:0-2860 GCA_041486205.1 Actinomycetota bacterium
AGTCGCGCGCCGTTCCCGCCGCGGTCTGGCGCAACCGAATCGTCGGCCACGGCGACGTCGCGCCTTCCGGTCTCGTGCCCAACCCCCGCAACTGGCGAACGCATCCCCAGGAGCAGCAGCGAGCGCAGGCGGGCGCCCTCGGCGAGGTCGGCTGGGTGGCCGAGGTCCTCGTCAACCGCACCACCGGCAACGTGGTCGATGGCCATCTGCGGATCGAGCTCGCCCTCGCCCGACACGAGCCCACCGTCCCGGTGACCTATGTCGAGCTGTCGGAGGATGAGGAGCGCCTCGTCCTCGCGTCACTCGATCCCCTCGCGGCGATGGCGACCGCCGAGCAAGAACAGCTCGCGGCTCTCTTGGCCGGATTGGCGCCTGACGACGAAGCGCTCAGAGCGCTGTTAGATGATCTCGCGCGCGAGAACGGACTCGATGGCCTCCGGCGAGGCCTCGTCGACCCAGACGACGTTCCGGAGATCCCGGCCGAGCCCTACGTCCAGGCAGGCGACCTGTTCGTCCTTGGCGAGCACCGCCTTCTATGCGGCGATGCCACGGACCCGGACGACGTCGCCCGCCTGCTCGATGGTGCGGAGCCAACGCTGCTGGCGACCGACCCGCCGTACGGCGTGAGCCTCGATCCGACCTGGCGCGACGGCGTCTACAACGAGCTCGGCCCGGCCGAGCAGCGCTATTCCACGTCAGCTGCACCTGGGAGGGTCAGTCTGCCGACGCCCAGACGAGCTTTCGGAGTGACCTGAGCCGCACGATCCGCGCATCGTGGTCCCGCTCCTGGCCCGCGCGCTTCAACGTGGCCGGGTGGCGTATGACATCGGTTGACAATGACTCTCGCGCCCGGCGGGAGCATTGTGCCGACGTGAACGGCGTCGGTCGCTTCCTGCGCCGAGCCGGGTCTCTCAGACGCCCTAGATAGGAGCGCGTCCCGCGCGCTAGTCAGCCTCTATGGCGGACGGAGCTTCAGCAGCGTGAGAGCCTGCGCTGCTCCGGATCCCTTCTTGGCGCCGCTCACGGGTGGAGTTGGCGCCAACTCTGCCCGCCGTCGTCGGTTGCGAAGAGTGCCCGATCCGGGACACCAAGTAAGTCATAGCCGATCCTCCTCGCCCAGCCGTGCGATCGATCCACGAAGGTGGCCGGCCAGGTCGAGGCGGGTTGTCCTCCAGTGGGCGTCCAGGTGCTTCCAGCATCCGTCGTCGCCCAGACGTCCAGGTCGTTCCCGCCAGCAGTGTCGGCGAGCGCAATCCAGTTGGTGGGGTCGATCAGCCTCACGGTGCCGCCGTAGATCAACTCAGGAGCCATGCGCACGGTCGTGGTCATCCAGGTGTTGCCGCCGTCGTTCGTACGGTTGAACAGGAACGGACCGGGCGCGGAGGGCGACCAGCCGTCGAACCCTGCTCCTGGCAGGACCCACGTGCCCGAGTCCCAGAACGTAACCGGCTGCCAAGCCGTGATGTCGGGCGGGAAGCTCATCTGGGCCCAGTGGTTGCCGCTATCCTCGGTGCCCCACCACTTATCCACGAAGCCGCCCACCGAGTACCCCATGCCGATCATCCCGGCGGATGCCGTCGCGAACTGCACCAGTAAGAACCGCTGCCCACCGGCGCCCGGGGGGAGTGGCACCGGCCGCCATGTCGCACCGCCGTCGCCGGTGGCGAAGACCCGGGGAAGGTTGAGGTTGGCACCGTAGGCGATCGACACCGTGACGAAGGCGTGTGCGGCGTCCACGACGTCGAACACCTCCTTCGTCCCAAGATAGGGACAGGGAGGACCTTCGGGGTCTGTGCAAGGCGGGAAGAGAGCCGGGTGCGCAATCGGCGCGAGAGCACTTTTGGCCCAGGTGCTGCCACCGTCGTTGGTCCGCCAGATTGAAACGGTAACCGTGTTTGCGGTGGAAACGTCGGTAGCTAGGAAGGCCAGCCGATCGTCGAGAGCACCGACGCCGCGCACATTCCACGTCGGTAGTGGCACGGTCTGAGGGTCGTACCCGATCGCGAGCCCCGGCGGCTTCGCGTCGAGCCACGTGCGCCCACCATCGACAGTGCGCACAAGCGCCTTGTCGGTCAGGACCCACCCGACGTCCGCGCTGATCTGATGGGCGTCGAGAATCGGATTGCTCGGTCCGGCCGTCGATCGGGGGCCGGCGGACTGAAATCGCGACGGGTTGGGGGTCGGGGCCGCGGGGACGGGCGACGCGACTGAGGTCGGGCTCGATCCCTGGTCCGCGGTCGGGCCTGCAGCAGGGCCGGAGGTGTGGCTCGATGGGTCGAGCGAGCTTGACACCGGCGACGTGGGTGCGACGGCCCCAGTGGGTGACGAGGTCGCACAGGACGTCACGGCGAGCAGGACAAACGCGAGGGACGCCGCGGATCGGAACATGCCGGGGACCTCTAACCGTGGGGCCGCAGGCGCCGTCAGTGAACAGGTCGTGAGACGTGCTTGGGTGGGCGATGTTACGCCTTGTGTCCGACCGGCTGAGGTTGATGGCCCGTCTTTCGGAACCGCGGTGCGTGCCCGAACAAGATGGTGTTGCCATGGCCCTCTCGCACGCTGCCCAGGGGGGGCCGGTTTGACCGGGACTGAACACGACGTGGTCATCGTGTGGGGCCTGCGGGGGCCGGATGCGGCTCTCCGCCTTCGATCAGATTCAGAATCGGTTCAGCGATACACCTAGCGGAGCTCGTCGATCGTGTCCGGCCTTCTCGGGCAGTCTTGCCGCAGGTCGCACTTTCACGGCACGCTGAAAGTCCGAAAGGCTGCAGCCAGTAACACGTGCTGGACCATGACCCGGACGGCCTTCGGGTCGAGATCGGCGTTGTCGTCGAAGCTGTACGTTCCGGGGACATGGCGG
>JBGPKY010000310.1:0-2859 GCA_041486205.1 Actinomycetota bacterium
CGCTGCCTCCGGCTGCGGCTCCCCGTCGCGCAGGACGCGTTCGATCCGGTCGCCGGAAACCGAGAGCGCCCCTGCGAACGCGGGCGCGCCCGAGCCGTCGATGATCTTCGCGTTCGCGAGCAGCAGATCCGCCATGGTCGACGCCCACTCTGCCACGCAGGGACGAACGCCGGCCCCCGTGACCTGCGTATTCCCGCGAACTGGGGCCGAGCGACCCATCAGAAGGGGGAAGGGCGGCCTATGAGACGTCGTTGCCCCCCTGCGATGTTATGGGCAGAAGTCGAAAGGGGTGCGAGATGGATGAAGCCCAGACCTTGTCGTTGGTCCTCTTCTCAGGCACGGACGACAAGCTGAACGCGGCCTCGGTGCTGACGGCGGGCGCGGCCGCGATGGGCCGCAAGGTCAACGTCTTCCTCCAGTACTGGGCGCTCGACGCGTTCCGCGCGGACCGGATCACGAAGGATCACGGAGTTTCTTCCGAAGCCGGATCCGAAGGGGCTGCGCTGATGCAGAAGCACGGCGGCCAGCACTGGAGCGAGATCTTCCGTCAGGCCAAGGACATCGGCGAGGTGGGCATCCACGCCTGCTCGCTCTCGATGGAGATGTTCGGGTTGAAGGTCGAAGATCTCGACCCGCTCGTGGACAACCAAGAGGGCGTCGCCTCGTTCTTCCTCGAGGTCGACGGACCCGTGACGTTCATCTAGGAGGTGGGGGAGATGACGACAGCCAACATCACCCGCTCGATCGACGCGCGCGGCATGCCGTGCCCGGGACCGCTCATGAGCCTCATCGGCGCGATACGCGAGGGCCAGGTCGGCGACGTGATCGAGGTGCTCTCCAGCGACGAGGGCTCCCGGAGCGACATCCCTGCGTGGATCAGCAAGGCCGGCCACGAGCTGGTCGACCTCGTCGAGGAAGACGGCTTCGCGCGGTTCATCATCCGCAAGGTTCGGTGAGCTGCGATGCCGGCGAAGATCGTGGTCCTCGGTGGGGGCGTCGGAGGAACGCTCGCCGCGAACCTGCTCGACACGGAGCTGGGGCGCGACGCGAAGATCACCGTGGTCGACCCGACCGGGATGCACGTCTATCAGCCGGGGTTCCTGTACGTCGCCCTCGGTCAGGCGAACGGCCGCTGGCTCCAGCGTGACGAGCGAACCCTGCTCCGCAAGGGCGTCGAGCTCGCGGTGGAGGAGGCCGTTCGCGTTCATCCGGACGCCGGGACGGTGCAGCTCGCCCGCGGCGGAAGTCTCGAGTACGACTACCTCGTGATGGCGACCGGCGCTCGTCTGGTTCCCGACCGAGTACCGGGGCTCGTCGATGGCTCGTTCAACTTCTACTCCCTCGAGGGAGCACAGCGGCTGCGCGAGGCGCTTCGCGTGTTCAAGGGCGGCCGCGTCGTGGTCGGGATCGCGGGCATCCCCTACAAATGCCCACCGGCGCCCGTCGAGTTCGTATTCATGGTCGAGGAGTACCTGCGCAAACGCGGGCTCAGAGACCGCAGCCAGATCACGTACCTTTCGCCACTGAACCGGTGCTTCACGATCGAGTCGGCATCCAAGCTCCTCCAGCCGATCCTCGACGAGCGAGGGGTCCGCTTGGCGACCTTCTTCAACGTCGAAACGGTGGATCCATCCGCCGGCGTCGTCAGTTCGCTCGAGGGCGACAAGCTCGAGTACGACCTCCTGGTCCTGGTGCCGCCCCATCGCGGGCAGTCGCTCGTCGAGGAATCGGGGCTCGGCGACCAGTCGGGGTGGTTGCCGACCGACCGCAGCACGCTCCAGGTGGAGGGCCAGGAGCGGATCTTCGCGATCGGGGACGCGACGAACCTGCCGATCTCCAAGAGCGGTTCGACCGCTCATTTCGAAGCGCCGGTCGTGGCCAGCCGCATCTCCTCGTTGATCCGGGGAACCGTGCCGAAGGAGAACTACGGCGGGCGCGTCATGTGTTTCGTCGAGACGGGGCGCGGCAAAGCGACGGTGCTCCGGTTCGACTACGAGCACCCACCGGCGCCGCCGCAGCCGAACAGGGTGTGGCACACGGCCAAATGGATGTTCAACCGCATGTACTGGGAAACGGTCCCGCAGGGGCGTCTGCCCGAAAGGGTGCCGCTTCCGATCCCCACAGGAAGGAGCGAGACATGAGCACCGCGGTCACGAAGACGCTGGACCTGAAAGGGCTCTCCTGCCCGCTGCCGATCGTGAAGACCGCGCAAGCGATGAAGGAACTCCAGTCGGGGGACCTCGTGGAGGCGTTCGCTACGGACCCCGGCTCGGTCGCCGATTTCGCCGCGTGGGCGAAGTCCACCGGCAACGAGCTGGTCGAGCAGTCGGAGGAGGGCGGCGTGTACCGCTTCGTCCTCAGGAAGAGGTGAGCGAGATGGCAGTACAGGAAGCCGCGCTCTCTGCTCCCGTGCACGAGCACGAGGAGCACGCGCACAAGAAGGTCGTGATCATCGCTTGGAGCGGCGACCTCGACAAGGTATGGCCTCAGATGATCCTGGCGACTACCGCCGCCGCCATGGGCATGCAAACGACGATCTTCTTCACGTTCTGGGGCCTCTTCTCGCTCGTGAAGGACGACGTTCGGCTCACCGGCGAGAACTGGATGCAGAAGATGGTCTCGATGATGGACCACCCCGGGATCGATCACCTGGGGCTGGGGAAGATGAACTTCGCAGGCGCGGGACCCAAGATGATGAAGCACCTCGCGAAGGAGCACAACGTCGCGAGCCCCGGTGAGCTGCTGAAGATGGCTGTGGATCTGGGCGTGAAGCTGGTGCCCTGCCAGATGACGATGGATCTGCTCGGGCTGAAGCGCGAGAACATGATCGACGGGCTCGGTGAGCCCGCCGGTGCCACC
>JBGPKY010000311.1:0-2852 GCA_041486205.1 Actinomycetota bacterium
AAACCGTCTTCGGAGATCCTCTCGAAGTCACGATTCCAGATCCCGACCACTCGGATGAGGAGCTCCGATTCTTGAGCCTCGGAAGATCCGAGGCGGACCGGCTACTCGTCGTGTCCTACACCGAACGTGGCTCCCGAGTCCGGATCATCAGCGCACGGGAGGCGACTCCCAGGGAAAGGCGAGATTATGAGTCAGAACGCAGCGAGTGATCACAACCTCCGCGACGAGTACGACTTCTCTGCCGGCGTTCGCGGGAAGCATCATGAGGCCTATCGCAGAGGCACCAACGTTGTCCTCCTCGATCCTGATGTCGCGGAGGTGTTCAAGGATTCCACGGCGGTAAACACAGCCCTACGCCTGCTATTGGCCCTCGCCCGAGAACAGGCCGCCAAGCAGTGACGCGTCGAACAAGCCGCTTCAGCGGACCGGGGCTCGCGTTGCTCGCTCCGGCCGCTCATCTCGCTCGAGAAGCGGGTACCGCCTCCGCAGCGAGTCCCGTACAAGGACGGTTTTGTCTTTCGCTACACCGAGCGCACAGTTCAGCAGGCTCTTGTCCAGAAGCTCGCGCGTCTCGTCAGCGGCCTCCATGGCGCCAGGATCCTGCTCGAGCGTGGGTTCTTCCAGGAACAGGCTGCCTTACACCGCATGCTCGACGAGTTCCGAGAGGACATCGTGTTTCTTTCCCTTGGCGTGATTCGAGCTGAGATGACCGAGCTACATCAGCAATATCTGGACGCTTTCTACGAGGAAGAGTTCGACAACAAGGACCCTCTGAAGGCCACTCAGCGGCGTCCTATGATTCCCCGCAAGCGTGTTCGTGCTTACCTCGCCCGTGTCGAGGGTACGGAGGTAGACCAAAGCAGCGGCGTTGAGGTCTCTAGAACCTGAGCAAGACCTATTCGGGATTCGTCCACGGCGCCTCACCGCAGACCATGGATATGTACGGTGGTAGTCCGGCCAGGTTCCATGTGGCTGGCATGCTCGGCACACCCCGTGAGGACGAACACCGCGCCGACCTCTGGAACTACTTTTATCGAGGCATCCTCGCTTTCGGCTTTGCTGCCATGGCGTTCGGCGATCGAGCGTTGCTCGACCGCATTCGAAAATATCGCGATCAATTTGAGAGGCACCCACCGAAGCATGGTGCCTACACATCCCCTGGCGAAGCCTAACCTCACGTTCGACCGGACCGCTGGCTCGCATCTGCTCGCCGCGACCGCTCAACGTGCGCGTTCGGCGTCTACGAGGAGCCGACATGCTCGACAGACCACAGATCCTACAAACCGACGCCCAGCTCACCGCGATCATCCGACTTACCATTCCGCGGGAGGAGATCCGGAAGGTCATGGGTCCGGGCATCGCCGAGCTGATGGCTGCCGTTGCCGCCCAGGGTATAGCCTCCGCCGGTCCGGTTTTCTCGCACCACCTGAAGGTGGACCCTGACACGTTTGATTTCGAGATCGGCGTGCCTGTCAAGGCGCCGGTCTCCGCGGCCGGCCGCGTGAAGGCGGGCCACTTGCCCGCTACGACGGTGGCGCGGTACGGTCTACCACGGGCCCTACGAGGGCCTTGGCCCCGCTTGGGCCCAGTTTGATGCCTGGATCGCCGCCGAGGGGCACACGCCCGCCCCGGACCTCTGGGAGTGCTACGTTGCGGGTCCCGAGTCGAACCCTGACCCGGCCATGTGGCGCACGGAACTCAACCGACCACTGACCCGCGAGGGCCCGGGTGCTCGGGTATGAGGTGTTTGGCCATGCCACGCGTTCAGGCGCTGCCGCCGGCACAGGCTGATCACGTCGTCCGATCGACCTCGCGACGCACATTCTTGGTAAGCCTCCTTGGTGGCAGAGGCGCTTCCGATAGCCGGAACCACTACCTCCCTGCAGACAACGCTCGCAGGTCGTCTGGCCGCGCCAAGCTGCCGGCGTGCGTCGTGAGAATTCGCGGCGAGTTTCGTTTCATGGCGCTGTCCCTCGTCATTCGTGAGGCGTGGCTGTACGGCAAACGAGGCTTGAAAGCGTCACGGTGACGCGTGTACTCTCTGGCGAACCGGTCGTTCGGACGAAGGAGGCGCGCTCATGTATGACCTGCTCCTGAAGGGTGGGACGGTGATCGACCCGGCCCAGAACATGCGCGGGGCGTTGGACGTGGCGGTGGAGGACGGGAAGATCGCCCTGGTGACCGCGAACATCCCGGCCGCGGAGGCTCGCCGGGTCATTCACGTGCCCGGCAAGACGGTGACGGCCGGGCTCATCGACCTGCATACCCACGTGTTCGACGGCGTGGCCGCCAACGGCGTCCATCCCGACATCGCCGGCGTCCACGCCGGCGTCACCACGGTGGTCGACGCGGGCAGCTCGGGCTGCGCCACCTTCAGCGCGTTTCCCCGGCACATCCTGCCCAAGTGCGAGACCGAGGTCATCCCGCTGCTGCACATCTGCCAGACCGGGCTCGCCACCAACCCTGACATCATCGCCGAGAGCAGCATCGACCTCGAGGGCACCCTCCGGGTGGCGACAGCGCACAAGGGACTCATCAAGGGGATCAAGGCGCGCATGGTGTCGCCCGCGCTGGAGATCTTCGGGATGGAGATGCCCCGCCTCGCCAAGCGCGCCGCGCGCGAGAGCGGTCTTCCCCTCATGGTTCACATCGGCGACACGACGAAGCGGTACGACCCCAACATCATCCGCGAGCTGCTCCCGCTGCTGGAGCCGGGAGACATCGTGACGCATCTATTCACCGCAAATCCGGGCGGCGTGCTCGACGCCAACGGTAAGGTGGTGCCGGAGGCCAAGGAGCTGGCCGACCGTGGCGTGTGGCTCGACACCGCCCACGGCCGCAATAACTTCGGC
>JBGPKY010000312.1:0-2829 GCA_041486205.1 Actinomycetota bacterium
CGGTTCGCCCAGCCACGCGTTCGAAAAAGCAGCAGCGTCAACGGCGCCATCAACAACGGTGTGAAGACCAGCCACCACAGCAAGTAGAGGAAGGTGCCCGCGATCCGGCGAGCCTCCGCCCCGTCGTTCCGCAGCATGTTCCAGATGATCATCGCCAGCGGGATGATGGGCACGGCGAGCCACAACACCGTCAACGCCACGGAGCGGGCGCGGGGCATTCCAAAACGGCGAATCCGAGCTGATCGACGGGCTCCGAACACGAAGAACGCGACGGCGGGGATAGCACCAATGAACGGCGCCCCGTAAAAGGCGAGGCTCAACAGGAATAGCCAGAACACGGCCGCCGCCCAGATCGCCACGAGCACGATCCACGCGACGTACCAGAGCGCCCCAACGCCGCTCCGCAGCAACGCGGGAATCGTGGGCCGCCCGGTACGAAAGAGCTCCGGCTCCGGCAGGTCGCGGATCGCGCGCACGATGTTGAGGTTCGCCGCGCGCCACGAAGCAAAGGCGACGGTCGCGAAGGTGACGACCACCCCGGCCGCGTACGAGATCACGAAGCCACGCGGATCGGGGTGGAACACGACGGCGAAGCCGAAGCCGGAGAAGATGCGCCCGAGCGCGAAGATCAGCAGGAACGCCACGCCGAGCCCGAGCAGCGCTCCGACCATCGCGGCGCCGATGTTGTACGCCATGCCCTCGGCGATGAAGGTCTCCGTCAGATGCAGACGGCTCATCCCGATCGCGCGCGCCATTCCCATCTCCGAGCGCCGCTCGGCCGCGAGCATCACGAAGATCAGGAAGATCAGCAGGATCCCCGCGGCCATCGAGAACAGGCCGAAGACCAGAAAGAACGTCACGAAGAGCGAGCCGGCGAGTTGAGCGATCTTCACGAAGTCGGCCTTCGAGACCTGGACCTTCGCGCCTGCCTCAGGGTGCTCTTCGAGGAACTTCTCGAGCCGCGTCTGCACCGGATCGATCAGGTCGAGCGTGTCGCGCGTTCCGCCGCGCAGGGAGACGAAGATGTTGTTGAGGCGCCCGGGCTCGCCCGTGAGCGCCCACATGCGGTCGAGGTTCATCACCACCCCGCCCGCGGTCGCCTCGCCGAAAGCGGTCGTCGACGTGTCACGTATGACGTCGACCACGTGGAAGTCGTTCGCCTTGTTACCGAAGAAGATCTGCACGTTGTCCCCGGCAATCGCGTCGATCTTCTTCGCGAGCCGCTCGGTGATGTAGACGTTGTCGCCGCTGAGCCCGGCCGCCGAGATGGCGTCGCCGGACTTCGCGCTGCGCAGTCCGTTGAAGCTGTCGATCGTCGTGGGATCAACGCCACTCGTAGGGACCGAGGGAGCCGAGAGGCGGGTGCGCGGGTTCAGTACCGGGAGGGGCCGAACGACCGTGCCGGTAATGCCGTCGATGTCCTTGTCCTGTGCGAACTGATCGCGAAACTGCTTCAGGAACGCGGTCTCGTTGAACGTCGCGGGCCGGTTGAGCTGGGAGACGTCCTGACGGAAGGTGATGAGGAAGTCGATCCCTTCGAGCCGGTTGTAGATCTGGTTGGTGATCGAGTAGCCGACCGTACTCCCGGTCGCGAACGCCGCGCTCACGATCAGCGTGGAGAGCATGAGCCCCACGACGATGAGCACGGTCTGCGCACGCCGGCGCCGGATGTTGCGCAGGCCCATGCGGGCGAACAGCGGGTTGCGCCACGCGATCCAGCCGAACACTCCGAAGGCCAGCCCCATCAGCAGGAGCAGGCCGATCATGATGCTGACCAGCGGAACGCCGAAGAGGCTATCCATGGACGGTCACCTCATCACTCACGATCGCACCGTCGTGCATGTGGATGGTGCGATGGCAGCGAGCGGCGATCGACGGATCGTGCGTGACGATCACGAACGTGTGCTGAAGGTCGCGGTTGAGCTCCTGCATGAGCGCCATGACGGAGTCGGCTGTCGCCGAGTCGAGGTCGCCGGTCGGCTCGTCGGCCCACACGATCGCCGGGTCGTTCACCAGCGCTCGCGCGATCGTCACGCGCTGGCGCTCACCGCCCGAGAGAGCGTCGGGGACGTGCCCGGCGCGCGCCTCGAGCGCCCGCCGCCGCGCCTCCTTTCCGGGGACGCGGGCGACGAGCAGCGGCATCTCGACGTTCTCCACCGCCGTGAGAACCGGCATCAGGTTGTAGAACTGGAAGACGAAGCCCATGTGCCGGCCGCGGTAGTCGGTGCGCTCCCGGTCGGACATAGACGAAAGCGACACGCCCTCGATGAGCACCTCGCCGGAGTCGATCGAGTCGAGGCCGGAGAGGCAGTTCAGGAGCGTCGTCTTACCGCAGCCGCTCGGACCCATGATCGCGACCATCTCCCCGCGCTCGACGGAGAGGGAGACGCTGTTCAGCGCCCGTACCTCCACCTCGCCGGCGTAGACCTTGTCGACCGACTTTGCCTCGACGATGGGCTGAAGACCCATGGCGCCACCCATTCTTCGCCGCTACCGGCGGAGGGACATCGGTGTACGCTCGGATCCGCGCTCCGGGGAATTACGGATTCTTGCCTCAGCCCGTGGCCGGATCTACAGTCCGGGCGCATGCCGCACGACGAGATCCTGGCAGCCCGCCTCCGCGACCTGCTCGCGGGCAACAGCGCGGTGCAGGAGAAGAAGATGTTCGGCGGCGTGGCCTTCCTCGTCAACGGCAACATGAGCGTCGGCGTCCACAAGCACTGGCTGATCGCCCGCCTGTCAGCCGACGAGGCCGGGGAGGCGCTTCAGAGACCCGGCGCGAAGGTCATGGACATCACGGGCAGGCCGATGAAGGGCTGGCTCATGGTC
>JBGPKY010000313.1:0-2809 GCA_041486205.1 Actinomycetota bacterium
CCTCAGAAGTCGCGGCGTTAGGCGGACGGGTCAGGCCTCCCCCCTGACCCGCCGCAGCGCTTCCTCCAGATCCGCAGGCAGTGGGTCCTCGATCTCGATCCGCTCCCCCGTGACCGGGTGCTCGAACGCGAGACGCCAGGAATGCAGGAACGGGCGCACGAGGTGGAGGCGTTTCGCCTCGTCCCCACCCCCGCCGTAGCCGGAGTCGCCCAGGATCGGATGACCGATCGCCGCGAGATGCACCCGGATCTGATGGGTGCGACCGGTCCGCGGCGCCGCCTCGAGTAGCGTCGACCGGACGAAACGTTCGCGAACCTCGAACGCGGTCTCGGCCTCCTTTCCGGTCTCGGCTCGAACACGTATCCGCGCGCCAGCGCGCCCGAGAGGGGCTTCGACGGCGAAGCGCTCGTTCGATACGAGGCCGCGAACCAGAGCCAGGTAGCGACGGTCGATGGCGTGTCGGCGGAGCAACTCGCCAAGAGCCGCATGCGTCGGGTCGTCGCAGGCGACGATCATGAGGCCCGAGGTGCCGGCGTCGAGCCGATGCACGATCCCCGGCCGCAGTGGCCCACCGAGCGAGGACAGAGGGACGCCCATCCCAAGGAGGCGGTTCACGAGGGTTCCGCTCCTGCGGTTGGCGGTCGGGTGGGTAACGAGGCCTGCCGGCTTGCTGATGACGAGCAGATGGCGGTCGTGGAACCGCACCTCGACCGCAGGCCCTTCCGGTTGCAGAGTTTGGACCCTCTCGAGATCGGTTTCGATCCTCTCGCCGCCGATGAGGCGGAACGACTTCGGTCGCGGGACGTCGTCGACGAGCACCCTACCGGCGACTATCGCGCGCTGCACGTCTGCCCGCGGAACCCCCAGCCGGTCCGCGACGACGGAGTCGAGCCGTCCCGAGGTCGCGACGATGAAGGACTCAGTCACGTGCGTTTGCGATGCTGTGCACTGGCGAGCAACAACAAAGCCGCTCCGATGACGATGGCGGTGTCGGCGAGGTTGAAGACGGGCCAGACACGGAAGTCGATGAAGTCGACGACCCGCCCGTCGAAGCCACTACCACGCAACCAGCGGTCGGTGAGGTTGCCGAGGGCCCCGCCCAGAACGAGGCCGAGCGAAACCGCAACGAGCGCGTGCTGCATGCGGAACGAGTACGCCACGATGACGACCGACACCAGGATCGACGCTGCCGCGAACAGCAGGGGCGCGCTGCCGCCGACGCCGAACGCGCCACCGGAGTTCGTCGTGTAGACGAGCTGGAGGACGCCGGGGATCACCTTGACCGGGTGATGGCCTGCCAGCATGTGCTCGGCCCAGACCTTCGTCAGCCTGTCGGCGGCGTACGCGACGGCTGCGGTTGCGTAGAGCCAGGCTGCGAGCCGCCGCTTGGCGTTCACGGCTCTACCTGGGACGTGCCTGAGCCTGCGCGTCCTTGATGCAGAGGTCGACGTAAGGGAGCGCCTTCAGCCGCGCCTTCTCGATGGGCTTGCCGCAACGCGAGCAGATGCCATAGCTGCGAGCGTCCATGCGCTGGAGCGCCCGATCGATCTTCTGAAGCAGGTCCCGGACGTTGTTCTCGATCGACAGGTCCCGCTCCCTCTCGAAGGTGAACGTACCGGCATCAGCGTTCTCGTCGTCGAAGGAAACCTCGCCTGAGCTCTCCGACTGCGACGTCGCGAAAGTCGCCTCCTCGATCGTGGTCAGCTGGGTCTGCAGCTCGACCTTTTCTTCTTCTAGGCGTTTGCGCAGATCGTCGAGTTCCTTCTTGGTGTACGGAGACTTGGGAGACTTGGGAGGCTTGGGGGTCTTGGTGGCCATGGTCGAGGGACCCTAGCACCGCGGGATAGTCCCGACAACGCTCAACCTGAGGTTGCGCGCAGGCGCATCTCGACGTCGGTGTTAGTCATCCCCTCGACTTCGAAGACCTTGGTCCGCGACCTGGCGCCCGATAGCAGCGCCACCTTCGACGGCGGAACCCCGAGCGCCCGCGCCAGAGCCCGTCTCGCCTCCTCGGTCGCCTTCCCGGCTTCCGGGGCCGACCTGACGCGAGCGACTATGCCTTCGGGACCGGCCTCGACCTCCGTCCGGCCGGATCGAGGAGCCACGCGCACCGTGACCGTAGCCATCTCGTTGTGTAGCATGCCCCGAGACAGGCGACGACGGGAACGAGTAGCGGAGATCGTCCGGCGAAGCGAGCCGGGGGCGGTGTGAGCCCGGTCCGAGACCCTCCGTGAAGATCCTCCCCGAGCCGCTGCCCGAACCGGGCGCGAACCACGCGTCCCCAGTAGGCCCAGCCGGGTCCGCCCGTAACAGCGGGAGGTCGTGAAGGCGGCCGATGAGCGGCCGGGAGTTGAGCGACTGCCGGCAACGCGGGGTGGTACCGCGGGGCATGCGCCTCGTCCCTGCAAACGGGACGAGGCGTTTCGCGTTCGCGCGGGGAGGAGGGAGAGCATGCAGCGGTTCCAGCCGGTAGACCCGAAGGTGAACTTCCCGGAACTGGAGCTGCGCATCCTGGACTTCTGGCGGGAGGCCGACGTCTTCCACAAGAGCCTCGAGCTTCGGAAGGACTCCCCCGAGTGGGTCTTCTACGAAGGTCCACCCACCGCGAACGGCCGCCCCGGGATACATCACACCGAGTCGCGAACTTTCAAGGATGTCTACCCGCGATTCAAGACGATGACCGGTCACTTCGTCCCGCGGAAGGCCGGGTGGGACTGCCACGGTCTGCCGGTCGAGATAGAAGTCGAGAAAGAGATCGGCACCACCGGCAAGGGCGATATCGAAACGTTCGGCATCGCGGAGTTCAACC
>JBGPKY010000314.1:0-2792 GCA_041486205.1 Actinomycetota bacterium
CGAGAGCCGCTCCTCCACCCGCGCCGCGATCCGGCGCTGCTCTTCGAACGGTCGCTATCCGGATCGGGCCCCACGGCGATGAGCCTGCCGAAGGCGAGCGATTAGTGTCCCGACGAAACCGCGTCGGCGAGACTGCAGCTCGTGATAGACCGGCGCTCCAGCCGGGTTACTCGTCTCCACGGTCCTGATGATTCGCAACTGGGTCATGAGACTCCTATGGCACCACCTGGAACGGGAACCGCGCGTTCAATCTCCTCGCGTCGCAGGGGACGGAACGCGAGAATCTGATCTCGCTTGACCTGCCAGAGACCGCGACCTACAGGCTCGATCAGGCCGCCTGCCTCGAGCGTGTTGAGATCTCTGCTCAGCATCCGCTGGGTGCCAGCGTATGCGACAGCGAGGTTCGGACTGAGGGATGGGATGTCGCGCCGTGCAACCGGCTCCCAGTGCTCGGACAGCTTCAGCGCGAGGTGAAGCCTGCGTCGCTCGGCATCGGTCGTGACCCTGCCGCCGAACGACTCATAGATGAACTGCTCCCAGCGATCGGCGTACTGCTGATCCCAGACGAGTTCCACCTGCGCCCGGATTCCGTCGATAAACCCGCGCATCGCGTACCTAAGAAACGGGACAACGTCCCCACCCGACTCGCTCGCCTCTTCGAGGCGTCGGTAGTACTCCGTTCTAGTGGTGTTGTAGTGATTGCTGAGAAGGTGAGCCGCTGGCATCGGCACTCCCGCGGCGAGAAGGATCTGGAGCTCCATGAGGCGGGCCGTCCTTCCGTTCCCATCATCAAACGGGTGGATCCACGCGACATAGAGATGCGCGATTGCCGCCTTGATCAGCGCGAACGGGATCTTCCAGTCTTCGTCCTGCGGATCGAAATCCGATCCGTTGAGCCACCGGCACATCTGGTCGACGAGATACTCACAGTCCTCCCACGGGGCACCCCGGTAACGGCCGACGACGACCGATTGGGTCCGGAGCTCGCCCGGGCGAACGTCACGCTGCTCGAGCCCGTCAAGCACCTCACGGTTGAACAGCCTGACCGTGTCAGTCGTGAGCTCCGTGCTCCCCCCTGCCATGAGGTGATCCTTGATGCGATTGAACGCGGCGAGGATGTTCTCGACTTCGCGGTAGAGGTATTCCTGCGAGGGTGGGGGCGGTCCCGCTCGCCCCGCCACGATGTCCGCCACCTCCGCCTCGCTGAGCGTGTTCCCTTCGATCGCGGTAGTAGCGCGCGCGCCTTTCGCGAGGGACACCTGAAGCATCGCTTCGGCGATCTCCGGCTTGAGGAGCGCGAGCGAGAGGTGGTCGACCTTCGATCGCGCCTCTCCGAGCAGCAGCCAGAAGTCGGCTCCCGCGTGTGAGAGATCAACGCGGAACGTAATCCACGGGTGCGAAGCGCTATATGACCGCTTTGGTGTCCCCACGCTATGTCCATAACTATAGCGCCCAGATAGACCCTATTTGCAGACCTTTGAAACTAAGGCCGTTGCTAGAGACCAGTTCTAGTGTCCATCCAAGCCCCGCTTCGTCCGACGCGAGGCGATGCGGGAGCCGTCGGCTTCGCGGGCGGCGCGTATTCTGGCGAGGAGAGCTTCCGCTGGCTCGTCGGTCGGGTCTTTGGGGACGAGCTCGCCTCGGAAGGCTCGCTCCAGCACCGCTCGGCGGAGGGAGGCGCTCCGCCGCTGCGCCCGCTCGACCGCGGCCCGCAGCGCATCGACCGCCGCGAGCTGCTCCTCCACCCGCGCCACGATCCGCCGCTGCTCCTCGAGCGGCGGCACTCGAGCTTTCTTCTTCCGTGCATCGGCCATTTCAGACGATGGCAAGCGCTTGCCGATGCGCTACTGTGCGAGTCGTGACCGAGGTCCTCGACGATCGGTGGTCCTTCGGCGCCAGCCGAGCCTTGAAGGGAATGACCTGGCCACCAGCACGTCCCTTCACGTGGCTCGCCCCGCCGAGTCTTCTTGCAGGTGTGGCATCGATCGCCGACGTCTTCGGGACAGCTACCTGGTATGACCCGCGGCGCCTCACCCCACGTGGTAGCGCCACGATGCTCACGGGCGACCTCACGATGTTAGGAGCTGACTTCTGGAAGGCAACGCGTGGCGAAGTTGCCGACGAGGGCCTTGCACCACCTGAGCCTCCTGAGGCACTTCGTCTGTTCGATCCAGACCGGCTCTAACCGGAGCAACGGTGTCGAGTTCGAGTCCCGGCCCACCCGACAACCTCGGCCAACCTCCTGCCGGGCCCGATCCTCCGGCTGCGCAGGAGCCGATCGTCTTCGACCCGGCGACCCAGCAGGAACTCGGCCCGTTCTCCGTGGTTATGCAGGAACTCTGGTTTAGCGGCCCACTTCCAGCACCGCAGATGCTCGAAGGGTACGACCGTGTCCTGCCCGGGCTCGCGCGACGGATCGTCGAACGATGGGAACGTGAGTCGGATCATCGGCAGCAGATGGAGAAGGCGGTCGTCCGATCGCGCATCTCGATTCAGTCCCGCGGTCAGATCATCGGAGCGATCATCTCCGTGATCGTTCTTGTCGCAGGAATCGTCTTCGTGGCGACCGGCCGCGATACCACCGGCCTCGTCGCGATCCTCGCGCCGCTCGCGGTACTCGTCGGAGCGTTCGTGTACGGCGAAGTGAAGTCCCGAGCCGAACGAGCTCGCGAAGGCGCCTGAGGTCAAGCACGGAGATACTCGCGCTCTTTCGGCGCGCGCCCATCGCGTTGCCTCGCTACTCAAACGCTGGCTGCTCGGCACGCACTACGGCGGCGTCCGCGTCCCCCAAC
>JBGPKY010000315.1:0-2772 GCA_041486205.1 Actinomycetota bacterium
ATCTGGTTCGACAAGCTGCGGGAGCGGTTGACGGGACTGTTCCGGATCAACGGGACGCTTCACGATACCTACCGTCAGAGCTGGGTGGCGACGATTGCCAAAGACTACGTCGATGCCGGACGTGAACCGCTCGTCCCCGGCGTCGACGGCCTGCAGGAGGTCGTCGGGAAGCTTCGTCCCGACGAGCGGAAGCGGCTCGAGGACCTCGGTCTGCTCAAGGACGGCAAGGTTCATCCGCTGGAGCTCTCGGAAAGCGACCTGACGGTCGAGAAGCTCTTCTCCGACGCCGCGCGCGAACGGCTGCTCGCGCGGCCGCAGGGGCCGACGACCGAGGACGGCTTGCGCTACGCGATGTACATGGCCACCGAGTTCATGTACCAGCAGCTGCACGGCAACAACGCCGCCGCCATCTACGACCCGAGAACCGGCCTGCGGTTCATGAACGATCTCGCGACGTACGAAATCTTCTGGCACTTTCTGTACCTGGCGGTCCTCCACGGCGTCGAGCTGACCGCCGACGGCACGATGAGCAGGAAGGGCGACCGCGTCACGCCGGAGCTCTTCATGAAGCTGCTCGACGAGCGGCGCGACACCGTGAAGGAACTGTTCGCGAAGCTGAGCGTCGATTACGACAAGACCGATGCGGAGCTCGTGCTCACGATCCTGAAACGCCAGGTCGTTGAGACGACTTCGGACGGAAAGCTCGTTCCGCAGACGCGATGGATCAAGTACGGGTCGCGCGTGCTCCTGTCCATCATCGAGCAGCCCCAGGCCGAGCAGGCCGTCATCCTCGACGGCATCTTCGGCGATCGCCAGAACATCGTCTCCCGCGCCGCGCTTCGCGCGTACGACTTCGTGTATGACGTCGCTAGCTCGGTCGCTGTGTAGCTGGGTAGCTTCGGCGAGCGCACTCCTGCGCCTCGTTGCTCAACGACCGAGGGGTGAACGCCGCCCCGGCCAGCGCACTGCCCCGAGTTCTCACTGCCGTGGCGGCGGTGGCGCGGTCCAGGAGATCAGACTCAGGGCCTTCAGCACCGCCGACGTCCGGTTGTCGACGTTGAGCTTCAAGAAGATCCGCTCGAGGTGCTTGCCCACCGTGCGAGGCTCGATGCCCAGCTCGACGCCGATCTCGACGTTGTGCCTGCCCTGCGCGATCGACTCTAGGATCCGGGCCTCGCGCGCGGTGAGACCGAACACGCGCAGCGACAGGAGGTGGTCGGTAACCTCCTCCTGCGGGAAGAGCCAATGTTCGTTCTCGTCGGAGAACAGGCGTACCACCAGGCGCTTTCCGGGCCGCTCGACGATGAACGGCTGGCGAGCCTGGGGAAACCTCCTGCCGAGGGTCGGGACCCGCGCATAACGTTGGAACCAGCGCTCGAAGGAGTCTGGAACGTGGCCCGCCGCCACGCGGTTGCCGAGATACTCCATCAACAACGCCCGGGCGTCTGGCGGTACGAGACGGACCCGCATAACGTGGTTGAGGCTCACCAAGTTGGTGTCGTCAGCGCCGAGTGCTGAGACCGGTAGGAACCCGCGGTATGTGCTCAGGGCGCACGCGTTCCAGTAGCCCTCAATCAGATGGGGAAGGAGCATGTTGAGACAGCGCCGATCGGCAACGGAGAAGTCGCACCCTTTGCGGCCGAAAGCGATCACGACACAGGTGCCCGGCCCCATGCTCAACCCCACAGAGATCTGGTACTCGACGCCCATGGGCCGGTAGAACTGCTGGTACACGGCCGTGCGGTGGAAGCGCAGTCTGGGCACGAAATCGGAGAGCTGGATCGCGTGCAGGTCGAAGGTCCGCTGGCGATAGGCGATGCCTGGATGGCTGTTCAAACACTGTTCGAGGGCTCGCTCGCTGTCCTTCTGCTGGACCCCGTCGGGGTAGACCAAGAGGCTCACCCAGGGCGGCCAGAAGCTGAACTCGCGGAACCAGCAACTGTCGGCGGGCACTACCCCAAGGAGGGCAGTGATGACCTCCGCGATGAAGGTTGCGCGGCCGCGGACTCCATAGTGCCGAACGAGGAACCTCCGAAGAGCCCGTTCATCGTGCGCGCGCGGATGTACCAAGACAAGCCTGTCCGCACTATATGCGTGGACGGAGACGAGCAGTGCGATAAGCGTGAGTACGCTAAATGCCGTACGACAAACGCCCAGTCCGGAATGGCGTATTTACACGAGGGCGGATGAGGACGTAAAGAAAGATGGTATGGGAGCGCCACGGCGCCGGGTTGCGCCGATCCGCGTCGTGGTTGTCGACGACAGCGAGGTATTCGTGTCGGCGCTCCGACGCTTTCTCGACGATCAGCCATGGCTCGAGATGGTGGCCCACACGTTCTCGGCCGTGGAGGCGATCGCGACTGTCGCGCGGCTTCAGCCCGATCTGGTTCTGACTGACGTCGACATGCCCGGGATGTGCGGGCTGGACATGGTCCGACATCTGAAGGTCGTGGCAAGCCCGCCGCGGGTCATCGTCATCACGTTCTCCCCCGAATACAGGCGCCACGCGCTGAAGAGTGGAGCCGACGGTTTCGTCTTGAAAGACGAGATCGTCGGCGTGCTGCTGCCTCTGGTGCGCGACCTGTTCACTGCTCGCCTGAAAGCGCGGCTGCCGCTGATCCCTGGTTCGGCCCGGGCAGGTCACCGTTGTCCGGATCCTCGCATTCCTGTACCTGGGGGGCGCAGGCGGGTGAGCGGCAAGAGCCACC
Source organism: Actinomycetota bacterium (assembly GCA_041486205.1). Taxonomy (GTDB): domain Bacteria; phylum Actinomycetota; class UBA4738; order UBA4738; family HRBIN12; genus JBGPKY01. Next base: position 2,709 of record JBGPKY010000315.1, read on the forward strand.
AGTGGCCGAGTGCACGATCATGATCGTGCTGACCTCGAACGCCGGGCCCGCTCACACGGCCGGC
>JBGPKY010000316.1:0-2726 GCA_041486205.1 Actinomycetota bacterium
CCATCGCAGGCCCGTTGCTGCCGAGGCCGATAGCGCAGGCCGGAGGACCGCCGGTGTGGATCGGCGGGCAGGCCGATGAGGTTGTCCGGATCGCCGCGCGCGAGGCCGATGCCTGGAACGGCTGGGGACTCTCGATCCCGGAGTTCGCGAGGAAGACCAACGTGCTGCGCGAGGCGTCGGCGGAAGCGGGCCGCACCGTAGAGGCCACTTGGGCAGGCATCGTCGTCGTAGGCGAGAGCGAGGACGAGGCGGGCGACATGCTGAACGCTCGCTACAAGAAGGGCATGCTCGAAACGAACGTCTGGGCCGGGAGCGCCGATTCGCTGACTTGGTGGTTCGAGGGGTTGGAGACGGCGGGCGCGTCGTGGGCGGTGCTGGTCGCGGCCGGCCCTGCGGACCGTTCAGACCTCATCGCCGACCGAGTGTTCCCGAACATGAGACCTCGCACTTGAGCTCCTCCGGGGAACTGAAGAAGCGGAAGAAGGCCCTCCGAGCTCAGGCGCTCGCAGCTCGCGACGAGATCCCGGCCGCGGAGCGCGCGCGTAGGAGCGAGGCCATCGCGGAGCGATTGATGGGTCTTCCCGAGGTCGCCTCCGCGACTACCGTGATGGTGTTCTCCTCGTTCGGGTCCGAGGTCGAGACCGGTCCGATCGTCCGCCGGTTGGCTTCGCGGGGGGTCCGCGTTCTGCTGCCTCGGGTCGAGGAACGCGAGATGCGCGCCGTGCCGTTCGCGCCCGGCGATCCTGTGACGCGTGCTCCGTTTGGCGCCGAGGAACCTCGCGACGGGGAGCCGGCCGATCCCGGCGAGATCGACGTGGTTGTGGTGCCCGGGCTGGCTTTCGATCTTCGAGGGGATCGCGTCGGCTACGGCGGTGGCTTCTACGATCGGTTCCTGAAACGAACGCGGCAGGACGTTCTGACGGTGGGGGTCTGTTTCAGCCTCCAGGTCGTGGACGAAGTTCCGCATGGACGAGACGACCTTCCCGTCTTACGCCTCATCACCGAGGAAGCGGTGATCGAGTGCAGGTGAGCGAGCTGATCCCGACCGAGCCCCATCGCCGGCTGCGGAAGGCGCCTTGGCGAGTGGCCCCGCTCGCCGCGCTGGATTTCGAGACGACGGGCCTGGACTTCGAGAGAGACGCCATCGTGTCATTCGGCGTCGTCCCCGTGATCGGCGGGCGAGTCATCGTCGGCCAGAGCGTGCACCAGATCGTGGTTCCTGAGGTGCCCTCCTCGGTCCGCTCGATGAAGTTGCACGAGATCCTGCCGCAGGACCTCCTCGAAGCGCCTCCGCTAGAGGTCGCCCGCAGGCGCTTGCACGAGGCGATAGACGGCCGTTTCCTCCTCACCTGGTACTCCGACGTCGAGGTCGCCTTCCTCGGAAGGATCTTCGGGGGCAGGCGTCGCGAGTGGGTCCGCCGAACCATCGATGTACGCGAACTGGCGCTCGAGGCCGAGAACGTCAACGGTTTCCCGGGTGTGAGGTTCTCGCTGACCGCGACGGCCGAGCGTTACGGCGTGCCTGTCACGAATCCCCACGAGGCGCTCGACGACGCTCTCGTCACCGCTCAGTTGTTCCTCGTCCTGGCTTCCAGGCTCGCCGAGCGGGGCTACCGGAGGGCGAGCCACTTCCTAGGGCTCACGCGCGCCTGACAGAGTCCGCGACTTGAACGACGAGTCAAACACCGGGTATAACCCGGTCATCGATCGGGAAGGATGAGGCTATGGGCGACGAAGACGCGATCAAGACTGCTTTCCACGAAGTCACCGCGGCCGCCGGGGGCACCCACATCGCCGACGGGGGGTGGATGTGGCTGGAGGGGTTCGGCGATCTTCAGAAGGAGTACGAGGCCACGCGGGACGACGTGGCCGTGTGGGACGTCTCGCCCCTCAACAAATGGGACTTCCGCGGTCCGGATGCGCTGAACGCGGCACAGCACCTCTGGAGCAACGACGCCCTCGGTCTGGTGCCCGGTCAAGCTCGCTACGGAGCGTTCCTGGACGAGGACGGCCTCATGGTCGACGACGGCACCGTGTACAACACCGGCCGCCCGAACCATTGCTGGGTGATGACGAACGGGAAAGACCATCAGAACTACTTCGGCGAGATGCTGAAGGGCTTCGATGTAGAGTTCGAGTGGATCGCACCGAAGATGCCGCACCTCGGCGTGATCGGGCCCCGATCTCGCGAGGTCGTTCAGTCGCTCACCGACGCGGACGTCTCGGCCCTGAAGTACTTCCGCTTCTACCCCGATCCCGTGAAGGTCGGGGGAGTACTGGTCTACCTCTCGCGGACCGGGTTCGGCGGCGAGCTCGGCTTCGAGCTCTTCCTCACGAACCCCGACGACGCCGCCGACCTGTGGAACGCGGTGACCGGGGCAGGCGTGACGCCGTTCGGCGTCGAGAACATCGAGATCCTTCGGATCGAGTCGGGTCTGATCGTGACCGACTATGACTACGAAGCCCACCAGCGCACTCCGTACGACTTCAACATGGACCGACTCGTGGCACTCGACACGCCGGGGATCGGCAAAGACAAGCTGCGAGAGGTCGCGGCCGCGCCGCCCGATCGGTTCGTGACCCTGAAGCTGGAAGGCGACACGCTCCCCGAGTACGGCGCGGCGGTCTCGAAAGACGGTGAGGAGATGGGCGTGCTGACGAGCCCGACGAACAGCCCCCGTTTCGGCATGATCGGGATGGCGATCGTCCCCACGAGCGAGTCTGCG
>JBGPKY010000317.1:0-2716 GCA_041486205.1 Actinomycetota bacterium
CGCCCAGCTCCCGCTCGATTGCGGCCAACTCCTCCGCCGAGCCCTGCACCTTCGGTCCCTTGAACCACTTGTGGGCGGAAACGAGCCAGTAGATCCCGGCGAAGCCGATCACGATGAGGACGGCGACCGGCGCGTAGTTGAACGCGTCGCCTGCGCGCAGACGGAGGAACGTCGGTATCACGTAGGCGATGTACAGCCCGATCACCGCGATCGACGTCACCGCGAAGTACGCCACGATGCTGCCCTTCCAGTACGCGGGCGCCACGAGGAGCCATGCCCCGACGGCTGCGAACCAGATCGAGTTGGTGGGTGTCCGGGTTCGCTTGTTGATCTTGTGCCAGAACCGATGCCCGGGGATCGCGCCGTCTCGCGAGAACGCGTAGATCATCCGCGAGTTCGCAGTGACCGATGCCATCCCGCAGAAGAACTGCGCCCCGATCACGATCAGCAGCATGAAGATGGCCCAGCTCTTGCCGACGGCGTCGAAGAAGATCTGCGCCGGCGCGGCGACGTTCGACGTCTCCAGCTGGAACGAGAGGGCATTGCCGTAGCCGGTGGCTCCTTGCACAGCGTGCCACACGCCGAGCAGCAGGATGTAGCCGAAGATCACGGAGATCACGACCGAGCGGTAGATGCCCTTCGGTCCCGAGATGTCGGCCTGATGCGTTTCCTCGGTCATGTGCGCCGAGGCGTCGTAGCCGGTCAGCGTGTATTGGGACATCAGCATCCCGATCAAGAAGATGTACAGCATCGATCCCATGAACCCGCTGCTGAACCCGGTTCCGTTGATGAAGCCGGCCGGGAAGGGTTGGGAGGGGTCGGCGGATGTCTTGAAGCTGAAGATCGTCCCGAAGCTCGTGTGATGGTCCGGCACGATGAACAGGATCACGAAGATGACCAGCACGCCGCCGACGTGCCACCAGACGCTCACGTCGTTGAACAGCGCGACGAGCTTGATGCCGAACGTGTTCATCAGCCCGTGGATCGCGAGCACGGCCGTGTACGTCAGCACGACGATGAGCCTCGTGACCTCGACGTTGAACGCGATGTGCATGAACGCCGAAACGAAGGCCGCCAGTCCGAAGTCGATGCCAGCCGTCACTGCGACCTGGCCGAGCAGGTTGAACCAGCCGGTGAACCACGCCCACGCAGGCCCGTTCTTGGGTGCGACCTTCGCGGACCAGTAGTAAAGCCCGCCGGCCGTCGGGTAGCTCGAGCAGATCTCGGCCATCGCGAGCGAGACGAAGGTCACGAGGATCCCGACGAGCGGCCACCCGTACGCGGCGCTGGCCGGTCCACCCGTGTACATCCCGAACCCGAACAGCGTGAGGCACCCCGACAGGATCGAGATGATCGTGAAGGAGACCGCGAAGTTGGAGAACGCCCCCATCCCTCGCTTCAGCTCCTGGGCGTACCCCATCTCGTGGAGCTTCTCGACGTCGGTCTTGCCCGTCGAGACACCGGCAGATGCGGACATGCCGGACCGGTCGTCCATGCCTCCCCCTTCCCCATAAGGAGCCAGACGTATCGGGGGTATTAGGAACCGGACGCCGGTCCGTGTCAAGAAGTCTTCGGATGTGACCGATTACGAGCGTTCGGGCGAACTACTCCGGGGTCACGTAGGCGGCGGTTATCCCGCCGTCGACGATCAACGATGCGCCCGTCATGAAGGAGGAGTCGTCGGAGGCCAAGAAGAGCGCCGCCTTCGCCAGCTCCTCCGCTTGTCCGAGCCGCCCCATCGGGATGTGGACGAACCGCCTCTGTTTCTTCGCCTCGTCGGAAAGGAGCTGCATGAGGAGCGGGGTCTCGATCGGCCCGGGACAGAGCGCGTTGCAGCGGACGCCTCTGCGCGCGTACTCGACGGCGATCTCGCGCGTCATCGCGAGCACCGCGCCCTTGGACGAGGTGTACGCGGTCTGCGACGTGGCGGCGCCCACCCACGCGACGAACGAGGCGACGTTGATGATCGAGCCGCCGCCGGCCGCGATGATGGCCGGCACCCCGTACTTGCACCCGAACGCGACGCCCTTCACGTTGATCGCCAGAGTCCGGTCCCAGATCTCCTCGGAAGTGGTGTCGACCGAGCCGTCGTCGCCGAGCATGATGCCCGCGTTGTTGTACAGGACGTGGAGGCTGCCGAACCGCTCCACGGCGTCGTCCACCATCGCCTTGGCGTCGGTTTCCTTCGAGACGTCGGCGTGAACGTAGACGGCCTCGCCGCCGGAAGCGAGTATCTCTCGCGCGGTGGCCTCACCGGCTTCGTCGGAGACATCGGAGAGAACGACCTTCGCGCCTTCCCTGGCGAAGAGCGAGGAGGCGACCTTGCCCATCCCGCTCGCGCTGCCGGTGATGAGCGCGACCTTCCCGTCCAGCCGACCCATGTTGCCTCCCCTCGCCTCGCGCGGCCGGGTGCAGGCCCGGCTTGTTAGCCGCTCTTCGCCTCCAACACCTCTGGGTTGAGCAGGGTAGGGGGCTGGCGCCCCTCGAGAGCGGCGAAGAGGTTCTCGGCGGCGAGCATACCCATCGCGACGCGGGTGTCGACGGTCGCGCTGCCCAGGTGGGGGATGATCACCGCGTTCTCGCATCCGAGGAGGCCGGGGTCGACCTCTGGCTCCCGTTCGAAGACGTCGATCCCCGCAGCGAAGATCTCTCCAGCCCTCAGCGCTGCGGCGAGGGCAGCCTCGTTCACAACCGGCCCTCGCGAGGTGTTCACGAG
>JBGPKY010000318.1:0-2713 GCA_041486205.1 Actinomycetota bacterium
CCGATCTCGCGCGCATGGGCAGTGACCGGCGCAACGGCTTGACATGGCGACCGAGCAAACCTACGGTCGGCGAGGTCCGATCCTGCGTTGTAGCGGCAGGCTCGCGTCAGGTCGCGGAGGAGGGGCTCGCATGGCAGGACGCCTGTCATCAAGTGGCAAGGCGGATCTGGAACGACGCTCCGCGGAGTTGCTCAGCAACTGGTCCGCGGATCTCGGGACATTCCTTTCGCTCGTTCCTGATTACTGGAGCGCCTACCTCGACATGGTGGAGCGGCCGATCAAAGGAGGAGTGCTGAGCGAGAAGGAGCGAGAGCTCATCCTGCTCGGCGCCTTCGCGGCTCCGCGCTGCAGGCACGCACCGGGCATGGAGCGCCACGCGAAGCGCGCCCTCGCCGCCGGGGCATCGCTCAAGGAGATCGCTCAGGTCATGATCATCTCGGGCGGCATCGCTCATGTCGCGCTGACATGCTTGCCGATCGCGGCGAAGCAATTCGCGCCGAAGCCCGAGGCGCTGACGCCGCGCCAACAGGCGATCAAGGACAAGTTCGTCGCTCGGCGGGGCGCGTGGGGCGATCTACGCGAACAGTGGTTGCGGACCGACGATCTCAGCTTCGAGTCGTTCGACCAAATGGATACCCCGGCGAGAGAGGGCCTGGATGAGCACACGATGGAGCTCGTCCTGATCGGGATCGGCGCGTCGATAACCGTGCTGAACGAGAACGGGGTCAAGAATCACATCGCGAATGCGCTCAAGGCGGGGCTGAGCGAAGCGGCGATCCTCGAGGTCTTCCGGTTGTTGTATGCGGCCGGGATCGAATCCACGTTCGACTACGCTGCGGGCATCGTCGCGGGCCTCGCGAGCGAGAGCGAAGGACCCGCGCGGCGCCGGGTCCAGGTCTAGGAACCGTGCACGGAGGAAGCAACCCATGATCGGGATCACCTTCGATCACCTCGGCATGGCCGTCGCCGATTGGGAGAAGACATCGGATTTCTATCGTCGCGTGTTCGAGGCTGAGATCGTGGAGCGGGGCCCGGGACTGTACGCGTTCAGATGGGGCAAGAACCAGATCAACGTCGTGCCTGCCGGGTCGAAGACCGGTCCGCCGACGAAGGCACCATTTGTCGCGGGAGCCGGCGATATGTGCTGGGTCTGGCCAGGGACCCCGGCGGAGGCCGCCGCCCACCTCGAGAAGAACGGCGTGCCACTCGAGTCCTCGCCGCAGGCGTGGAGGACGAGCGAGGGGCACTCCAGTCCCGTCGTTCGCTTCGGAGCCCGAGGCAACGGGACGAGCATCTTCTTTCGGGATCCAGAGGGAAGTTGTCTCGAGTTCATCTGTTACGGATAGGCCCGCCTCGAGGAACCGTGCGCGGGACCGCCGGCGACGGCGCGTACTGACGTGGACACCGCGTTCCTCGCCGACCTGCTGAGCCTCGACGGCCGCGTGGTGGTCGTGACGGGTGCGCGCCATGGCATCGGGCAGGCGATCGCCGTGGGGTCAGCGCGCGCTGGGGCGAGTGTTCTCGTGACCAGTCGAGAACGAGACGGCGCGGCTCGGACCGTCGAACAGGTCCGTGGCGTGGGCGGGCGTGCGGTCGAGGTCCAAGCCGACGTGCGATCGCGATCTGATTGCGAGCTGGTGGTGCAACGCGCCATGACGGAATACGGACGTCTTGACGTGCTAGTGAACAACGCCGGGATCATCGCGAGCGGACCGGCGCTCGACTACCCCGAGGCCGCGTGGGACGAGGTCGTCGATACGAGTCTCAAGGGCTCATTCCTGATGTCTCAAGCGGCGGCGGCGGCGATGATCCGTGGGGGCGGGGGACGGATCATCAACCTGTCGTCCACCTTCGCCCGCCGGCCGCTTCGTCGCGTCGCCGCCTACGCGGCAGCGAAGGCTGGGATCGAGCAGCTGACCCGGGTCCTCGCGCTGGAGTGGGCGGACAAGATGATCACCGTCAACGCGATCGCGTTGACCTCGACGCTCACCGAGACCCGCGCTGGACTGCTGGCGGATCCGGCGGTACTGCAGCAACGGATCGCGCAAATACCGCTTGGGCGGCTGGGCTTGGTCGAGGACGCCGTCGGTGCGGCACTGTTCCTGGCCGGCCGAGCGGGTCAGTTCGTCACGGGTCACACCTTGCTCGTTGATGGCGGTTACACGCTCAGCTGATACGGGGAGGCCATCGCGCTCGAGATGGCGGTCGCGATCCCCTAGCGGTCCACGCGGGGCTGAGGCGAAGTGGCCATTGGCGCTTCCGCGGCGATGCGGGCACGGAACCGCTCGAGATCCATGACGAACCCCTGGCATCGAGCCAGCTGCTGGAGAGCGAGGGCATGCAGGTCCTCACCGTAGACGCTCGCGGTGCAATCTTCGATCGTGATCACGCCGAGCCCACGACAATTCGCCTCGAATGCCGTGGCAAGCACGTCGGCGTTCGTACTGATTCCTGCGAGGACGACCCAATCCCGCCTGAGGCATTTCAGGAGCCACTCGAGATCCGTCGCGTAGAACGAGCCGAGCGCCTTCTTGGAACGAACGATGTAGTCGCCCGAAGCGACCGACACCGCGATGTCGGGTTCAAAGGTGCCGTCCTGAAAGGAACAGTCCTCGGACGGCACTGGTCCATACGGGCTGAGGGAAGCGCCCGCGCGGTCGAGCGCATCCATGAACTTCGTCCGGGACTTCGCCTTCGCCTCGATGTCCCGCAG
>JBGPKY010000319.1:0-2709 GCA_041486205.1 Actinomycetota bacterium
CTGCTGTGATCGCAATCTGGCCGATCAGGTTGAACCAGCCGGTGAACCAGCCCCAGACCGGCCCACCCATCTTGGAGGCCCAGTAGTAGAGGCCGCCGGCCGTCGGGTACTTAGATGCGATCTCGGCCATGCCGAGCCCGACGATGATCACGAACACCGAGACGAGCGGCCAGCCCCACGCCTCTTCAACCGGACCGCCGTAGTTGATGCCTGTGCCGTAGAGCGTCAGCGTCCCGGACAGGATCGAGATGATCGTGAACGAGATCGCGAAGTTCGAGAAGCCGGACATCCCCCGCCTGAGCTCCTGCGCGTAGCCGAGCGCGTGGAGGATGCGCCGATCCTTGTCATGCGATTGATCAGTCAAGAGCTCTCTCCTCGTTCCGTCGATTGTGATCGGCGCGGCGGCTCCCTATGACGCCGCATCGGGTGCAAACACTTCGCCTGCGGGCGCTTGCAGGTGGCCCGGCTTTCGCCGTTGCACGAGCGTGAAGTACGTGCCGCCGACGAGCAGGATCACCACGACCACCGTCCACAGCACCGGCTGCTCGTTCAGCCAGTGCCAGTGGAAGTTGAGCCCGAGGCTCGTCTGCACCGGCGTCGGGTTCGTTGCCACGCGTCGCCACGCGAAGTTGATCAGCATCCCGCCGCCCCAGGCGAGCGCGAGCATGTTCAGCGGGATCCCCCAGCGTCCGAGCGAGAACGGCGCCTTTGCCTTCGGCCAGCCACGCAGGCGGGCCCGCAGCAGGGCGATGTTCCCGACGAAGTAGGACAGATAGATCATCCCGGTGGCGGCGATCGCGATGATCGCGGCACCTGCGTACTGAAGCATCGGGATGAACGCGAGCACGCCGATTGCGAGGCACGAGGCGATCGGGGTGTGCAGCTTCGGGTGCACGTTCGAGAGCACCTTCGACCCCGGCAGGCTGTCGTCGCGGGACATGCCGAAGCAGAGGCGGATCGTCGAGGTCTGGATCGCGAGGCAGCAGACGAAGATCGCCGCCGAGACGACGAGCAAGAACACCGTCGAGAACGCGTTGCCGAAGTTCGCGTCGATGATCGCAGCCGGCCCGAAGCCGCCCGCGATCGCGTCGTGCAGGTTCGGGATCGCGAGCAGGCACGCGTACAGGAAGATGCCGCCGATCACGAACGCGCCGATGATCGACCCGAGGATCGCCTTCGGCGCCTCCTTGCGTGGATCGCGTGTCTCTTCCGCAAGCGTGCCGGCCGTGTCGAAGCCGTAGATCACGAACAGCGACATGAACATCGCCACCAGGAACGTGCCGGTCGTCAGGCTCGTGCCGCCGGTGTGGAAGATCACGCCGGCCGACTGATGGTGATGGAACGCGGCCAGGATGAACGCGAAGACGACCATCCCGAGGATCTCGAACAGCACGCCCGTGTTGTTGACGAGCGCGACGAGCTTGACCCCGAAGATGTTCATCACGGTGATGATCACGAGCGTGACGATCGCGATGATCCGCTGGTTGTGCAGGGTGTTGTGCATGTTCCAGCCCATGTTGTTGAAGGCGGGAATCAGCGCCAGCGGGAGCGTCGCGCAGACCGCTGCGACGGTGATGATGCCGGCGAACATGTAGATCCAGCCGGCGAACCACGAGTAGGTCTTTCCGGCCAGGTACTTCGTCCACTGAAAGACCGACCCGGCCACCGGGTAGTGGCTCGCGAGCTCGGCGAAGCCGAGAGCGATGCAGAGCTGGCCCACCGCCACGATCGGCCAGCTCCAGATGAAGACACCGCCGATCGTCGTCAGACCGAGCGCGAAGAGCGTGAAGATGCCGGTCGACGGCGAGATGTAGCTGAAGGCGACCGCGAAGGAGCTCCAGACTCCCAACGAGCGCCGCAGTTCTTGCTTGTAGCCGAACTTCGCGAGATCCGCCTCGTCGCGTGCTGCCTCGGCAGGCGTCTCGTCGTGAATGTCCATGAGGTGAGACAAATCCGTGCCCCCTCAGTCGCTTTTGGAATGGTCGATTTAGTGCATGCGATCGATCGTGTGTCAATCGGCTCAAGGTTCGCCGCAGTGGGCAAACAACCCTCTACGCGAGAAGTTGCTGGAAACGAGGGGCTGCGGCAGTGCGCGCCAGGCGCTCGAAGTGCTCGGTGGCATAGGCGGCGAAGTCGAAGCCGAGCTCGGAGACCGCCTGCTGGACGACGCCCCACATCGCCTCGCGGTAATCGGACACGAAGCGCATCAGGACGTGCACGTCGGGGTCGCCGCCGCCGTAGGCGCCGAGCAGCAGCCGGTCGCCGTCCTCGTCGAGCCCGTTCGAGACCGCGAAGTTCGCCAGGTCGAAGGCGGGATCGCCCATCCCGGCGTACTCCCAGTCGACGATCCAGAGCCGCTCGCCCCCGTGGATGAAGTTCGCGGCGAGCAAGTCGTTGTGGCACGGCGCGAGCCGTCGCTGCCCGAGGCGGCGCTCGATCCGGTCGGCGATCTCCTTCACCTCGGCGTATCCGAGCGGGAGCACGACGCCCGCGGTGCGGGCGGTCTCGGCGTAGCTCTCGCCGACGCGGAACGGGTCGAAGCGACCGGCGATCGGCGGGCCGTCGTGGAAGCGCCGCAGCAACGGAGCGGCTTCGTCCGCCGTCACCCGGCCGACCTCGCCCTCGACGAAGCGCGTCACGAGGTAGCCCTCCGGCTCGACGAAGGCGACCACCTCGGGCCCGATGCCGAGCGCAGCAGCAGCGAGTGAC
>JBGPKY010000320.1:0-2697 GCA_041486205.1 Actinomycetota bacterium
CCCGCGGTAGCCTGGGCCGGCTGCGCGACGCCCTTCGGAGCGTCTTCCCGTAGGAAGCGGCCTCGAGCCGGTGCTGGAGCGGCACACGGGATTCGAACCGTGCGAGGGTCGCTCGGGCCTCATTTCCCGTGAGCGCGTCTCGGGACAGCCTCACTTCCCATAGAATCGCTGCATGGGACGCACGGGACGATGGCAGTCCGCCGCATGAACGCCGACGAGCGACGGCCTGCGATCAGCCTGGACCAACTGGTGACGGTTCACCAGCTCCGACTCTTCGCCGCCGTCGCCGACCATGGGAGCTTCTCTCGGGCGGCCGAGTCCCTTGGTCTGAGCCAGCCCGCCGTGTCTCATCAACTGAAGGCCCTCCGGCTGGCGCTTCGCGTTCCACTGGTGGAGATCGTCGGCCGACGGATCCAGCTCACGCCTGCCGGCGAGATCCTGTACGGGCATGCCCGCCGGATCCTCGCCGAGTTCGAGGCGGCAGGGGACGACCTTGACGAGCTGAAGGATCTCCGCCGGGGCACGCTCCGGGTCGTCGCGGACACCACGGTCGGCATCTACGTGCTGCCGGACGTCCTGGGGGCATTCCGCAACGAGCATCCGGGCATTGATCTCCGCCTCGACATCGGGAACCGCCAGCACGTTCTGGACCGCCTCGTGGCGAATGAGGTGGATTTCGCGTTCGGCGGGCACACGTGGGACGATCCTCCGATCCCGCTCGTCGTTCGACCCTTCCTCGCTAACGAGCTGATCGCCATCGCTTCGCCCCGGCGCCGGTTTGCTGGCTCGACGCGAGTCACGCTCGCCGAGTTCGCTGCGCTGCCGTTCATCGGGCGAGAGCCTGGCTCAGGAACCCGAGAAACGACCGAGGCGGCGTTTGGCCGCGCACGTCTTTCGGTGCGGCCCATCATGGAGCTTGCCAGCAACGGCGCGATCAAGCGAGCGGTTGCTCAGGACCTGGGCGTCTCCGTGCTCTCCCGTTTCGCGGCCTCGCTCGAACTCCAGCTCGGCCTCCTTGTCGAGATACCGCTCGAGGGCTTCCCCCTTCGCCGCCAGTGGCATCTGTTTTTCGCGCGCGACAAGCTCCTCTCCCCCGCGGCCGCGGCGTTCGCTCGGTTCATCGGCGAAGAGCAATGGCGCGGATCGATTGGCGGGAACGTCGCCACGGATTGACATCAGGAAGACGACGTATTCACGTGTTGGATGCTCAAGATGACCAACATGCATTGGACAGCATTCAGCGGCTCGACTAGCCTTCCGGTCCTGCAGTCGATCGCCGTCTGGCTGACCGACCGCCGGAGCCATGAGGACTTGCCGACCAATGCCGCTTGTCTCGTTGCGCCAGCTCCTCGACGATGCGGCGGAGCATGGGTACGGCCTACCCGCGTTCAACATCAACAACATGGAGCAGGTCCAGGCCGTCCTTGGCGCCGCGCGCGAGGTCGATAGTCCGGCCATCGTCGCGGCTTCGGCCGGTGCCCGCACATACGCGGGCGAGCCATTCCTACGTCATCTGATCCTTGCGGCTCTCGAGGCCTTTCCTGAGGTGCCGGTCGCGGTCCACCAGGACCACGGTGCGACCGTCGGGACGTGCATCCGTTCGATCCGATCCGGCTTCTCGAGCGTCATGATGGACGGCTCACTGCTCGAGGATGCGAAGAGCCCCGCTTCCTACCAGTACAACGCGCGCGTCACCCGTCAGGTGGTTGAGATCGCTCGCGCGGTCGGAGTGAGCGTCGAAGGAGAGATCGGCGTGCTTGGTTCCCTCGAGCGGCGCGGTGGCGATCAGGAGGATGGCCACGGAGTGGCGGGCGAGGTCGGCGCGGGGCGCCTGCTGACCGACCCGGACGATGCCGTGCGGTTCGTTCGTAACACCGGCGTTGACGCCCTCGCGATCGCGATCGGGACAAGCCACGGTGCCTACAAGTTCAGCCGGCCGCCGTCTGGCGACGTTCTCGTCATGGACCTCGTGAAGGAGATCCATGCCCGGCTGCCCGACACGCACCTGGTCATGCACGGCTCGTCGAGCGTGCCGCAGGAGTGGCTGGCGATGATCAACGAACATGGCGGCGACATCCGGCCGACCTACGGCGTTCCGGTCGAGGAGATCCAGATGGGCATCCGCCACGGCGTCCGGAAGATCAATATCGACACGGACATCCGTCTCGCCATGACCGCCGCCGTCCGTCGCCACCTGTCCCGTGATCCCTCGGACTTCGACCCGCGGCGCTACCTGAGCGAGGCGATCACGGCCGCACGCCAGATGTGTCGCGAACGCTTCGAACAGTTTGGTTCGGCGGGTCATGGAAGCCGGATCCGGCCGATACCGCTGGAGGAGATGGCGCGCCGCTACGCCGCTGGCGACCTCGACCCTAGGATCGCCGGGGCGACTGGGAAGCCCGGATGACCGCCGCCCTGAGCGCCGCTCGAATGACGGGACAGGCGAGTGTGCGCGACCGAGCCATCGTGATCGTTCCTTCGTTGCTCGACGCCGACGTCTCGCGCCTCGGCGATGAAGTCGTCGGGCTCGAGCGGGCCGGAGCCGACCGGCTGCAGTGGGACATCATGGATGGCCACTTCGTGCCGCGCTTGACGCACGGAGCCGACCCCGTGCGGAGCGTGCGCCCGCTCACCTCGCTGCCGTTCGAGGTCCACCTGATGGTCGACGCACCGGAGCGCCACTGGCCGGCCTTCGCC
>JBGPKY010000321.1:0-2693 GCA_041486205.1 Actinomycetota bacterium
CAGACCACGGATCGGCTCGACCGTGACCTTGGGAACGAGGTCTCTCACGAGAACCTTGCAGGCGAGGGCGTTCCGACCGTTGATGAGCATGGCGTCCGAACCGCAGATGCCGTGTGCGCACGAACGACGCAGCGCGAGCGTTCCGTCGTGATACCACTTCACCGTGTGCAAGGCGTCGAGGAGCCGGTCGTTCGGCTCGGCCTCGACGGTGAACTCGTCCCACCACGACTCGTCTCCGCGCAGTTCGGGGTTGTACCGGCGGATCTTCAGCGTGAGCCTGACCTTGTCGGTAGCTCCCGCCTTGCGATCTTCGGACGTGGCCAGCACGTCGCCGAGGGACTCCGCCGTCATCTAGTACTTCCTCTCCATCGGCACGTAGGGTCCGAGCTTCACGTCCTTGAACTCCAGGCGGATGGTTCCGTCCTCGTTCCGGTATGCGAGCGAGTGTTTCAGCCAGTGCTCGTCGTCGCGCGTCGGGAAATCGTCCCGCCAGTGCCCGCCCCGGCTCTCCTCACGAGCGAGCGCGGCCGCCACGAGGGTATCCGCGCAGTCCAGGAGGAAGCCCAGCTCGACCGCTTCCATCAGCTCCGTGTTGAACATCTTCCCGGTGTCCTGCACGTAGACACGCCCGAAGCGCTCGCGTAGGCCCACGAGGATGTCCTGCATCTTCCGAAGGCCCTCCTCGGTTCGCACAACGAACGCCAGATCGAACATGTTGTTCTGGAGCTCGGCACGGATGTCGGCGGCGTTCGCACCCTCCTTCCTGGCGATCAGTTGCTCGAGCAGGGCGGCCACGTCGCCCTCCGAGCCTTTGTCGAGGGGTGGGAGGTCCGCGGTCTTCGAGAACTCGGCCATGGCCTTACCGCCCCGGCGGCCGAACACGACGATGTCGAGCAGCGAGTTCGTACCGAGGCGGTTCGCGCCGTGGACGGAAACGCATGCGCATTCGCCCGCCGCGTAGAGCCCGGGAACCGGCGTCTCGTCCGGCCCGCTGACGACCTGGCCGTCGACATCGGTCGGGATGCCACCCATCGCGTAGTGGGCGGTCGGCTGTATCGGGACGAGCTCGGTGGTCGGCTCAACGTTGAGGTAGACGCGCGCGAACTCCGTCACGTCGGGGAGCTTCTCTTCGATGACCTCGCGCGGCAGGTGGCGCACGTCGAGCCAGACCGCGTCCTTCTTCGGGCCGGCGCCGCGGCCTTCCTTGATCTCCTGGTAGATGGCGCGGCTGATCAGGTCGCGCGGGGCGAGGTCCTTCACGGTGGGGGCGTAGCGCTCCATGAAGCGTTCGTTCTCACCGTTCAGCAGGATGCCGCCCTCACCGCGGACGGCCTCGGACAGGAGGATCCCCATCTTGTAGACGCCCGTCGGGTGGAACTGGAAGAACTCCATGTCCTCGAGTGGGATGCCGCGTCGGTAGACGACCGAGGGTCCGTCGCCCGTCAGCGAATGCGCGTTCGATGAGACCTTGAACATCCGTCCGAACCCGCCCGTGGCGAACAGCACGGACTTCGCGCGGAAGACGTGCAGCTCGCCGGTAGCGAGCTCGTAGGCGACGACGCCCGCGACGCGGCCATCGCGCATCAACAGGTCGAGGCAGTAGAACTCGTTGAAGAAGCGGACGTTGCGCTTCACGCACTGCTGGTAGAGGGTCTGCAGGATCATGTGGCCGGTGCGGTCGGCCGCGTAGCACGCGCGCTTGACCGGCGCCTCGCCGTGGTTACGGGTGTGCCCGCCGAACCGCCGCTGGTCGATCTTCCCGTCCGGTGTGCGGTTGAACGGGAGGCCCCAGTGCTCGAGCTCGTAGATGTCGCCGGCCGCCTCCTCGCACATCAGCTGCGCCGCAGGCTGATCGACGAGGTAGTCGCCGCCTTTCACCGTGTCGAAGGCGTGCCACTCCGGGTAGTCCTCCTCGACGTTCGCGAGCGCAGCGCACACGCCGCCCTGAGCGGTACCGGTGTGGGAGCGCGTGGGGTAGAGCTTGGAGATGACGGCCGTACGAACGCTGTCGGAGGCCTCGATCGCCGCCCGCAGCCCGGCACCGCCGGCTCCGACGATGATCGCGTCGTAGGTGTGGGTCGTCGTCATCGGGCTACGTCGCCCCCGGCCACTTGCTCGGGTCGAACGTGAACACGATCACGCTGCCAAGCACGAAGAGCATGAACCCGATCACGTAGAAGAACATGTTGATCGCGAATCGAGCCGCGGCGGGCTTGACGTAGTCCTGCACGATCACGCGGAGACCGTTGATCCCATGCACGAGCGCGAGCGAGAGCATGGCCCAGTCCCACGTCCGCCAAAGCGGGTTCCCCCAGCGCGCGGCGACGAAGCCGAAGTTCACGCGCCCGACCCCACCGGCCTGGACGTGCATGATCAGGACGTGGCCGACGGCGAGCACCAATAGCACTACGCCCGATATGCGCATGAACAGCCACGTCCAAAGTTCCCAGCCGCCGACGGGCCGCTCGCGCTGACCGCGATAGGCCGGAGGTGCCTTCGGCGCGGGTTGGTCGGAGCTCGAGCGAGTCTCTGTGGAGGTGGCCATCACAGGTGCCAGTGGAACGCGAGGTCGAGGATGTCCTTGCCCATGATGTAGGTGATCGGGATCATGCTGAGGACGAACAGTCCGGTCGAAGCGAGGGACAGCTCCTTGAAGCGCCGCGTCGAGTTCGGCCAGAAGTCGAAGATCATGA
>JBGPKY010000322.1:0-2684 GCA_041486205.1 Actinomycetota bacterium
CCTGGGGCCACCTCCCGCCGACGTGCGTCTGCTGGAGCCGGCGTGCTATCGGTCGTGCTGGCAGATGGTTGGCTGTACAGGCGGGCATCCGCCGGGTGATCAGCCGCCCCGGCCCCGAAGTCGTACTCGCATGACCCGCCCGAGCGAGCCCCGGTGACGCGCGCCGCCCGGCACCGGGGACAGATTGCGCTGGTTGCCATACCCACCCCATTCGCACCGGCCGCCGTGAAGCCCGTGCTCGGCTAGTGCCGATCGACTAGCCGTCGATCGGGTTGACGTCCCGCTCGATCGGCTGTTTCAGATCCTCGGCGGCGGGCGCACGTCGGTCCCCTGGGCCGCTAATCGCGGATGCGCGCGAGCTAGTCCGCGGTCTAGCGAGTCGCTGTGGGCGATCGAAGGTGGTGGGACGGACACGAAGTGCGCAGGTGGATCGCCGTCGTGGTTATGGTGGGCTGGCTCGTGTTGAGGCGCAGCCACCGACCACGAGGACTCGACCATCGGGTAGGAGGGCGGCTTTAGGCCCGAGGATATTTTGGTCGGACGTCGTCATGTCACTTCGTCGGCGGCTTCATCGAGAAAGGGGAACTTGTCGAGCCCGAGCTTGCCTGCGCGCCGCGCGGCGCCGCAGGTGCCGACCGTGAGGGGGCGCAACGGTAGTCTTCTGACGCTCCTGCACCCGATCTGAGGTACCCGATGACCAGGTTTGTCGTCGACGCCAGCGCCGTCCTCCACCTGGCGAGCACGGGGGTCGAGGTCCCAGGCGCGCACAAGCTCCTCGCACCGACGCTCCTTCGTTCCCAAACGCTGTCGGCTCTGCACGAGGCCGTCCAGCGGGGCGAGATCCCGGCCGACGTCGCGCGCGACCGCCTCACCCGCATCGGGCGGATGCCGATCAGGCTCCTCGGCGACGCCGTGCTCCGGCGTCGGGCCTGGGACCTGGCGGATCAGTTGGGATGGGCCTCGACCTACGACGCTGAGTACGTTGCACTCACGCAGCTGCAGGCAGACGCGTTCGTAACCCTGGACGCGGAGCTGGCGCGCAGCGTCGAAGGGATCGTCGCGACCGCGTCGATCGAAGCGCTGCGCTAGGCGGCTGGGCGATCGTTACGACATGAACGCCGATGCCTTCCGCCATTTCTACGACTATCACTTCAGCGAGAACCGCAACACCTGGGATACATACATCGCGTCGCTCTCGGATGAACAGTTCACGCGAGAGGTGAGCTACTCCCGTGGATCCGTCCGCAACCAGGTCGTGCATCTCATGAGCGTCGATGACACCTGGTTCAGCGGACTGCGAGGCATCGACCTTCCGGACTCGCTCGATCCTGCCACCTATGTAGATCGGAACAGCATTCGTACGCACTGGGACGCCGTTGAGCAACGCATGCGCGACTATCTTGCGGAGCTGCGGGACGACATGCTCTTTGAGAAGCCGTTCGCAGAGGGGGAGGACAAGGACCTCATCCTCTGGCAAGTGCTGCTCCATGTCGCCAATCACGGCACCGATCATCGCGCGCAACTGCTCAGGTTGCTGAACGATCTGGGCGTCAAGACCGTATCTCAGGACTACATCTTCTACGTGTATGACCACCCGTAGACCGGATCGGGGCCGGAAGGACGCTTAGCCCGCGTCCACGACGCAGAAGCGGTTGCCCTCTGGGTCCGCCAGGATGACGTAGTCCGCGTCCGGCGGTCGCTTGTCCCAGTGCACCTCGCTGGCGCCCAACGCGATGAGGCGCCTGACCTCCCCGGCCTGGTCCTCCGCGTAGAGGTCGAGATGGATGCGTGGCGGCACCTGCACCGTCGAGTGGACCCGGTCGAGCGAGAGGTTCGGCCCGACACCGTCCCTCGGGCGCAGCAGCACGAAATCGGCGCTCGTTTCCTCGCGCGGCACGTAGTCGAGAGCGGCTGCCCAGAACTGCGTCTGGCGCGCCAGGTCATCTACGCGTAGAACGATCGAACCAACGCGGATCATCGAGCCCACTCTATCGTCCTCCGCTCGGAGCGACGAGGTGGACCCCCGACCGCCGAGTACGATTCCCTCGAGGAAGGGGGAACGTGAAGAACACTGAGTGCACGATCTACATCACGACCAAGCGCGGCTTCGAGCAGCGCTACCGCCGAGCGAAGAACGGCTGGACACAGACCGGCCCGAACGGCGTCGTCCGCCCGATGACGGCCGAGCAACTGCTGTCGCACCTCCTGCCACCGCTCGCGTTCGGCCACGTCATCGTCAGGGTGGAACCCGACGTCATCGAGAGAGAGGCGTGATCTCGGTTGGACCGACGGGACGTCGAGTGCGAGCCGTCGTACGGCACTACGCCCGGCGCCCTGGCCGCTCGCAGAGGACGATGTCGCTTGACTACGCTCCGGGCGGCCGGTAGGAGACCGCCCGCGCACGGCCAAGGGCGTCCAGGGTCTCCTCGACTGTGAGCAGCGGCGTCGTCTCGAATTTCGACAACGCGCCACCGCCGCCGATCGCGATCGCGACAGCGGCCATCGAGACGTTGTCAGGTGCTTCCCAGAGGCTGTAGCCGTCATACGCGCCGAACGCGTACCAGAAGCCGTGCAGCTTCCCGCCGACTGACTCGATGTACTTGCGTGCAGCCTCGCGGCGGTCTTCGGGGTTCTTCGTCAATCGAGCCCAGGTTTCCGGCGTATAGCTGAAGCGCGTCAAGTAG
>JBGPKY010000323.1:0-2674 GCA_041486205.1 Actinomycetota bacterium
GAACCGGCGACCCATCGCCGTCCCCGACTCCTTCCGCAAGCCGGTCACTGACTTCGAGGAGCTGGGCTCGTGAGCGTTGTCGCGATCGAGGCCGTCGACCGGATCCTCGCTGAAGGCGGCGATCCCGACGAAGTGCTCCGCGCCGTCGTCGAGACGCTCGTCGGCAGCGGCGGCTGCTCGTTCGCCTGGATCCTGTTCCGCGAGGACGGCGAGCTCGTCCCCGGGCCCCAGGCCGGAGTGCCCGACCCCGCCGGCCGCACGCAGGTGCCTGTCCTCTTCAACGCCGACCACGTCGCCGACCTCGTCGCGGACGGCTGCACCGACCCCGCCTTCCTCGAGCGGATCGCCGTCGCGATCTCGCCGCACTGCCTCGTCGGCTGGGACACCGGCGGCGTCCCGTGGGAACCATAGGTCGCCAGCTAGTCAGCGCGGACGCTATTCACCACTCGTAGCGCAGTTGCGCGAGTCGCCGCGGAAGCCGAGCGGCCGAAAGCGATCTGGACTTGGAAGTCGCGACCGGCGTCGCGATACCTGATCTGGTAGCTGGGACCGAAACACTCGTAGCGCGCAAAGTGAGCGAGCCGAATGGGCTTCGGGCGAGTCGGAAACCCACTCACCCGAAACGGCTGGCCGTAGTCGATCACAAAAACGAGTGCGCCAACGGGCTGCATGCTGGCGAGCGTTCCCGTCGGCTCGCAGCCGTTCGGTCGGGTATCCGTGGGAAACGGAAAGGACGCGACAACAAGCATGCCTGGCGCGGTCACAAGCGAGAGTGGGCGAGAAGTCGCGTACCAGCTCTGCGGGAGACTTACAGAGACTCGGTTGGCGCGAAAGGTCTTCCAGCTACCACCGTGCGGCACGGCAAGCGCGACCAGGGTCGCGAAGACGACTGCTGTCTTCACAATGGTTCCCATGATTGCCCAATCTGTTCCCCCGCGCGCATGGGAGCCAGACGAAGATGGGGCTCAGCTGGGCGTGACGCGGTAGGCGTCGAAGACGGCGTCGATCCCACGCAGCGCGTTCATCAGCGAGCGGAGCGCCTTCACGTCACCGACCTCGGCCGTGTACCAGTTCTTCGCGAGCTGGTCCTCGACCACGCCGCCGTAGCTGACGATGTTCGCGCCGTGCTCTGCGAACGTGCGCGCGACGTCCTCGAGCAGGCGCGGGCGGTCCCACGAGTCGACGGCGATCTGGACGCGGAACGACTTCGTCACGTCGCCGTCCCACTCGACGGGCGTGAACCGCTCCTCATTCTTCTTCAGCGCCCTCACGTTCGGGCAGTCGCCGCGGTGGATCGTGATCCCCTTCCCGAGCGAGATGTAGCCGACGATCGGATCGCCCGGAACCGGCGTGCAGCATTTCGCGAGCCGGATGAGGACGTCGCCGACGCCCTGCACGGTGACTCCCATCTCGGTGCTCGAGACGGCGCTGCGGGCCTTGGGCGCCTTGACGACGGGCGCCTCCTCTGCGACCTGCTCCGTCTTCAGCCGCTGGATCACCTTGTTGACGATCGCGCCGGTCTGGAGCTTCCCGGAGCCGAGCGCGACGTAGAAGTCCTCCGCCTTCTTGAAGCCCGAGTCGCGGATCACCTGGGCGAGCAGTGATGACGCGCGCAGCTTCGCGAACGGCAGGTTCTGACCCTTGAGCGCATGCTCGAGCGCCTCGCGTCCCTTGTGCTCCTGGTCCTCCCGGGTTTCGCGCGAGAACCACTGCCGGATCTTGCTCCGGGCGCGCGAGCTCTTGGCGACCGACATCCAGTCGCGCGAGGGCCCACGGCCCCCCTGCTTCGAGGTGAGGATCTCGACGAACTCGCCGTTCTGGAGCTTGTAGTGGAGCGGGACGATCCGGCCGTTGACCTTCGCGCCGACCGTGCGATGCCCGACGTCGGTGTGGACGGCGTAGGCGAAGTCGATCGGCGTCGACCCGGCCGGCAGGGTCTTGACCTGACCCTTCGGGGTGAACACGTGCACCTCGTCCTCGAACAGGTCGGTGCGGAAGTTCTTCATGAACTCCTGCGGATCGGGCTCGTCGCTGCCGGAGTCCATCAGCTGCTCGACCCACTGGGCCCACTCGGCGTCGGCGGCCTTCCGGCCGCTCTTGTTCTTGTACAGCCAGTGCGCCGCGATCCCGAACTCCGCGGTCGCGTGCATCGCGCGCGTCCGCACCTGGATCTCGAGCGGACGGCCCTGCGGCCCGATCACCGTCGTGTGCAGCGCGCGGTAGCCGTTCAGCTTCGTCATCGCGATGTAGTCCTTGAACCGGCCGGGCATCGGCTTCCAGAGGGAGTGGATCAGCCCGAGCGCGCCGTAGCAGTCGCGCGTTCCCTCGTCGCCGTCGCGCTCCACGATCACGCGCATCGCGGTCAGGTCGTAGATCTCGTTGAACTCGCGGCCCTTCTTCGCCATCTTGTCGTAGATCGAGTAGAAATGCTTCGCGCGCCCGGAGATCTCCGCCGGCACGTCGACCTTGTCGAGCTCGCGCTGGAGCACCATCGCGGCCTCCCGCACGTGCTCCTCGCGGTCGGTTCGCCGCTCGGCGACCATCTGCTTGATCTCCTCGTACTTCCGCGGATGCAGCGTCTGGAACGCGAGGTCTTCGAGCTCCCACTTGAGCGCGTGGATACCGAGCCGGTGCGCGAGCGGGGCGTAGACCTCGAGCGTCTCCTTGGCCTTCC
>JBGPKY010000324.1:0-2674 GCA_041486205.1 Actinomycetota bacterium
CGAGCTCGGAGTGCGCCGCATGATCGTGCCGGTGTTCCCGGGCGTGTTCAGCGCGCTCGGGGCGGTGCTGGCGAACGCCCGCTTCGACTACGTCTCGACCTCGGTGATGAAGTCCCGAAGCCTCGATCTCGCCGCGGTCGAGGCCGTCTACGAGAAGCTCGAGGAGCGCGCCCGGGGGCATCTCGAGGCGGAGGGGATCACGACGCCTCCGGTCGTCGAGCGCTTCGTCGAGATGCGCTACGACGGGCAGAACTGGGAGCTCGACGTGCCGATGCCGCTCGGAGCGGTGACGGCGGAGAGCATCGCGTCGTCGTTCCGGATCTTCTGCGACCGGCACCGCGACTACTTCGGCTGGGCGCTCGAGGACGCTCCCTTCGAGTACGTCAACTTCAAGCTGGTGGTCACGGTTCCGAGCGAGGAGGTTCGCCTGCCGCTGCTCCCGCCGGCGGCCGCCCCGGAGCGCGTGGGCACGAGCAGCCTGTACAGCCGCGACTCCGCGAGCTTCGGCCCGGCCGGGATCTACGAGCGGCGCAGTCTCGGCTCGGGAGCCGTCGTGGAGGGCCCTGCGATCATCGTCGGCATGGACGCGACGACATTCGTGCCGCCGGAGTTCATTACGACGGTGGACAAGTACGGCAACCTGCTGATCGAAATGGAGGCCGAGAGGTGACGGTTCGAGCCGACAGGAGTCAGGCGCCGACGGCGAGCGATCCCATCCTCGTCGAGATCATTCGCAACTACCTCATCTCCGCGTGCACGGAGATGGGACAGGCGATGGTCCGGACCTCGTACTCGACGATGTTCAACGAGGCGCAGGACTTCTCGTGCGCGATCTTCGACGACGGGGGCGAGATGGTCGCCCAGGGCGAGTTCTGCCCCGCGCATATTGGCGCGATGGTCCACACGGTCGAGTGGTGCATCAAGGAAGTCGGGGTGGAGAACATGGAGCCCGGCGACGTGATCCTCCACAACGATCCCTATCGCGGCGGCTGCCATCTTCCCGAGCACCTGACGCTCAGGCCCGTCTTCCACGACGGCGAGATCGTCGCCTACTGCGCGAACATCGCGCACATGGTCGACGTGGGCGGGATGGTCCCGGCCGCCTTCGGCGTGACCCGGAACACGTTCCAGGACGGCCTGCGGATACCTCCGGTGAAGATCTACCGCAACGACCACGAGGTCGAGGACATCGTCCGGATCATGATCTCGAACACGCGGCAGCCGCAGGAGAACTACGGCGATCTCTGCGCGATGGTCGGGTCGCTGTTCCTCGCCGAGCGGCGGATCCATCACCTGGTCGAGAAGTACGGAAAGGAGACGCTCTTCGGAGTCTACAAGGACATCAAGAACGTCTACGAGCTCATGATGCGCCGTGCGATCAACGCGCTGCCCAACGGGGAGTATCCGTTCGAGGGCTTTCTCGAGGACGACGGCGTCATCCCGGATCAGCGCTGGCGCATCGCCGGCACGCTCGTGATCCGCGACGACGACCTGATCGTGGACTACACGGGCTCGAGCCCGCAGTCGCCCGGCTCGATCAACCAGTCGTTCGGCTGTACGGCATCCGCGACCTACAACGCCGCCTTCCACCTCCTCGGCGGGCCGGACATCCCCTTCAATCACGGAACCTACCGGCCGATCCACATCGTCGCCCCGCCCGGGACGGTCGTGAACGCCAACTACCCGGGCTCGGTCACCGCGGGAAACTCCGACACGCATCCGACGACGGTGGACATCGTGCTGAGCGCCCTGTCGCGGATCACCCACCGGGGCTCCGCCGCGGACGGCGCCACGGTCGGCCTGAGCGGCTTCTACGGCGTCGACCCGCGCAGCGGCGATACGTGGGTGTACCTCCACCAGGAGGGCATGGGCTGGGGCGGTCAGCCGGACCGCGACGGCAACGACGTCCAGATCGTCAAGAACGGCAACTGCCTGAACACGCCGGTGGAGATCTACGAGACGAGGTACCCCGTCTTCATCGACGAGTACAACCTCGCGATCGGCTCGCCCGGGCCGGGGAAGTTCCGGGGTGGTCATGGCTCGGTACGGGAGTGGACGCTCGAGGGAGACGTCGAGTTCAGCATCCACTGCAACCGCTTCGTCATCCGGCCGTGGGGGATGTTCGGCGGCGGCGAGGGCAGCAACACCGAGCTGCTGTTCAGGTTGCCGGGCTCGGACGAGTGGCTGGACGGGAAGGAGGCCTTCGGGGCGAAGTCGTACGGGAAGTTCTCGAACATCGAGCTCCGGGCGGGAACGACGATCAGGCTGGTGATGCCCGGCGGCGGCGGCTGGGGCCCTCCGCGGGAACGCGATCCGGAGCGCGTTCGCGCAGACGTCGCCGAGGAGCTGCTCTCCGCCGGCGACGCGCTGGCGATCTACGGCGTCGCGATCGACCGGAACGGAGACGTCGAGCTCGAGGCGACGGCCGCCGCGCGGAGCGGCGCGACGACGAAGGGAGGCTAGAGCGTGTACCGCGAGGTCAACGTCATGCCGAAGTGCTCCTCGTGCGGGATCCTGGTTCCCTGCGCCGAGGTCCATGCCGAGCGCCACGGGAGCGATCTCGTCTTCTGCAGCGAGCGCTGCATCCGGATCTACGACGAGTACAAGTTCCCGAAGTACCGCGAGGAGATCCTGAAAGCGGCGGGCAAGGCCTGACAGGGCGATGACCGGGACC
>JBGPKY010000325.1:0-2670 GCA_041486205.1 Actinomycetota bacterium
CTGCGCAGAGCGGCAACAGCCTATGGACCGAGACGGTCGGATCGGACCCGATCAACTTCGCGAGCGTCGCCGGCTACACGATCAACATCCCGATCACCGCCGACAACCTCGCGGCTCAGAAGGACGGCCTCTCGCAACAGATCAAGGGGCTCTTCCAGCAGGCGGGCGGGGGGATGACCGGCGGACCGACCGACGAGACGATGGGCGGGTTCCCCGCGCTCGGCTTCACGGGCACCGCTAAGAACCCCGACGGCGCGACGGTGAACAGCCGTCTGGTCCTGGCGTTCGACGGGACGACCGAGTACTTCGTGAACTGCCAGTTCGACGACACCGGCCAGGCGGCCGTCCTCGCCGGCTGCGACCAGATCGTCTCCACGTTCGCGGTCGGATAGTCCTCACGAAGAGGCGCTGTCGTTCACAGGCGCGTTCGCTAGGACCCTGAAACCCGGTGCCTCTCCCGCTCGACGAGCACCCGGCGGAGGATCTTGCCCGACAGCGACTTCGGGATCTCGTCGATAACCTCGACCAGGCGGACCTTCTTGTACGGGGCGACGCGCTCGCCGACGAAGCTGATCAGCTCCTCGGAGGTAGCCCGCGCCTCGAGCTTCAGGACCACGAACGCCTTCGGGACCTCGCCAGCCTCCTCGTCGGGGCTCGGGATCACCGCGACGTCCGCGACGGCCGGGTGCGAGAGCAGAACGGCTTCCAGCTCGGCCGGCGCCACCTGATAGCCCTTGTATTTGATCAACTCTTTCAGACGGTCGACGACGAACAGGTAGCCGTCCTCGTCGGCATGGCCGATGTCACCGGTATGGAGCCAGCCGTCCTCGTCGATCGTGCGCGCGGTGGCGTCGGGTTCGTCGAGGTAGCCCTTCATCACCTGCGGACCGCGGACGAGGACCTCGCCGTCCTCGTTCGGTCCGAGCTGCTCGCCCGTCGCCCAGTTCACGATCGCGCAATCGGTGCCCGGAACCGGCGGGCCCACGCTTCCCGCTCGCACGGCCGAGGGCTCGTTGGGCGTGGCGTGGGTGACGGGGCTGGTTTCGGTGAGGCCGTAGCCCTGCGCGACCACGCAACCGAGCCGCTGCCCGGCGGCCTCGGCGAGCTCGGCGTCGAGCGGCGCTGCGCCGGAGAAGATCACGCGGAGGCTGGAAAGATCGAATCCATCCACCATCGGGTGCTTCGCGAGCGCGAGGACGATCGGCGGCACGAGGTAGGCGCGCGTTACCCGATGATCCTGGAGCAGGCCTAGGAACTGCTCGAGGTCGAACCTCGGCATCGTCACGATCGTGGCGCCTCGATGCAGCCCGAGGTTCATGATCACCGTCATCCCGTATATGTGGAAGAACGGCAGCACGCCGATGAGGACGTCGTCCTGGCCGACACCCAGCACCGGCTTCACCTGCTCGACGTTTGCGACCAAGTTGCGGTGCGTGAGCATCACGCCCTTCGCGAGCCCGGTCGTCCCGCTCGAATACGGCAGCGCGACGAGACTCTCGGGGTCGACGTCGACGACGGGAGGCTTGGCTATGGATCCCATCAGCTGAGCGAACGGCTTCGCACCCTGGCCTTCGCCGAACACGAACACCTCGTCACCGATCCCCGCCTGTTCCGCGCCCGGCAGCGCGCGGTCGAGGAACGGAGGCACGGTGACGAGCAGCTTGGCCCTCGAATGCGCGAGCTGCGTGCCGATGTCGTCGGCCGTCGCGAGCGAGTTGATCGTGGTCACAACCCCACCGATCGAGACCGCCGCGAAGAAGGCGACGGCGAACTCGGGCAGGTTCGGCGACAGCAGGCCGAGGACGTCGCCCTTGCCGAACCCGCGCTCCGCGAGCCCGCCCCCGGTCGCCCGAACCATGCCCGCGAGCTGCGCGTAAGTGATCGTTCGCCCGCTCGGTCCATCGACGAGCGCCGCCTTGTCACCGCGGGAGGCCGCTTCGCCGATCACGTACTCTGCGAGCGACACGTTCGGGATCTCGGGTTGCGGGAACGGACTTCGGAAGATCATCGTTCGGTTTCCCCCTCCCGCGCCGAGGCCAGGACCGGCGCGTGACACGGTCGCTGTAGGATGCGCCGGATGGAGGACGATCGCGAATCCGTCGGGCCGGTCGATCCTCTGAAGGTTCCACGCTACGCCGGTCCGGCGACGTTCGCTCGGCTCCCGCGCCGTGACGAGGTCGACCGCTGTGACGTCGCCTTGGTCGGCGTCCCGTTCGACTCCGGGGTCACGTACCGACCGGGCGCGAGGTTCGGGCCGATGGCCGTCCGCCAGGCTTCGCGGCTGCTCCGCGCGTATCACCCGGGGCTCGACGTGCACCCCTTCGCGGCGCAGCAGGTCGCCGACGCAGGCGACATCGCATGCACTCCCTTCGACATCGCGCGAGCGATCGGCGAGATCGAAGACGGCGCCGGCGAGCTGCTCGCATCGGCAGGTCGCCTCCTCGCGATCGGCGGCGACCACACGATCTCGCTGCCGCTGCTTCGGGCCATCGAGAAGCGCTTCGGGGCCGTCGCGCTACTCCACTTCGACGCGCACCTCGACACATGGGACACGTACTTCGGCGCTGACTACACGCACGGGACGCCGTTCCGCCGCGCCTGGGAGGAGGGCCTCCTCCTCGAGGACGCATCCATGCACGTCGGTATCCGCGGCCCGCTCTTCGCGCCCGA
>JBGPKY010000326.1:0-2662 GCA_041486205.1 Actinomycetota bacterium
CTCGCAGGTCGTTTGGGCCCGGCGAGAGGCGTCAAGATTGCCGCCGTCGACGCCTCAGAGGCTCACGAACATCGTGTTCATGGGGATGGGCGAGCCGCTCGCGAACGAACGGAACGTCTTCACCGCGATCGCGCGGATGACGGATCCGCTCGGTATGAGGCTCGGCGCGCGGCACATCGCGGTTTCGACGGTGGGAGTGGTGCCGGGCATCCGGAGGCTCGCCGATGCGAACGACCAGGTCCGGCTGGCCGTTAGCTTCCACGCGGCCGACGATGAGCTCCGCAACGAACTGGTCCCGGCGAACCGCCTGTGGCCGCTGGCCGAGCTGGAAGCCGCTATCGCGCAGTGGCGAGAACGGACCCATCATCGTCCTTCGATCGAGTGGGCGATGATCGATCGCGTGAACGACGACGATCGGCAGGCCGGCCTCCTGGCGGCGATCGCGCGGCGGCTGCACGCTCATGTGAACCTCATCCCGTTGAATCCCACACCGGGATGGCCCTCCCGACCCAGTCCTCCGCAACGGATCCGGAGGTTCGTCGGCGTCTTGGACAAGGCGGGCGTGAACGTGACCGTCCGCGACACACGCGGACGAGGGATCGATGCTGCGTGCGGCCAACTGAGCCTGGAGCACGAGCGCACCCCTAGTTCGCTCAACCAATGATGGCGCCTGCGAGCGACACCGCCGCGCTCGCGCAAAGCAGCCCGAAGACGAGGAGCCGGAACCGCGCCGGTTCGATCTTGCTGAACGCGCGCTCGCCCGCCAACGTCGAGACGACGAGGGCCGGGAGTCCGACCGCGAACACACGGATCGCCTCGCTGTCGATACGGCTCGCGATCGCGAAGGCGACTATGGACGCTACGCTCTGAGCGAGGAACACCGCGGAGAGGGTGGCGCGGAAGGGCGACGGCTCGAGGCCGCGAGCCTGGAGTGCGATGACGAGCGGCGGTCCCGTCGTCCCCGTGCTGGTTGCCAGCACCCCGCTGGCGAACCCGACGCCGATGTCGGCTGCCGGTCCGTGTTCGGGAAGCGTGAACCCTAGCCACAACAGCGCGGTGAACAGGAGAACGACGACGGCGATCACGGCTTGGAGCGCGCGGTCGTCGACGACGGATATGACGACGAGGCCGATCGGCATGCCGAGGAGCGATGCCGCGAAGATGGTCGAAGCCGCCCGCAAACGGACGTCGGCGTGCGAGCGCGTGAGGATGCGGAGCGAGATCAGTGGGAAGAGGAGGGTGGTTCCGACGACGGCGGTCTTCGCGCCGACGACGAGGGCGAGCAGCGGCACGGCCACGAGCGCAGACCCGAATCCGGAGACGACCTGGATGAGCGACGCGAGACCGACCACTGCGAAGATCTCAAGGAGCTCGAGCATCCGCCGATTCTCGCAGGGGCCGGGCGGGGCGACTCAGCGGTGGCGCGGCGTGGGAGCGACGAGCTCGAGGACCGAGTTCGCGAAGACCCTCGCGCGTGCAGCAGGGAGCGGTCCCGCCGGAAGCTCAACCACGAACGATGTCGTGCCGGCGAAGCGGTGGTTCGACCAGCCGACGGCGCTTCCCGGATAGCGGGTGAGGCGAACGAGTGGGAGGCCGACGAGGCGCGCGTAGCGGCGTTCGACCTCCACGTTTCCGCCCGACCTGTCGACGAGACCGAGCGGCTGGTGGAACCAGATCGTGATCTTCGGTTGAAGCTCCTGGATCAGATGGCGCGCGATCCGCGACTCCGGCTCGGAGAGCGCGTGCGTTCCCGAGTAGTAGCGGTCCCGCGGTGCGGCTGCCCAGCGATAGGGGAAGTTCCGGTTGAGGTCGACCCCATGCAGGTTCCCTCGTGTGCGTGCGGCGCGGCCGTCGGGGTTGAGATCGGGGATCACCCAGAGGTCTACGCTCGATGGAGGCTCGCCGCCGATGAGCAGCCGTGCCACCCGGATGCCGGCCCGCTCGTCCCCGTGGACGCAGCCGATCACGAGGACCTTAGCCGGGCTCGTCGCGTCGCCCAGCTCGACGGCGCGGATCGGCCGCCCGCCTACCGACTCGCCCAGAACGATCCTCTGGACCACGACAGGAACCGCGGAGTTGGACTGGCTCGGAGCCACTCTCGGGGGCGATCCGTAGCCGACCAGCAGGGCCAGGGTGCTGACCAGGAGCGAACGGATCCGGTGAGGGTTACTCACGCGACCGATGCTACTCCGCGTGCTGGGGTGTCCCGCCTCGTCAGGGCCTCCCGGCCCTTCCGTGCCGCTTGACCCTAGGTCACATTCGATCAGGGAGAGAGGGGGCGGCATGATCTCTCTGATCTTGCTGGCGGCGAACGGGTCGGCGTACTCGGCCAGAGCGATCCGGATGGCCGCCGAGGTCGCCGGGAGATTCGGCGCCGAGATCATCGTGTTCCACGCGCACGAGCACGCGATGGGTCGTGGCGGCGGCTTCGAGATCGAGACACTCGCGGAAGCGGATGCTCTAACAGACCACGTCGTGTGCGAACTGAGGGACGTCGGGCTTTCAGCGCGCGGTCGGGTTCGCTCTTGCTTCTACGGACACACGGCGCGCGAAATCGTCGCCCTGGCGAAGGACGAGGGCGCGGACCTGATCGTGATGGGCTCTCGAGGGTTGTCGGAGATGACCAGCCTGCTCCTCGGAAGCGTCGCGCACAAGGTGCTCC
>JBGPKY010000327.1:0-2657 GCA_041486205.1 Actinomycetota bacterium
GGTCCCTATGAAGGGCTCCGCCAACTGGAGAGCCGGATGCGGGAGATCCGCCAGTCCGGTTCGGAGGGAGGGGGAGCGACCATTCGCTCTCCCTACCCCTATCGCTCTTGTTGCCGCGGTTTCAACCGCCGGGCGAAAGGGCGGTTCATGGGCGCTCCAAACCGGCGCCCCGCCGGTTCGGTCTCTCAGAACGAAGCGCAGCGTGTGCATCCGTGGCGTTGCATACGACACGTCGACGCTGCCATCAGGGTCCCTCGTCTGCGGCCACCTCCGGCCGTGGAGGAGGGTCAGGGAGGAGGCCCGCCGGTGTTTCGCACGCGTGGTGATCGTGCACGCCGCGAGGGGGGACAAGGTGGACAGCAGCGCCACCTGTCGGATGATCGGTCGCCGGTTTCGCGTAGGTCGCTCCTCAACGCTTGGTGCACGCCACAAAGACCCTGCGCTTGTAGGGTTGGTGTTGGAGAGTCAACGATACCTCGAGACCCAGCGCTGCAGCAGCGCGTTGCCCCATCTCTTCCGTGAGGACCGGGAGTGCGTCGACGACGGCCTGGTGGGTGTTGGTCACGCGCTCCCGCCACCTCGGCGTCTCTTCGTAGACGTCGATGGAAAAGCGCGCCTCCTCCAGTACGGGCCGATAGTCGCTTACCGGATCGATTCCAAGGACAGGGAGACCCGAGACGCGCTCCGGTTCGAGCTCGAAGGCCGTGAAGACGAAGCGGCCGCCGGCGGCGAGAATTCGCGCTGCCTCCATGAATACGGCGCGTTTGCTCGGCGCATACTGCAGGGCGTCGACGCTCATAACGGCTTCGGCGGACGCGGGAGTCAGGCGGGTCTCATCAAAACGGCCGACAACGAACCGCGGCCCCGCAAGGCCGACGGCGCGGGCGCGAGCCGCGGCGTGCTCCACCCCGACGGCTGAGGCGTCGACCCCGATGAGCCGCGCGCCGGTGCGTTGGGCGATCCAGAGTCCGGGACCAACCAAGGTCCACCAAAGTGTCGCCACGCCGAAGGCGCAGTGCCTCCGTCATGCGGCTGAGCTCCGGGAAGCTCAAAAAGCCGATGTGCTCGAACCCGTCGGGATAGTCGGAGCCCAGCGCGTGCTGACGCCAGACGCTTCGCAGTCGAGGACTGCGGGGCAGGGCGGCGTACACGGCGTCGTAGCCGTCGACGACGAGGTCATTTGCTGAATGGCTCACCGTCAGTGCGCCTCCGGCCGGTCAACGTCGCGCCGCTCAGGCGCGGCCCCACCGTACGTAGGTCGTGCCCGAGTTGATTTCGGCTTGCTGCGGAGGGCATGCCGAACGGCGTGCGCCTTCCGGGGTGGCTCGTGATCGCATGCTTGCTCTCCGTTGCGGCCCAACACCTTGGCGATGAGCCGCGCCTGCATTTGGCGTCGGTCTCGATCGCATTGTTGAACTAAGCCCCTCCGTCCGAATTGTCTGGAAATAAGTTCGTGCACGCTGCCTCAATGGTCCGCCGCAGCCGAAGTTGAAGTGCCTCGTCTAGAATGCGGTTCCAAGGATGCGATGATCGATCATGAGGATCAGAGACTGGGCGGAAGTAGTCCTCTGAGGCCTGAGCTTCGAACATATCAATCGCCTGCTGATCGCGGTCCGTGAAGGCATATGTGGCGAGGCTTCGAAGCTTACTCTTGAGAGCCAACGGGAAAGCGAAGCTACCGAGAAGCATGTGGTTGCGGAGGCTCCAAACGGATGGATAGCGTGACTGGGCCCTTCCGTGAGCGAAATTGCCGCGAAGCCGGAACAAGTCGCGAATCCACATGTCGCGGATATAGGCCGACTTCTTAAAGCGGCTCGTCAACCCTGCGAGTGCCGGCGCCGAAGCGGGCTGCTTATTCTCCGTGGGCGTGATCGCACCCGTGAAGCCTTCAGCGAGTTCGTCCTCGTTTCCGCGGTAGCAGTCGAAGAGGCGTTCGAAGGTCCCGACCAGCAGCACCGCTTCGATATGCTCGGAGACATCGGACGAATCTGTGTTCGCGAGGTTGAATCCAACGATAGCCTCGTAGAGGCTATTCCATTCTTCCAACTCGCGGGAGCCGCAGAGAGATTGCAAGAGTGGAAGGTCGAGTGCGTTGCTGCCGAGCAGCGGCACGTGTTCCGGTTGCTGGACCCGGTAGGAGTCCCCAGTCGAGTAGATGACGGTCGAGCCATCACGCCGACGCGTGGTGATGGCCACTCTATCGTGATCGCCGGAGAACCCCTGGATGACTAACCGGAAGCTCTCTCGGTTTTGGTAGGTGAGGCCTGGGGCGAAGAATTCGCGCGCGGCGAGGCCTGCTGCCGAGAGAAGTTCGGAAAAGAGGAACAGAGCTTCTCGTTCCTCGTCCGAGAGATCAGACGTCGGATCTTTCCCAGCGATCAGGACGATTGTGGCCTGGTGGATCGAGGCGTCGCCAGAACGATAGGGGGCGAGGAGTCGGTCATAGGTTGTCTGTGCGCTGGTTCCGCGTTCGCCCGGAGCCACCCCTCGGCGATAGGGTACAAGCTCGAACTCGGCAACCCTCACCGGCTTCCGCACCTGCATCCAGGGAAAGAAGGCGAACATGCTCATCGGTGTACTCCGCGCTTGGAGTGCCTAACTTTTGAATTGGCCGTATCAACGAATCCGCCAACCCACGCCAGACTTTGCGGGTCAAC
>JBGPKY010000328.1:0-2635 GCA_041486205.1 Actinomycetota bacterium
CACTTGTCCTTGACGTCGTCACGTGCAGAGAGGCGATAGGAGAACTCGTCGATCCCAAGTACCTGTGAGAAGTACAACGCCAGGTCGATTGCGCCCTTCACTTCGTCCATGAGTTGATCGGGCGTGCAGAAGATGTGCGCGTCGTTCAGCGCGAACGAGCGCACCCGGTTCAGGCCGATGAGCGTGCCCGACCGCTCGTATCGCCAGTTGTTGCCGATCTCGGCAACGCGCATCGGCAGGTCGCGATAGCTGCGCAGCTCGGACTGGAAGATGACGATGTGGTGCGGGCAGTTCACCGGCCTGAGCTCTAGCTCCTCGCCGTCCTCGAACCGCATCGGGGGGTACATGTTCTCGGCGTACAGCTGCGCGTGGCCGCTCTGCCGGTAGAGGTCGAGCCTGGCCACGTCCGGGGTCCTCACATGCAGATACCCCCGGGCGAGCTCCTCGTCGACGATGAAGCGCTCGAGCTCGCGGCGGATCGTGGCCCCGGCCGGCAGCCATAGCGGGAGTCCGGGGCCGACGCGCTCGTCGACCGTGAAGAGCTTCAGCTCGCGGCCCAGTTTCTTGTGATCGCGCTTTTCCGCCTCCTCGAGAAACTTGAGATGCTCCTCGAGCTCGCGCTGAGACGGCCAGGCGGTGCCGTAGATCCGGGTCAGCTGCGGCTGCTTCTCGTCGCCACGCCAGTAGGCGCCGGCCACGCGCATGAGCTTGAACGCCTTCAGGTCCTTGGTCGAGGCGACGTGAGGCCCGCGGCAGAGGTCGAGGAACTCGCCGGTGCGATACACGCTCACCTCATCGCCCTCGACCTTGTCGTTGATCAGCTCGATCTTGTATCCCTGGCTGCGCCTGCCAAACTCGGCCAGGGCCTCCTCGCGAGTCATCGTGTCGTGCACGAAAGGCCGGTTCTCTTGGGCGATCCGGCGCATGCGGGACTCGATGGCGGGCAGGTCGGACTCCGAGACCGGCTTGGTGAACGCGAAGTCGTAGTAGAAACCGTCCTCCACGGCCGGCCCGATGCCGTACCTGGCGTCCGGATACAGCTCGGTCACCGCCGCCGCGAGCAGGTGCGCGGTCGAGTGCCTGAGCATGTGCACCGGGTCCTCGCTCGATTCGTGATCGCCGTACTGAGGCATGGGGTCGTCCAGTATATGGACGCTTTGACTGCTGCTCCGCCCGTCCACCCGAGGCAGGCCATTCCAGCTCACGCCCCTCTCCCTTGCCCTCTCCTCGGAGGGGAGAGGGAGTGGTGAACCCAGGGTCGATCATCGACGCGCTCGGCTACCCGGCAGCCGGGCTCGGCATTCTCATCGAGAGCGCGGGAATCCCCTTTCCCGGCGAAACCCTGCTCCTTGCTGCCGCCGCCTGGGCGGCGGCGCGCCATCACAGCATCGTGCTCGTCATCCTGTTCGGCTTCCTGGGCGCGGTCGCCGGGGCGAACGTCGGCTACTACCTCGGGTACAAGGGCGGCCGGCCGTTCGTCGAGCGCTTCGGAAGCCTCTTCCGAATCCGTCCCGAGCACATCGCTCGATCGGAGCTCTTCTTCGCGCACCACGGCGACAAGGCCATCCTGGCGGCCCGGTTCGTCCTCGGACTTCGCACCTGGGGATCGATGCTCGCGGGCATGGCGGGCATGCCGTTCTGGCGATTCCAGGTGTTCAGCGCGCTCGGGGCCCTCGCCTGGGCCTCCGTCATCGGCCTCGCCGGCTACCTGCTGGGCGACAACCTTGGCCTGATCGCCGCGATCGTTCGCGCGGTGGGAGTCGGTGGCCTGGCCGTCGTCGTGGTCGTCGCCCTCACGCTGGCCGTGGTCCGGAGGCGCGCCGCCCGGCGATGAAGATCGCTACGCCGCCGATGACGAGCAGCACGCCGAGGCCACCGATCACGTGCGCGGTGCCGATCGTGTCCGAGAGCGCGGCAGCCGCAAGGACGGGCAGAGCGGTGACTCCGTTGATGACCATGTAAAGGAGGGCGAAGATCCGCCCTCGGATCTCATTGCTGGTCGTCTCCATCAGGTGGGTGATCGCCGGGATCATGATCGCTCCGAACTCGATGCCCAGCAGCAGGCTGAACGCGGCGCCGGTGATTCGCGCATGGACGCGCAGGTCCGGCAGCTGCGTCATCGCTTGCGGCACCGCCGCGAGCGCAAGCAGGGTGAGCCCGTTCGCTATCAGCGAGCCGAACAGGAGCCGCGATCGATCGACGTTGCGGACGAACTGGCCCAGCAACACCGCGCTTACGATGGCTCCTGCCGTCGCCGGCCCGAGGATGACGTAGCTGTCCTGGGGTGCGATGCCGAGGACATGGTTCACGTACGCGGGAGCGAGAGCGAAGAGCATGAACAGGACGAGGACCGCGATGCTCACCTGGCCGAAGGCCAGCAGCAGTCCCCGTGACGCGCGGAGCGCGTCGATGCCCTCTACCAGATCGACCATCATCCTCTGGAATCGGCTCCGGCTCGCCGCCACGGGCGGCTCGGTGGTGCGCGCGAGCGGTGGGATGTCCGACGCGAAGATCAGGGTGCCGGCGACGACGAGAAGCGCCGTCGCGAGCCAGTAGGGCGCGTAGAGGTCGATGCGAGAGGCGATCGGCGCGAGCGCGCCACCGACCACGAGCGTCAGGACCATCGTGAGCAGCG
>JBGPKY010000329.1:0-2627 GCA_041486205.1 Actinomycetota bacterium
AGGATCGGTTCGAGGAGAGGATCCGGCGCCACTTCGCCCATTACGACGGCGAGAACGCCCGGCGCGGCTGGATCCGAGTGGCCGACGACGGCGCCGGGATCGCCGTGTGGATCCCGCCCGGTGCTCGCGAGGAGCACGAGGCCATCGGGCCGGCCCCGCCGGGCGGTGAGGCGGAGATCCTGGGCGACAACGCCGAGCGCTACGCCGCTTTCTGGGGATGGGTCGGAGAGCACGAGCCTCCGGAGCCGCTGCTCTACCTCAGCCACATCGGGGTGGTCCCCGAACGCCAGGGCGAGGGCCTCGGGAGCGCTCTGATGCGCGACGGCCTTGCCGCTGAGGATCACCACGGCGTCCCCACCTGGTTGGAGACCTCGCGGGTGGACAACGTGGCTTACTACGAACGGTTCGGGTTCCGCACGGTGGTGGACGAAGACGCTCCAGACGGAGGACCCCACATCTGGTTCATGCGCCGCGACCCTGCCTGAGACCGATGTCCATCGAGATGAGCGGTCTACCCTCGGAGGAGTCTCACACGCCACCGGCAGGCGGCCGTGGTCGACGCATCCGATCCGGGTAGCCGAAGCGAGCGGCATCGATCACGCGGAGGCCTCGCTCCCTCGCGAGCTCACGCAGGGATGCGTCCTCTCGGAGCTCGAACCGCCGCCACTCGCCCTCGCCGTCCACCAGCACTACCGAGAGCGGGTTCATGACGGTCTTGGGTTCCATGTACGCCTCGACTCCCTGATGGGTCTCCAGGAAGGCGACGATGGCCTCGAGGTCCTCGGTCGGTCCCGGGACCTGCTTCCAGGCGCGGTAGAGCTGCGTCGTCCTGCGCTCCCATTCCTACTTCCCGGTTCGGCCCGTCCCGCCCAGGGCGGGTCGCCGCTTCCAAGAACGTACGGTTGGCCCAACTTTCGGCATGGGATCCAGCTGGGCGGGTGGTTCGGGCGGTGCCATGGACCGAAGTCGCGT
The DNA here is from genome assembly GCA_041486205.1 of Actinomycetota bacterium. Lineage (GTDB taxonomy): Bacteria > Actinomycetota > UBA4738 > UBA4738 > HRBIN12 > JBGPKY01. The sequence goes on from JBGPKY010000329.1 coordinate 973, forward strand.
GACCAGGATCCCGAGTACGAGGAGCAGGAGGACGATCGCGGCCAGGGCCACTCCCAGGATGATGCCCACGACCCCCCCGACGATAGGGCGAGGCGCATCCTCGCGCAAGGCGACGACCACTTAGTAGGTCGCGTGTGACCTTGAGCTGTGGATGCCCTAGCTGACGTTTCCGCGGCACCGTCACGTCCCGCCCACCGCGTATGCGTAGCTGGGCTCAGCTCACCGCTTTCTTCACGAGCGCGGTGATCTTTGCCTCTTCGGCGGCGGTCAGCCCCTTTAGCGCGAAGGCGACCGGCCACAGGGCGCCCTTGTCGAGGTTCGCCTCGTCGCTGAAGCCGAACGTCGCGTACCTCGAGTTGAACTTCTCCGCGGCCTGGAAGAAGCAGACGACCTTGCCGTCCTTGGCGTACGCGGGCATCCCGTACCAGGTCTTCGGCCAGAGGTCTGGCGCGGCGGCGGTGACGATCGCATGGAGCTGCTTGGCCATGGCGCGATCCCGTTCCTTCATCGCGGCTATCGCCGCGAGCAGGTCGCGTTCGCCGTCCGCCTTGTTCTTGTTCGCGCGTGCTTCCGCCTTCAGCTCTTGGGCACGAGCCTTCATCGCAGCCCGCTCCTCGGCGGTGAATGCCTCGGACGTGCTCGCGGTGGTGCGCTTGGCGGACGTCTGCGTGGTCTTCTTTGCGGGTTCCTTCTCAGCCATTTCGAAACACCTCCTCCGTACGGCTCAGGACTGCTCCTGGATACGGACCAGGTTGCCCGCGGGGTCGCGGACGGCGCAGTCGCGAACGCCGTACGGCTGCTCGGTCGGCTCTTGGACGATCTCGGTATCGCTGGCCTGCAGCTGCTCGAAGGTGCCGTCGAGGTCGGGGGTAGCCAGCAGGAGGGTGGCGTAGGTGCCCTTCGCCATCATCTCGGCGATCATGCGGCTCTCGTCCTCGGTGATGCCGGGCGTGGCGGTCGGCGGGTACAGGACGATGGAGGTGTCGGGCTGGCCGGGAGGGCCGACCGTGATCCAACGCATCCCTTCGTATCCGACATCCAGGCGAACCTCGAAGCCGAGGGTGTCGCGGTAGAAGGCCAGGGAGGCCACCGGGTCGTTCTGCGGGAGGAAGCTCGAGTGAATGGTGATGTCCATGGCGCTCATGCTAGCTGCGGTTCGGTGACCGGCGCTTCTCGATTCCTGACCGGTCTGGTCACCTGTTTCGCCACGCAGGACGGCATCCCCGCCGTCGCGCGCGCCGCCTGGCGCCGATAGACGCTGGGCGGCACACCGACCAGCTCGGTGAAGCGACTGCTGAAGGTGCCCAGCGACGAGCAGCCGACCGCGAAGCAGACCTCGGTGACGCTGAGGTCACCACGACGCAGCCGCGCCATCGCGCGCTCGATGCGCCGCGTCATCAGGTAACCGTACGGCGACTCGCTGTAGGCGAGCCGGAACTGGCGGCTGAAGTGCCCGGCCGACATGTGCGCGCTGCGGGCGAGCGCCTCGACGTCCAGCGGCTGCGCGTACTCCCGGTCGATCCTGTCGCGGACGCGGCGCAACTGCGCGAGGACGCGCAGGTGCTGCGTTGCGGCGGATCTGCTGGTCACCTGCGCGATCCTATCAGGTCGCACCGGAGTTGTCTAGCGGCGCTGGCGTCCCACCCCACAGGTTG
>JBGPKY010000330.1:0-2607 GCA_041486205.1 Actinomycetota bacterium
CGCCGGACTGAGCGTCTTTACGACGCAGAGCATCAACGCGATCTCCACGAAGATCCGGTCGCAGCTGCATGGCGGGCCGGCGAACTTCCTGCTCGGCACGGGCGGCGAGCGGACGGTGTTCCCGATGTCATCGGTCGCAGGTGTCCAGCTGCGGCGGCAGAACGGCCCGGCGCTGTCTCCCCCGTCGTTCCTGGCGACACCTGCCATCCCCACCGTCGGCACGCTCGCGTTTGGGACCTACGCCTCGCCGGACTACGAGACGGCACAGGCCGTGATCCCGGCTGTCGGGACCCGCACCGGCGTCCCCGCGGTGCAGTCGACGAACCAACTCGAGTTCACGTTGTTCGTTCCGAAGGGCACCGCGCCGGCCGGTGGGTGGCCGATCGCGATCTTCGGGCATGGGTTCACCGACTCGAAGGACGGCGCGCCGTGGGCGGTCGCCGGCTCACTCGCCGGCGCCGGCATCGCAACGATCGCCGTTAACGTCGTCGGGCATGGCGGCGGCCCGCTCGGCACGTACACCGTGTTGCGTAACGGCGGTGCACCGCCGGTCGTCCTCCCGAGCGGTGGCCGTGCGGTCGACCAGAACGGCGACGGCAACTTCGACTCGACGGAGGGCGTGAGCGCGTTCGGCGCGCAATCGCTGATCGGCAACCGTGACGGCCTCCGCCAGACGACGATCGACCTGATGCAGCTCGTCAAGGTGCTGAAGGCCGGGGTCGATGTGGACGGCGACGGCGCCTCCGACCTGAGCAAGTCCCGGATCTACTACTCCGGCCAGTCGTTCGGCGGCATCTACGGTGTGCAGCTGCTCGGCCTCGAGCCGGACATCAGCGCCTGGGTCCCGAACGTCCCGGGCGGCCCGATCATCGAGATCGCACGGCTCAGCCCGTCGTTCCGGATCCTCGTCGGGTTCTCGCTCCTCACCCGGTCGCCGTCGCTCTACAACGCGGTGCCGAATGCGGGGCTCAACAACTTCATCGAGAACATCCCGCTGCGGAACCTCCCGAGCCTGGTGGACACGGTTCCGGGCGCCTCCGCCATCCAGGAGGTGATCGACAACACCGAGTGGGCACAGCAGGCGGCAAACCCGGCCGCCTATGCGCCGTTCATCACGCGGCCGATAATTCTCCAGTTCGCCCGTGGTGACATGACGGTTCCGAATCCGACCACGAGCGCGATCATCCGTGCGGGCGACCTGGCGTCACGGACGACGCTCTTCCGCAACGACCTCACCTCGCCCGCGTTCGGGACGAGCAAGAACCCCCACACGTTCCTGACGAACATCGTGGGGCCGGGAGCGCCGTTCGCGTTCCAGGCGCAGCTTCAGATCGCGACTTTCTTCGCGAGCGACGGCGCCACGATCATCGATCCGGACGGAGCTGCACCGTTCTTCGAGACACCGACCTCGATGGTTCCGGAGGACTTGGCCTTCCTCCCATAGACGGGGTCGTCGAGCGGCTCGCGCGCGCACGCATCGGAGCGACGTACAACCAGTACGCTCGCTCCGAGCTGCGCCGCGCGCGGTTGCGGACGCATCTCGAGGAGCGCGCGTATGCAAGCGTCGTGCTCGTCGGCGAGGCGCCGGGCTACCGCGGCGCGCGGGTCAGCGGCGTGCCGTTCACCTCGGAACGCCAGCTGACCGGCCGCGGGCCCGCCGAGGCGACCGCCACGATCGTGCACCGCGTCCTGTGCGAGCTCGGGATCGAGAACGACGTCCTGCTCTGGAACGTCGTGCCGACCCACCCGGGGACGGCGACGTCGAACCGGCGGCCGACACGCGCGGAGGTGCGCGCCGCGCTTCCGTTCCTGCACGAGCTCACCCGCGGCCGCAGGGTCGTCGCGGTCGGGCGGCTTGCAGCCGCCGTCCTCGACGCGCCGTACATCCGCCATCCGTCGCACGGGGGTGCGGTCGCGTTCGCGGAGGGGCTTAAGAGGCTCTGACCGAATGAGCACGCACCGCGTGGCATTCAGTTAGAACCTCTTGGACGTACACTCGCGCGGTGAGGCCCGAGGTCCGCCGGAACGCGTTTCTCCTCGCCGCCTGCCTCGTCTGCAACTCCGCCGCACTCCAACTCGCGGCGGCGCTCAGCTCGCTGACCCTCGTCGCTGTCACCGGGATCAAGGGCATTCTCGGCCTCGGGCCGGCGATCTTCCTCGCCTCCGGTGCAGCCGCGGTCGGGCCGGCGGGACGCTTGATGGACCGGGTCGGGCGGATGCCGGTCATCCGGGGCGGCTTCGCCGTCGGGGCCGTCGGGTGCGCCGCCGTCGCGGCCGGCTGCCGTTTCTCCTCGGTCATCCTCGTCTGCATCGGGCTCGCGCTCCTCGGCGGCTCGGGCGCGATCGCGCTCCTCTCACGCGCGGCGGCGGCCGAGATGTTCCCGCCCGACCGGCGCGCACGCGGGATGTCGTTCGTGCTCTTCGGCTCGGTCTCCGGCGCGCTCTGGGGGCCCGTTCTCTTCGGGCCCCTCTTTGCGCATCGCGGCGTCGAGGCGCATGCGCTCGCCGCTCCCTGGCTGATCGGCGTCCCGTTCATGCTGGCCGGCTTCGCGATCGCGTCCCTCGTTCGGCCCGACCCGAAGGAGATCGCGACGACGTACCCGGACG
>JBGPKY010000331.1:0-2600 GCA_041486205.1 Actinomycetota bacterium
AGCCAAAAAACAAACCACCTGAAGGAGAAACGGAATCCATGAACGAGATCGTCAGGAACCTGGTTCGCAGGAAGCTCCGCAGCTTTCTGACCATCAGCGGCATCGTGATTGGGATCGTCGCGCTCACCACGATGGGCGCGCTCGCCAACAACTTCAACGCGCTGCTGGACGGCGGCGCGAAGTACTACGCCGGCTACGTGCCAGTTGGCGACGCCGGCTCCAACGGAGTCACGGGCGGCGGGGTCCTGCCCCTGTCCAAGGCCGCCGACATCCAGGCTGTGCCGGGTGTCGCGCGGGTCTTCCCGAGCATCACCGTCGATGCCAAGCCTGGCTCGCTGCAGGTGGTGAGTCTTGGTCTGCCCGACCGCATCGTGAGCTACGACCCCGACGAGAACGACTACTCGGCGCTGAAGACCACGCTCGCCAGCGGCCGAACGCCGGACACCACCGCGAATGGTGAGATCGTGCTCGGTTCGAACTTTGCCACAGAGTTCAACAAGAAAGTCGGCGACAGGATCACGCTTCCCGCCAAGCCGGCCGACGCCACCCCCGACTTCGTCCAGCACACGTACACCGTCGTCGGCATCCTCAACCCGACGCTGACCGCACCCGACACGAGCGCGCTCGTCACCCTGGCCGACGCCCAGAAGCTGTTAAAGGAGCAGCTTCCCGTCGCGCTGCAGACCAACTTCGATGCGAGCCAGTTCGCGGCAGCGTTCGACGTCTATGGGACGAAGGGCACCAACCTGGACCAGCTGGCCGACCGCATCAACGCCCAGGTCTCGGGGGTCAAGGCGCAGAAGCCGAGCAAGCTCGTCGCGGCGCTCCTGGCTGGCGGTTCGCTGTTCACGGAGGTCACCATGGCGGCGGCCCTCCTTGCCCTCGTCATCGGCGGGCTCGCCGTGATCAACACGATGATCATGGCCGTCAGCGAGCGGGTTCGCGAGATCGGTTTGAAGAAGGCGATCGGAGCCACCACCGGAGCCGTCATGCGCGAGTTCCTGCTCGAGTCGAGCTTCATCGGCCTGATCGGCGGCCTGGTCGGCTTCGGCCTCGGGTTCGCCGTCACGACGCTCATCAATGCGACCCTGCCCGCCTCGCAGGGCGCCATCTTCCTGGTCACCCCCGGCCTGGCCGTGCTGTGCATCGGCTTCGCGCTCGGCCTGGGCACAGTGGCCGGCATCATCCCCGCATTCCGCGCCTCCCGGATGGACCCGGTCGCGGCACTGCGGTCCAACTAAAGATTCAAAGGACAGGAGAGATTCACGTGATCGAGATCGACCAGCTCAGCAAGCACTACAAGCAGGGCAAGACCGTCGTCCGGGCGCTGGACGAACTGACGCTGAACATCGAAGCGGGCGAGTTCATGGCCATCGTCGGCCGCTCCGGCTCGGGCAAGACCACCCTTTTGGACAGCCTCGGCCTGCTGCTCCGCCCGACCGGCGGGCGGATCGTGATCGACGGCGCGGACACGACGGCGTTGAAGGACGATCAGAAGGCGCACCTGCGCGGCTCGAAGATCGGTTTCATCTTCCAGGAGTACAACCTCCTGCCCACGCTCACCGCGCTCGAGAACGTCATGCTTCCACTGCGCTACGCGTCGAAGCCGAAGGGCGATCGCGAGTGGGCTTTGTCACTGATGCGGGAGGTCGGCCTCGAGGACCGCATCCACAGCCGGCCCGACCAGATGTCTGGTGGCCAGCAGCAGCGTGTGGCGATCGCTCGGTCCCTCGTCAACCGGCCGTCCCTTGTGCTCGGCGACGAGCCGACGGGCGCCGTCGACACCGAGACGAGCCAGCAGCTGGCGGCGATCATGCGGCGCATGAACCGGCAGCACCAGGTCACCTTCGTCATCGTCACCCACGACCTCGACCTCGCAGCCGAGACCGACCGTGTGATCAAGCTCAAGGACGGCAAGGTCGTCTCCGACGAGACCACCGCGCCGGCCACCGTCGCGGTCTAACCAACCAACCCCAATCCCTCCCCCGCAAGGGGGAGGGTCGGGGTGGGGGATACTTCGAGACATGGTCGTCAACGTGTGTCCGGCGGCGGTCACGCCCACTTCGCCCGACCGAATCTGGAAAGTCCTCACGACCCCGGAGCGCTTCGGTGAATGGCTGGACGCGAGGTTCGTCTCGGCCGACCCGCCGGGGCCGGCGAAGCCGGGCCAGACGATTCATCTCTCCGCTCCTTCGCTCGGCCGTCACTGGCCGGTGACGATCGAGGTGCGCGACACGGACCCGCAGCGACGGTGGATCGACCTGCTCGTTCGCCTGCCTTTCGGCATCGACAACCACGAGCACGTGACGCTCACCGAGACTAAGGACGGCGGCACGCTCGTCCGGTTCAATTGAGACTTCACTCTCCCGCCCGGGTGGCGGGGCCGGCTCGTCGCCCTATTGCTGGGGCGTGAGCTGAGGCGCGGGCCGGAGGAATCGTTGCGAGACCTGCTCCGCGCTTCCTCCCCGCTTGCCGGGGAGGTCGGGCGAAGCCGGGGTGGGGACGACCCCTCTGGCAATTAGTGCGGGCCCCGAGACTCCGCTTCTCGCGATCTACGCCAGCGCTCCTTGGCTTCAGTCCGGTCGCCGCGAAGCTCGGCC
>JBGPKY010000332.1:0-2599 GCA_041486205.1 Actinomycetota bacterium
ACCGCGTCCTGGAGCGGCTGCGGCGCGGTCAGCGTGCGGAGCATGTTCGCGACCTGCGAGCGTGACTTCCCCACCCGCTCGGCGACCTGTTCCTGTGTGAGGTCGTAGGTCTCCATCAGGAGCCGGTAGGCGCGCGCCGTTTCGATCGCATTGAGATCCGCGCGTTGCAGGTTCTCCACGAGGGCAAGCTCGAGACGGTCGCGCACATCGTCGCGGATCACCGCGGGGATGGTCGTCTTGCCGGCGACGCGCGCGGCGAGCACCCGACGGTGTCCGGCGACGAGCTCGTAGCCGTCCCCGTCGCGCGATACCACTATTGGTTGCAGAAGGCCGTGGCGTTTGATCGAAGCAGCGAGCTCCGCGATGCCGTCGGCGTCAAAGTTCATCCGTGGCTGCTGAGCGTTGGGACGGATGCGCTCGAGGGGGATCTCGGTTGTGCCGACCGGCGGGAGTCTGGCCGGCGTTGTCGCAGGTGCCTGGCCGAGCAGGACGTCGAGTCCGCGTCCGAGACCGGTCCGTGCCATCAGGCGATGGCCCCTGACAGCGCGATCGGCTCGCGAGCCTTGATCCGCGCCATGAGCTCGCGCGCCAGCTCCGCGTAAGCCTTGGCGGCGCGCGAGTGCGGGTCGTAGACGCTGATGGGCTTGCCGTGGCTGGGCGCCTCTGCGAGGCGCACCGTCCGTGGGATCCGCGCGCGAGCCACGAGCTTCGGGAAGTGCTTGCGGACCTCCTCGATGACCTGCATCGAGAGGCGGTTTCGCCGATCCTCCATCGTAAGCACGATCGCCAGGACCTCGAGCTTGGCGTTGAGGCGCTCGCGGACCGCCTCGATCGTGTCCAGGAGCTGAGCCAGTCCCTCCAGCGCGTAGTACTCGCATTGGACCGGCACGACGACCCCGTCACCGGCGGCCAAGGCGTTGACGGTGAGCAGGCCCAGTGAAGGTGGACAGTCGACGATCACCGTGTCGTAGTTCGCCGCGCCGCGGAGCGCCTGACGCAGGCGATACTCGCGGGCCATCACGGGTACGAGCTCGACCTCGGCGCCCGCCATCTCGGGACCGGACGGGATGAGATCAAGCCCTGCCAGGGCCGTGGGTACGACGGCTTCGGCAAGGGGGCGCTCTCTCAGTAGCACGCCATAGATTCCATTCGCCCGCTCCTTGCTGATTCCTAGGCCGCTCGTGGCGTTGGCCTGTGGGTCTAGGTCGACGATTAGCACCCGTTGTCCGCGCTCCACCATTGCCGCGCCGAGGCTGATCGCGGTGGTTGTCTTCCCCACCCCGCCCTTCTGATTGCTCACCACGAGGACCGTCATTTCGCCCCCTGTCACACGTGAAACATGGGTTCAGAAACTAGGGAAACCTGGGAACGAAAGCGAGCCGTTCGTGCACGTTATTGTAGCCGAAAGCGCCAGACTGCGTCTTGCCTCCGTTCCTGCGATGCCTGCGATAGCGTACTCTCCGTGTTCTACGAGCGCAGCGCCGCCGATGCAGCCGTCGCACCTGGTCGGCGGTTCGCGGCAGACCTAGCGCCTACACGATAATCGCGGACGGGATGGGAGCTCGTTGGAGCATCACGACAAAGCGCGGTGTGGTCGCGGCCTTCGCCGTGCTCGCGATCCTCCTCCTGTGGCGCGCCGGGGACGTCGTCCAGCCCTTCATCTGGGCGCTGATCGTCGCCTACGTCCTGCTACCGGTTGTGGGCGCGGTGCAGCGGCGGTTCGCCCTTCCGCGGACCCTGGCGGCGCTCGCCGTCTTCGTCGCTCTGCTCGCTATCATTTTTGGAGGCGGTCGTGTCGTCATTCCACGGATCGCTGAGAACGCGGGCGATCTGGAAAAGAACTGGCCGGTGCTGCTCGCCAACGTCCAGCTGACGATCACCAACACGTTCAACCAGGTCGGACTCGGTGATCTGGTGAACGTCATCGGCCTCAACGTCGACGACATCGAGCGGCAGATCGCGGCGATGGCCCAGCGCACGGCGCTCCCGTTCGCTGTGGCCTTCGGTCACTTCCTCCTCGAGTTCCTGGTGTTCCTCATTGGCACGTTCCTCCTGCTTCGGGACGCGCCGCGCCTTTACGAGTTCGTGCGGCGGAATCTCCCGGGTCGTCAGCGGCGGGAGATCGTGCAAGTCCTGGGTGAGACGAACGTGATGCTCGGCCGCTATATCCGCGGGCAGCTCTTCCTCGTGCTGCTGATGTCGACGGTAACGACGATCGCGCTGACGCTGCTCGGTGTCCCATACAGCGTGCTGCTGGGCGTCATGACGGGGCTCCTCGAGACGATCCCCTTCGTGGGGCCGATCACCGCCGGCGCGATCGCATGCCTCGTTGCGCTCGGGAATCCGAACCCGTTCGGCTGGTCACAATTCGTGTACGTCGGCGTCGTCGCGATCATGTACACGATCCTGCGCCACGCCGAGGACTACCTGGTCATCCCAACGGTGATCGGACGCGCCGTGCGGCTGCATCCCGCGATCGTGATCTTCTCGCTCCTAACCGGTGGCACTGTGTTCGGCCTCATCGGGATCGTGCTCGCGGTGCCCTTCGCCGCGACGCTCAGACTGGTCCTCATCTACGTCGGCGCGAAGCTGCGCGACG
>JBGPKY010000333.1:0-2591 GCA_041486205.1 Actinomycetota bacterium
CTCGCCGTAGCTCTCGGAGGTCGCTCGTCCCGAGGAAGGCGATCGCCCCGGCGACGGCCGGGTTCGCGTAGATCAACGCGACGGCGAGCTGCAGCGGGAAGCTCAGGCTGAAACGCATCGACACGTTGGTGGGAACGGGCAACAGGTCGACGATCATGATGGCGATGACCCACGTAAGCAGCATGGGTCGTGCGAACTGCGCCGGCGTTCGATAGATGTGGAAACCCAACCACGCCAGCAGCGGCACCGCGACGACCAGTTCATACACGCGCGTCGACCTGCCGCGCGTTCGAGGCACAGGCAGTTCAGTCGCCGACACGTTGCACCTCTGGCATCTCGACGACCTGCCGGGCGCGCCCGCGCATCCCGCCGACTATCAGCAGCATCACGCCGAGATACGTGAACACGTCTCCGATGCTTACGATCTGACGGATCGGAGGCACGGCGGTCACGTCACCCAGGAAGAGCAGATGGTCGCTGGAGCCGGAGAGATGATGCTTGGCCCCTCCGTCGTTCAGGAGCATCTGGAGCGTGTCTTGCTGGTGCGAGGCGACGAGCGCTTCGCGAGTTACCGGCATCCCGTGATTCACGGCGATCACCGTGAAGTTCAAGACGATGCCGATCGCGATCAAGGGGAAACCGACGACGCGGATGTTCGCGACCGCGAAGACGAACAGTGACCCGAACGAGACCCACAACATCACGAGCGGTAAGGTCTTCCCAGGCACCGGAGCGAACTGAAGAGCAAGCCCGATCATCGCCGTCGCCGGCCACCGCACCTTCAACTCGGCAAGCTTTGACAACCTGCCACCCGTCAGGTAGCCGATGAGCACCGCGAACGAGAAGGTCACGAGTACCAACCTCATGGATGAGCCATCGGTCGGTCGGCCTCCTTGCTGAAGACGAAGGGACCCTGGAAAACAGGTCGGCGGCCGCGGCGGCGAGGCTGGCGGCGGAGACGGCCCCGTACATGGCTGGGCGCCGTCCCTGACGAGCCTTCCGCATGCCCGTCGGGGACGGCGCCGCCACGATGCATCTGAAACCTAGTCCGGCCTCCAGCTCGCCCCGATCGCGATGGCGAGCGCTGCGATCCAGACCAGCGCATACATGATCCGAGTCTTCACAGAACGCTCCTTTCTGGAGACGTGGTCTAGCCCGGTCGCCACTTCGCGCCAGCTGCGAGCAGCATGGTCGCCAGGGCTGCACCGGAGAGCAGCAACCGGCTCCAGGGAACCCTTGCCAGCTTCGCTCGCATGCAACCACCTCCTCTTCCTCGTTACGTGCAATCATCGGTATCCCGCGTTCGGACTACATCCGGCGTAGGTCGCGAAGGTGAGTCACCCCCATAGGTAGTCAGCCCGACAGCATGTCCTCCCCCTGTCCCCGGGATCGGGTAGGTCGAAAGTCTGCCCGTCCACCAGGCAGGCACGAAAGGATCAGGCGCGCGGGCCGGGGCGGTTGAAGCGGTCTTGGGTCCTCGCCAGCCCTTCGTGGGCGAGCGAGAGCACGGCGTCGGCTGCGTCATCGACCAGCACCGCGACGTCGGCCTCCTCGCGTTTGGCGAATCTCTCGAGCACGAAGTCCACCGGGTCCTGCCGCCCGGGCGGCCGCCCGACACCGAGCCGCAATCGGTAGAAGTCCGGTGTTCGGAACGCCGATACGAGGGAATTGAGGCCGTTGTGTCCCGCCGTCGAGCCGCCCAGCTTGATCCGGAGCGCGGCGAACGCGAGGTCGATGTCGTCGTGCACGGCGACGACGTGGTCGGGCCCGACGCCGTTCTTCTTCGCTAGGGACGCGAAAGACGGCCCGGTCTCGTTCATGAAGGCGTGGGACTTCGCGACCAGCAGACGCATGCCCGCTTCGGTGATCTCGCAGACGTCGATGGGGACGAATCGAACCTTGCGGAAGCGCGAATCGGCGCGGCGGGCAAGCTCTTCGGCGACCATGTAGCCGAGGTTGTGGCGCGTCTTCGCGTAGCGGTCGCCGGGATTCCCGAGGCCAGCCACGAGCCAGGTCATTGCCGAAGCCTATTCGACGCCGCGACCTGCGAGAGCCGGTTAGCTCTCGCCGCCCTCCTCGGCGGGTGGGCCACCCTCCGCAGCAGCGGCCGGCGCACCTTCCTCGCCCTCGGCGGCTTCCACCGCAGCCTCACCCTCCGCAGGCTCGGCCTCCTCGAGCTTCATGATCTGCGGCGTCACGACCGACAGCACGACCTCCTCGAGCGCGGTCAGCATCGCAACCCCCGACGGCACGACGAGGTCGGACACGTGGAGGCTGGACCCGAGCTCGATCGAAGAGATGTCGGCTTCTATCGCCTCCGGCACGTCCCCTGGGAGACACTCGACGTGGAGGTCCCAGAGGTGATGCTCGACGACGCCGCCCTGTTTGACGCCCGGCGACTCGCCTACAACGCGGACGGGGACGTCGATCGCCACCTTCTCGTCGCGACGGATGGCGAGGAAGTCCACATGCACGACCTCACCCCGCACGTAGTTGCGCTGGACCTCCCGAGCAAGAGCGAGGTGCTCCTCGCCGTCGACGACGAGGCCGACCAAGACGTTCGCTCCGGCGCCCGTGTGCATCACGTGGTA
>JBGPKY010000334.1:0-2587 GCA_041486205.1 Actinomycetota bacterium
CTTCTGGGTCGCGCAGCTCCTGATCTTCGTCCTGGGCTGGCCGCTCGAGTGGACGGAGATCACGATCATCTTCATGCCGCTCTTCCTGCCCCTCCTGTTCACGTTCCACGAGCAGTACCCGAACAGCATCGCGACCGACCCGTTCTTCTTCGGGATCATGGCCGCGCTGAACCAGCAGACCTCCTTCCTCTCGCCGCCGGTCGCGATGTCGGCCTTTTACCTGAAGGGTGTCGTCGGGAAGGCCATCACGCTGAACCAGATCTACAACGGGATGTATCCGTTCCTGGCCATCCAGGTGGTGGCGATGGGTGTGCTCTGGCTCCTGCCGGCCCTCGCCTACTTCCCGGTGCAGCTCGTCTACGGCAAATAACGGTCAGCGTGGGCCGGAGATCCCGGAACGGATCACGCGGGCGGGGCGTCGGCCAGAACGTCCGCGAAGAGCTCTGAGATGAAGTGCCGCAGAGAGGAGCGCTGTCGGCGCGCGTTGATCAGGAAGCCGCCAGCGAGAACGAGGGCGCCCGCAACGGCGATCACCACGGGCGGCACGGGCGCCGGCCGCTCTGCGGGAAGCTGGAGGATGCCCACCACCGCGATCGCGTAGGCGACGAACAGCAGCACCAGGAGCGCCTGCGTACGGCGACCCAGCGTGAACGCGGTCTCGATGCGGGTGCCGCCTCGCTGGCCGCGCACCCGTCCGACCGCGTGGATCGCGTGGTCGCGCCGGTCCCAGATCTCGAATTCCTTGCCCCCGACGACACCCACGTATTCGCGCTCGACCTTCAGCACGCCGAGGACCCGTTTCGGCCGCCGGTTAATCGCGTCGCGGACGCGGGCGACCGCGGCGTCGGGTGCCATCGCGACGGTCATGACCAGGGCCTCGATCCCGCGAACGATAGGGCTCCTACCCGCCCCCGGCCGGCGTTGCGTAGTCTCTGACCGGTGAACGCCCAGATCCTCGCCGGCGCGATCTTCCTCGCGGTGTATGCGCTCATCGTGACCGACAAGATCCATCGAACGCTGGCGGCGCTCCTTGGCGCATCGCTCATGATCCTCCTACGGATCGTCGACCAGAGCGAGGCGTTCGCATTCGTGGACCTCAACGTCATCTTCCTCCTGGCCGGCATGATGATCATCGCGAACATCACCGCGAAGACCGGGGTCTTTCAGTGGATCGCGGTCGAGGCCGTCAGGCGCGCCAAGGGCAGGCCGTACGCGCTGCTCGTCCTCACGTCCGTGGTCACCGCGGTCGTGAGCGCCCTCCTCGACAACGTGACGACCGTGGTGCTGCTCGCTCCGGTCACGTTCTTCATCGCGAAGCGGCTCGGAACCTCGCCGGTGCCGTTCCTCGTGTCTCAGATCATCGCCTCGAACATCGGCGGAACGGCGACCCTCATCGGTGACCCGCCGAACATCATCATCGGCAGCCAGATGGGGAAGGATTTCAACGACTTCATCGTGAACGTCGGGCCCGCCGCGGCGGCGGCGCTCGTCGTTTACCTGCTTCTCGCTCGCTGGATCTTCCGCGCGGAGCTCCGGTCGGCCGCCGGTGCGCTCGAACCAGAGGACATCCAGCGACTCGTGGACGACGAGCGGCGGATCGCAGACCCGCGCCTCATGCGGACCGCCGCGATCGTGATGGGCTTCACGATCCTCGGGTTCCTGCTCAGCCGCCCGCTCGGGCTGCAAGGAGCGACGATCGCCATGACGGCCGCGGTCGTGCTGATGATCGTGACGCGCGAGGACGTTCACGAGATCCTGCGGACGGTGGAGTGGCCGACGCTCTTCTTCTTCATCGGTCTCTTCATCGTCGTGGGTGGCGTCGTGAAGACCGGGATCATCGGGGAGCTCGCGCGGACGGTCCTCGCGTTCAGCGGAGGTCGCACGGATGTCGCGGCGTTCGCGGTCCTCTGGATGAGCGGGATCATCTCCGCGATCGTCGACAACATCCCGTACACGGTGACGATGGTGCCGCTCGTGCAGGACCTCGGCCGGGTCATGAATATCGAGCCGCTCGTCTGGGCGCTCTCGCTCGGCGCGAACTTCGGCGGGAACGCGACGATCATCGGCGCGTCAGCGAACGTCGTCGTGGCGAGCATGAGTGAGGGGCGCGGCTACCCCATCTCGTTCGTGGCCTACCTCCGCTACGGCGTACCGGCGACACTCGCGACCATGCTCGTGGCGACCATCGACATCTGGCTGCGGTACTTCGTGTTCTCGTAGGATCCCGTCGGCTCGCGCGCCGTTCGGTACCGGCTCAGGCTCGGGTCAGCGGCCGATAGCGGATCCGGTGGGGGCGGTCGGCCTCGGCCCCAAGCTCGCGGTGGCGGAACTCCTCGTACTCGGCGTAGTTGCCGTCGAACCAACGGACCCGAGAATCGCTCTCGAACGCCAGCATGTGCGTCGCGATCCGGTCGAGGAACCAGCGGTCGTGGCTGATCACGACGGCGCAGCCCGCGAAATCGAGGAGCGCCTCTTCCAAGGCGCGCAACGTATCGACGTCCAGGTCGTTCGTGGGCTCGTCGAGGAGGAGCAGGTTGCTTCCTCGCGTGAGCAGCTTCGCGAGGTGAACGCGGTTGCGTTCGCCGCC
>JBGPKY010000335.1:0-2575 GCA_041486205.1 Actinomycetota bacterium
CGGCGAATCGGGGTCAATGTCGTCGGCAAGACCACCTCGAGCTCCGAGGCGATCTCACTGGTCGAGGAGCACAACCCTGACCTGCTGATCACGGAGGTCGACACTGCAGCTGGCGATCTCAGCGGGCTCGTACTGATCGAACGTGCTCGCGAGGTAGCGCCGGCCCTGCGACCGATAGTTCTCTCGGTGCACGCTGATGCGCAGGCCATCGACGCAGCGCTTGCGGCGGGCGCGGTCGCCTACGTCGTCAAGACAGCGCATCCTGAGGATCTCGCCTCGGCGGTCCGTCAGGCATTCTCGCACTCCGTCTACCTCGCGGGACGCCGTGCGGTGGCCCCCGTGCCGGCGCCGAACGCCGTATCGAGCGACGAGGGTCCTGACTTGACGAGGCGCGAGCTCGAGATCCTGCGGCTCGTCGCGGAGGGGGACTCCAACGCGGAGCTCGCGCGTATGCTCTGGGTGACGGAGCAGACAGTGAAGTTCCACCTGTCGAACATCTACCGCAAGCTCGACGTCGCCAATCGCACCGAGGCAAGCCGCTGGGCACAGGTCCACGGTCTGCTGGACGCGGGGCCCGCGCCGACGCTCGCATCGGCATTGGCGTCCTAGCGGTTCGGCGTCAGCTGAGCCCAAGCAAGCGACGTTCGTGGGCGAGCCACGCCCCAGCGAGGCAGTCAGGTTGTCCTGGAGGGCGCCAAGCGACCGAACCGCCGGCGTCTCGTACGCCCGTCTCAATCTGCGTCGAACCCGCACTGAGGCCAGCCGCTGGGCTCAGCTAGAACGTCCACTCCCCGTTCTCCTGGACGGGCTCGCCGTCGAGCTCGATGCGGCCGCCGGTTCGCAGGTCCTTGACCATGTCCCAGTGCGTTGCGCTCTGGTTCTTTCCGCCGGCGACTCCGATCCCCGCGCCGACAGCAAGGTGGATCGTCCCGTACATCTTCTCGTCGAAGAGCGTGTTCTTCATGTGCCGCTGGATGCCCGGGTTGCAGCCGATCCCGAACTCGCCGAGGACCCGTGCCCCCTCGTCACGGTCGAGCGCCCTGAAGAGCGCCTCCTCGTTCGTCGCCGCCGAAGCATCGACGACGCGGCCGTTCTCGTACCGCATGCGCACGCCGCCGACGACCTCCGGCTCCTGCACGGCCGGGAATTCGGAGAAGGTGACGACGCCCTCGGTCGAGTCCTCGACGGGGCAGTAGAAGACCTCGCCGCCCGGCATGTTCAGATGGCCGTCGTCGACGACGCCCTCGCGGCCCGCGATGCTGAACCGCAGGTCGGTCTCGTCCCCGACGATCCGCACCTCCGCGGCAGGGTCGAAGCGTTCCTTGATCCGCTCCATCTTCCGGCCTTCGGCGTCCCAGTCCAGTAGCACGGCGCCGTAGAGGAACTCCTCGAAGGCGTGGAGGCTCATGCCCGCTTCCTGGGCCAAGGCCGGGGTCGGATAGCGGCACGTCACCCAGGGAATCTCGAGGGAGAGCCGGCGCGTGACCAGCGGCTGAGCTGCGCTCGCGATCGCGTTTTGGTGCTCGTGGCTGAGATCGGCTCCTTCTCTCGTGTTCTCGGGGGCGCCGATGCGGATCCACGCGTCGCACTCATCCTCGATCTTGAGCCGGATCGGAGTGCGCTCTCCCACGAGATCGGGCGGCGCGGTCTCCGCCCACACGGTCTCGAACGGCCAGTAATCCATCCCGGAGAAGGTCAATTGGACAACCGGGATCGCGCCTCGCCGACCAATCGCCCGAACGACCTCCTCGAGAAGCGGCCGTGCGAGCGCGCCCGCCGTCACGACGACCTCCCAGCCGGGCTGCACGTCCACACAGCGGTTGACGAGCAGCTCGGCGTACTGCTCAACGCGTGTATCGGCCACGTTTCATCTCCCTTGCTATACTCAGACTTAGATTTCTTGCAAACACAGACTCAAGGAGCAACTCGCATGGCAAAGACCATTGGAATCGACCTCGGCACGACCAACTCTTGCATGGCCGTGCTCGAGGGCGGAGAGCCTACCGTCATCCCGAACGCCGAAGGCGGCCGCACGACGCCGTCCGTCGTCGCGTTCACGAAGGACGGCCACCGTCTCGTCGGCCCACCGGCGAAGCGCCAGCAGGTGACGAACCCGCAGAACACGATCTTCTCGATCAAGCGGTTCATGGGCCGCAAGTTCGACGAAGTCTCCGAGGAGATGAAGATCGTCCCCTACGAGGTCGTCCACGGGGCGAACGGTGACGTTCGCGTCAAGGCCGAGGGCACGGAGTACGCCCCGCCGGAGATCTCGGCGATGATCCTCCAGAAGCTGAAGACCGATGCCGAGGCGTATCTGGGCGACAAGGTGGACAAGGCGGTGATCACCGTCCCCGCCTACTTCAACGACGCCCAGCGCACCGCCACCAAGACCGCGGGCGAGATCGCCGGGCTCCAGGTGCTGCGCATCATCAACGAACCAACCGCGTCATCTCTCGCCTACGGACTGGATAAGAAGAAGGATGAGACGATTGCCGTGTATGACCTGGGTGGCGGCACATTCGACATCAGCATCCTCGATGTTGGCGACGGCGTTTTCGAAGTGAAGGCAACCAAC
>JBGPKY010000336.1:0-2573 GCA_041486205.1 Actinomycetota bacterium
CCATCTCTTCGACGACCGCGAAGCTGGCCTCCGCGATCCATGCTCGGACCCGATCCATCGCCGGGTAGAAGTGGTAGTAACCGTCGGGTTCGTCCCAGATGACCTCGCCGTCCACGACGGGGAGGCCCGACTTCCTAGCCCGCTCGTTCGCGGAACGCACCTCATCCTCCGAGTGGAGTTCGACCGTCACGTATAGCGCGCCGCCGGATCGGAGCGCATCGCGGAACCGCCCCAAGACGACGGGCCAGTCTTCGGGCGGCACGAACTCCATGGCGTCCACGCACATCACGCCGTCGAACTCGTCTCGATAGGGAAGGTCCTGCAAGTCGTGCTTCTCTCTGGGAGCGCTGGGGAACTTCGCTGCGGCGTTAGACAGGTAGGTGTCGGTGTGGTCCACGCCGAGGAGCGAGCGACCGCTCTCGAGCACCATCGAGAAGTACCTGCCGGGACCGCACGCCGCGTCGAGCACCCTGCCGGCGGGAGGCAGCATCGAAAGGAAGCGCTCCACGAACGCCCGGTGCGTGTCCTCGATCTCGCCCCAATAGGGATCCGCCTCGAGATCCAGGGCGGACTCTTGCCGCTCGTTCAGCCGCCGGAGCTCGACGAGCCACGTCTCACGGTCGACCACCTTCGGTGCTACACCGCCCGCATGCGGTTGTTGCGAGGGTTGTGTTCCAGCTCGGCGAGGCCGAGCGCCTCGAGCAGAGGAGGAACGTACATCCCGAACCGTCCGCGTAGTCCCTTCTTCAGGCCGTACCAGCCGCCGACCGGGTTGTCGGGCGAGCGGCCCCAGGCCTCCACGGTTCCCTCGGCCGCGGGCTTCTGCTCGTCGGCGCTTCCGAGCGGCACCCAGTCGCCGTTGGCCTTCAGCATCGCGTGCAGATCTTCGATGCACCGCAGCTGGTAGCTGAGTTGGGTCTTGCCGACCTGACACACGAGTGCGGGTGGATCGGCCGCCTCGTCGCGCCACATCTGGTACTCCGAGGTTTCCGGCGGCGTCTTCAACACCCAAGGATCCTGCTTCGTGCCGCTGCCCTTCACCTCGCCCACACGCGCCTCCTCTCCCTCGTTCGGGGCAGTCTAGGGGCGGTCGCGCCCTCGGTCGAACCCGTCCGGGCTGCCATCGTCGGTGAACGCTTGACACCAAGCGCCCACATCATCTATAACCTTCCCATTCTGAAAGGAAGTAGTTATAGATGCCGGTAGACCAGCTCGATGCGGTGTTCGGGGCGCTCGCGGATCCCACGCGGCGAGCGATCTTGTCGCGCCTCACCCAAGGAGAGGCCTCCGTGCTCGAGCTCGCGGCACCGTTCAGCGTGTCGCAGCCCGCGATCTCGCGGCACCTCAGAGTGCTCGAGCACGCAGGGCTCATCTCCCGCACCCGACGGGCCACCGCTCGCCTCAGCCACCTGCGGGCGGAACCGCTCCGCGAAGCGACGGTGTGGCTCGCCGGATATCGGGAGTTCTGGCAGGAGAGCTACGAGCGGCTCGACGAGCTGCTCGCGGCACTTCAGGAGCACGAGCCCGACCGATCGCAGCCCGAGGATCCGACAGGAAGGAGCACGTCATGACCGAGATGCAGATCACCGCGGCGCCCGGGGTGCCGCAGGTCCTGACCACCCGAGAGCTCGACGCGCCGCGCGAGCTCGTCTATCGCGCTTTCACCGAGCCGGACCTGCTGGTGCAGTGGCTGGGGCCGAGGAAGTACAAGATGACGGTCGAGCGGTTCGACCTCCGCGACGGCGGCACGTGGCGCTACGTCCACGCGGACGACGCCGGCAACGCGTTCGGCTTCCACGGCGTCTTCCACGGCACGCCCTCGCCCGATGGCATCGTGCAGACCTTCGAGTTCGAGGGCGCGCCCGGCCATGTCTCGATGGACACGGTCACGTTCGAGGAACGGGACGGCAAGACCACGGTCCGCACCAACTCCGTGTTCCAGTCGGTCGAGGCCCGGGACGCGATGGTCGATGCCGGCATGGCCGGCGGCATGAGCGAAGGCTACGAGCGCCTCGACGAACTGCTGGCCAAGATGGCTGCCAACAGCTGACCCCCCGCGAGAAAGAAGGAGCATCGCCATGCAGAAGATCAGTCCGTGCCTCTGGTTCGACACCCAGGCCGAAGAGGCCGCGAACTTCTACGTCTCCCTGTTCGAGGACTCGGAGGTGACGAACGTCCAACGCCTCGACGGCACACCCAGCGGCGACAACGTGGCGCTGGTGTTCTTCCGGCTCGCAGGTCAGGAGTTCATGGCCATCAACGGCGGACCGCAGTTCCCGTTCACCGAAGCCGTCTCGTTCCACGTGAGCTGCAAGGACCAGGACGAGGTCGACCGGTTCTGGTCGCAGTTGACGGAGGGTGGTGGCGAGGAAGGGCAGTGTGGCTGGCTCAAGGATCGGTTCGGCCTGAGCTGGCAGATCATCCCCGAGCGGATGGGTGAGCTGCTGAGCGACCCCGACCCGGAGCGCTCCCAGCGGGCCATGCAAGCGATGCTGCAGATGCGCAAGATCGACGTCCAAGCCTTGGAGGACGCAGCGAACGCAAGGGCCGGCTAACGCTCGGATCCACGAACC
>JBGPKY010000337.1:0-2552 GCA_041486205.1 Actinomycetota bacterium
AACCTCTGGTCACCGGGACGAACGACTACGCCGATACCACAGGCTCGGATGTCGTCGTCATCACCGCGGGTTTCCCTCGCCAGCCGGGCATGAGCCGCATGGACCTGCTGGGCAAGAACGCGGGGATCGTCCGGGCCGTCGTTGAGCAGCATGCTCCCGGTTCGCCGAACGCCATCATCATCGTGGTCACTAACCCGTTAGACGAGATGACGGCGCTGGCCGCCGAGGTCTCCGGGTTCCCGAAGGAGCGCGTCATCGGGATGGCCGGTGTGCTGGACTCGAGCCGGTTGCGGTACTTCATCGCCGAGGAGTTGGGCGTGTCGCCGCTCGTCGTAGAGGCTATGACGCTGGGCTCGCACGGCGAGTCGATGGTGCCCCTCCCGCGCCACGCGACGGTCGACGGCAAGCCTCTCGCCGAGCTGGTCGACGACGCTGCGCTCGAGCGTCTGTATGCGCGAACGCGCGACGCCGGCGCCGAGATCGTCGCGCTGTTGAAGAAGGGGAGCGCCTACTACGCCCCATCTGCCGCGATCACGAAGATGGTCCAGGCGATCGGGCACAACACCGAGGAGCTGCTGCCCGTCTGCGCTTGGTGCACCGGTCAGTACGGCATCAACGACGTCTACGTCGGAGTGCCGGTACGGCTTTCGCGAAGCGGGGTAGAGGAGATCGTGGAACTGGACCTAAACGGCGACGAGCTGGAGGCGCTTCGCTCCGCCGCCGAGGGTATCCGCGCTAAGTGCGCGGACCTCTCGAGGCTCTAAACCCCGGCGTCACCTTCGGCGAGCCGCCGCTCAGAAGCGCGACCCTTCTGCCGCTTGGCCCACAGGAGGCTGAGGATCCCTCCGGCGACGGTCAAGAGGCCGCCTGCCAGCGTCAGGAAGATCCCGGAGCCGAGATGCACGCGCAGCGCGAGACCGTATCGTCGTTCCATGTCGGCGAGTACCGTGTCGAAGGGCACGGGGGTCACCGTGGCTATCCTGCGGGCGATGGCGTTCAAGCCTGCTTGACCTGCGAACCGCTCGTTCGCCCGGATCGTGTCGAACTCCGCGACGGCGGTACCCCAGGCGCCGAGGATCGTGATCACGCCCGCAACGGCCATGCGCCCACGTGAGCCGCTCAACAGCCGCATCGCGACCATCAGGATCAGCACGGCAACGCCGGCGGCCAGCACCAGCGTTCCCTCCCAGACGTCCGTGCCCTTCCAAGGGAGGTCGAGGGTTCCCTTGGTGTCTCCGGGGAACCCAACGACGGCCCAGTTCCGCGTGGCGCCGAAGCCGAGCAGGAGACCGCCGAGCGCGAGGCAGAGGAAGCCCGCAAGCCGAAGCCGGGTGGGACGTGCGGTGGAGAGGATCTCGCGGCCCATCGCGCGCCGAGTCTCTCATCCGTACCGGACGCTTGGAAGCACCGGCGATAGGATGGCTCATGGCATGAGCGCTCCTCGAGAAGTCGACGCCGCGGAGATCACCCGGGCCGTCCGGGAACTCTGCATGGAGATCGGCTACAAGGTCCCAGAGGAGATGGTCGAGCTCGTCAAGCGAGCCCGCGAGAAGGAGGAGTCTCCTCTCGCGCGTCAGGTCTACGACCTCCTCATCAAGAACCAGGAACTCGCCGCTGAAGGCGAGTATCCCTACTGCCAGGACACCGGCTACACGGTCGTGTTCATCGACGTCGGTCAAGATGTACACGTGACCGGCGGCGACCTCGAGGACGCCGTCAACGACGGCGTCCGTCAGGGGTACAAGGACGGCTACCTCCGCTACTCGATCGTCGCGGAGCCTTTGTTCGAGCGGAAGAACACCGGCGACAACACGCCGGCATTCATCCACACGAGGATCGTCCCCGGCGACCAGATCCGCGTGCAGGTCGACGCGAAGGGCGGCGGGTCGGAGAACAAGGGCCGGCACACGATGTTGAAGCCCTCCGACGGTCTCGAAGGCGTGAAGAGATTCGTTCTGGAGACCGTCGCGATCGCCGGACCCGACTCCTGCCCGCCCGGGATCATCGGGGTCGGGGTCGGCGGGAACTTCGAGTGGTCGGCGATCCTGGCCAAGAGGGCGCTGATGCGCAAGGTGGGTCAGCCGAGCCCGGATCCCCGGGTCGCGGAGTTCGAGGCCGAGCTCTACGAGCAGTGCAACGCGCTCGGCATCGGGCCGCAGTCGCTCGGCGGAACGCAGACGGTCTTGGCGGTGCACGTCGAGACGATGGCCACGCATATCGTCTCGCTGCCGGTCGCCGTGAACATCGAATGTCACGCCCATCGAACTGGAACGAGGGTGATCTGAGGATGCCGGTCGAGGTGTTGGGGGACGGCCGCAAGCGCATCCGCGCGCCGCTGACGGCCGACGACGTCTGTGCGCTTTCGGCCGGCGACGTGGTGCTGGTCAGCGGAACCATCTACGGCGCCCGCGACGCCGCGCACAAGGCGCTGATCGAGATGCTGGATCGCGGCGAGCAGTTGCCGTTCGATCCGGCCGGGCAGATCGTCTACTACGTCGGCCCGACGCCGGCATGGCCGGGCCACGTGATCGGCTCGGCCGGACCGACCACAG
>JBGPKY010000338.1:0-2552 GCA_041486205.1 Actinomycetota bacterium
GCGCGACCTGGAGCGCATGGTCCTGCTCAACATCACCGACAACATGTGGCGCGAGCACCTCTTCGAGATGGACTACCTCCAGGAGGGCATCCACCTGCGGGCGTACGGCCAGCGGGATCCCCTCACGGAGTATCAGCGCGAGGCGTACCAGATGTTCGAGGAGCTGAAGGGCGGCATCCGCGACGAGTTCGTGAAGTACGTCTTCCGCGTGGAGCTCGTCCGCCAGGACGAGCCCTCCCGCCCCCGCCCGCAGCGCGTGGTCACGAGTCACGGCGATGAAGAGGCGAACACGGGCGCGGCGCCACAGGCCAAGAGCGACAAGGTGGGGCGCAACGCGCCCTGTCCGTGCGGATCGGGACGCAAGTACAAGAAGTGTCACGGTGCCACCGCCTGAGGTGAAGGCGGGCGGCCCGCACCGGTACGATTGACCTCATGAGCGAGCACACAGAACGCATCGAGAAGCTCTCCGAGCGCATCGCGTCCGCGAAGGAGTTCCTTTGACGTCGACGCCAAGCGCACTCAGCTTGCCCAGCTCGAGCAGCAGGCGGCCGACCCGTCCCTCTGGGACGACCCGTCGCGCGGCCAGCAGCTGACCACCCGCTTATCGCGCCTGCGCGCCGACCTCGATCGGTTCGACTCCCTGGAGCGCCGCTTGGGCGACGCGCGCGCGATGGACGAGCTGCTGGCCGAGGAATCCGACGCCGGCATGACCAAGGACCTGGGCCGCACGCTCAAAGGCCTCGAGGCCGAGATGGAGAAGGTGGAGCTAACCGCGCTACTCGGCGGCGAGTACGACCACAACGACGCCGTCGCCACGCTTCACGCCGGCGCCGGCGGGACCGAGTCGCAGGATTGGGCCGAGATGCTGCTGCGGATGTATCTCCGGTGGGCAGAGCGGGTGGGCTTCGACGTGGAGCTAGACGAGACGCTCTACGGCGAAGAGGCGGGTATCAAGAGCGCCGTGTTCGTCGTGCACGGGACGAACGCCTACGGACTGCTTTCGGCCGAACGGGGCGTGCACCGGTTGGTCCGCATATCGCCGTTCGACTCCGCGAAGCGCCGCCACACGTCCTTCGCGTCGCTGGACGTCATCCCGCTCCTGGAGGAGAACGACGAGGAGGACCTAGACATCGACCCGAAGGACCTTCGGATCGACGTATACCGCTCCGCCGGCCCCGGCGGACAATCGGTGAACACCACCGACTCGGCCGTGCGGATCACACACCTGCCGACCGGCCTAGCAGCCGCTTGCCAGAACGAGCGCTCGCAGCTCCAGAACCGCGCGGTCGCGATGCGGATCCTCAAAGCGCGCTTGGCCGAACGTGCGCGACAGGAGCAGGTCGAGAAGCTCGAGAGCATCCGGGGAGAACGGCGGGGGATCGACTTCGGCTCCCAGATCCGCTCTTACGTGCTCGCGCCCTACCGGATGGTTAAGGACCACCGCACCGACGTGGAGATCGGCGACGTCGATCGTGTGCTCGACGGCGACATCGACCGCCTGATCGAGGCCGAGCTCCGCAGGCAGGCCGGGGCGGGTGCGGGAAAGGCCTAGGCCGTTCGGCTATCGGAAGCTCACCTCCTTTGACCGCATTACCCCTTGTCGGGGGACCCTTGCGTGACGGAGAATCCGAGGGTTGCCCGGCAGGGCGAGCGGTCCGGGCTCGGCGGGGGGAGAAGTAGGAGTCTTGTCGCTCACGAGGAAAGCGCGTTTCGGTATCGGTGGCGGCGTTGTCGGAGCCGCCATCGTCATCTCTGCCGTGTTCGTTCTTACTGCCGGAACTGCGAAGGCGAAGGAGTTCGCCACGCTGCACCTGCTGGGCGGAACCGTCGAGGTCCAGCCCGCAGGAGGCTCCTTCCAGCCCGCCCTAGAGCACCAGACCCTCAGACAGGGCGACACCGTCCGGACCGGCGCCGACGGCCGGGCCGAGATCACCTACTTCGACGACAGCGTTACGAGGCTGGACTACGGGACGACGTTCCAGCTGAAGGAGCTGTCGACCCTTCAGAACTCGTCGCATTCGAAGATCATCGAGGCTTCCCAGACGACGGGCCGAACCTACAACCACGTCACGGCGCTAACGGACTCGCAGAGCCGCGTGGAGGTCAGCACGCCGACCGCGACGGCATCGGTGCAAGGAACGAAGTACATCGTCTGGATCCACGCCGACGGCTCGACCACCGTGCAGGTGCTCGAGGGAACCGTCGAGGTGACCGACGCATCGGGGAACACCGTTTCGGTGGGCGCCGGCGAGGAAGTCACGATCGCGCCAGAGGGAACCGCCGGCGACGTTACGAAGATGACCCCGGACGAGCTGAACGGCGCCTGGATACAGTTCAACAGCCAGTGCGACGCGAGCGCGGAGGCGGGTACCGGCTCGGTCGTTTGCGGCGAGACGGTGGTGAACCCGAGCCCAACGCCCACGGGTACGCCGAGCGAGGGTCCGGGTTCATCGCCATCGCAGTCACCGCAGGTCCCGCAAGGCGGCGGTGGCGGTTCCTCTTCGTCGCCTCCCACTACCACCCCTCCAGCCACCAGCCCGCCGACGTCGACC
>JBGPKY010000339.1:0-2552 GCA_041486205.1 Actinomycetota bacterium
ACCTCTGGGGGTTCGGGGCCGTTCCGGACCCCGCCATGCAGCCGCCCGGCGGCGAGGCGATCGGGAAATACCTGAGGACGTTGCGGAACAACTTCGCTTACGTCGTGGTCGACGCATCGGCGGACTACACAGACCTCGCCCTCGCTTGCTTCGACCTTTCGGATGCGATCTGCCTGGTCACCGGCCTGGACGTAGTCGGCGTCAAGCACCTGTCGAAAGCGCTCGAGACGCTGCTGACGATCGGGCTGCCGCGCGAGCGCTTCCGCATCGTGCTGAACCGCGCCGACAGCAAGGTCGGGCTCGACGCCGGCGACGTCGAGCGTGTCATGAAGATCCAGGTGGACACCATGATCCCGTCTAGCCGGCTAGTGCCGATGTCGTTGAACAAGGGGCGTCCGGTCTATCTGGAGGATCCGGGGTCCGATGTGTCGGGCAGCATCCGGACCCTGGCGATGCGGTTCACCGGCGTGAACGATCAGAAGGAAGGCGCCGACGTCTCAGCCGCGCCCACCCCGGAGCGCAAGCGCCGCTTCTTCCGGCGTCGTTAGGAGGCAAACATGTCACTCGCAGATCGCCTGGCAAAGGCTCAGATGAAGGACCGGATCGCTGAGATCCGCACCCGCGTTCAGGAGCGCCTCGTCGAGGTGCTCGGTCCGCGCCTGTACGATGCCTCGCTCTCCGACACCGAGCTCGAAGGCCTGGTCCATCAGCGCCTGCGGGAGCTCCTGGACGAAGAGGAGCCACACCTTTCCGCGCAGGAGAAGCTCCTCATCGTCCGGCAGATCGGCGACAGCGTGCTCGGCCTCGGGCCGCTCGAGCCCTTCGTCCGCGACCCGGACGTCACCGAGATCATGGTGAACGGCTGGGATTCGATCTACGTGGAGCGTGCGGGCAAGCTCTACTGGTCCGGCGCGAAGTTCCACGACGACGCGCAGCTTCGCCGCACGATCGACAAGATCGTCGGCAAGGTCGGCCGCCGCATCGACGAGTCCTCGCCCTACGTGGACGCCCGCCTGCCGGACGGCTCGCGTGTGAACGCGATCATCCCGCCGCTTTCGATCGACGGCCCGGCTCTCACGATCCGCAAGTTCTCGGCTGATCCGTACCAGGCCGAGGACCTGATCTCCTTCGGTACCCTTTCGAAGCCGGTCGTCGACATGCTCGAGGCCTGTGTACGCGGCCGCATCAACATGCTCGTATCCGGGGGGACCGGCGCCGGCAAGACGACCACGCTGAACGTGCTGTCGTCGTTCCTGCCGGACGACGAGCGCATCCTCACGATCGAAGACGCGGCCGAGCTCAGGCTCCAGCAACCGCATGTCGTTCGCCTCGAATACCGTCCGCCGAACATCGAAGGCAAGGGCGAGGTGACGATCCGCGACCTCGTGCGTAACGCCCTGCGCATGCGCCCGGACCGGATCGTCGTCGGCGAGGTCCGTGGCGGCGAGGCGCTCGACATGCTCCAGGCGATGAACACCGGTCACGACGGATCGATCTCGACCATCCACTCGAACTCGCCTCGCGACGCCCTCTCGCGTCTGGAGACGATGTCTCTCATGGCGGGGATGGACTTCGGGATCCGGACGATCCGCGAGCAGATCTCCTCAGCGATCACCCTGATCATCCATCAGAGCCGGATGAAAGACGGGACGAGACGCATCACGCACGTGACCGAGATCGTCGGGATGGAGGGCGACATCATCACGCTCCAGGACCTCTTCCTGTTCGACTACAGCGCCGGCGTGGACGAGGAGGGCAAGTTCCTCGGAAGCCTGAAGGCGACCGGCCTGCGGCCTCGTTTCCTCGACAAGCTCGCTGAGAGGGGGATCACGGTGCTTGCCGACGTCTTCGCACCGGTGCCTGGGGGTCGAGCAGCGTGATCGCCGAGAACTTCTGGGGCACGAACACGGGGCTCTTCTTGGCCCTTGCCGCTTGCTTCCTGGCGGTCGCCTTGGTCGCCTGGATGCTCATCGGCTCTCGCGCGAGGGGTCGAAGGGTCAGGTCGCTGGCGAGCCGTCTCGGCAGGCGGTCGACGAAAGCCGAGGCTGAGGCGCCCACCGAAGCGCAATGGATGCCGTCGGGGCTCGTCGAGGCCGGGCATAGGTTTGCCATGGCGACGGGTTTCAACGCGGGTCTCGACGACCGGCTGGAAAGGGCTGGCGTCAAGATGCTCGCCGGTGAGTTCGTCGCCCTCACGGCTGTGCTCGCGATCGCGGGCGGCGTGTTCTCGGCGCTCCTGCTGCCGAACCCCTTGTTCATCCTGGTGATCGCGGCCGGCGCCGCTCTCGCGCCGTTCGTGTGGATACATAGGGCGATCTCTAAGCGTCAGGGTCAGCTCGTTGACCAGCTCGCGGACACGTTGTCGATCCTGGCGAGCTCGCTGCGAGCTGGCTACAGCTTCCTTCAGGCGATCGACACCGTGGCTAAGGAGATCGGAGAGCCGTCTGCCTCCGAGTTCCAGCGGGTCGTCGCGGAGATCCGCCTCGGTCGTCCCATCGACGACGCGTTGGTCGCGATGGCCGAACGGGTCGGCAGCCCCGACCTCAGATGGG
>JBGPKY010000340.1:0-2545 GCA_041486205.1 Actinomycetota bacterium
AACCCTTGCCGCACGACCCCAGTGCTTGCCGCGAGCCCCGGACTCGTCTCTATGACTCGGGACGGCAGACCACTGGCTCGCTACCCGTTGACCTCGTGGTTGGTGCGTCGTTCGACGATGGACAAGCTCGACGCTGGCCAGCGGCAGCTCGGCCCCACGCGACCCACACGTCTCCAACGGCATGCGCAATCCACGACTCGAATCTCCCTCGGCCTCGGCTCGGTCCGCGATCGTGCGCCACGACCCGCGGTTGCCGCAAGCCCCCACTCGCGAGGTATGGTGAATGTGGAGAGGGCGACAGGCCTCTCCCTCACTTCGACGAGGTCGCCGAGTAGATGATGCCGACGGCGAAGGCTCGCCGCCGCAGCAGCCGATGTCGCCGATCGACTCAAGCGCTGGCTCTCTCAGAGCCGCGGCCAACTGCTCGGCCGCCTCAGCGAAGCCCGCATCCGAGGGAAGATTCTCGATGACGGGCACCTACGATTGTAGCCGCGAAGCGAGCCACGGCGGTCCCAGCCTTGCCCGCCGGCGCCGCCGAAGATCGCGGCATGCTTGTCGGTTGTCGAAGGGCGTCACCGGAACTGTTTGGTGACGTCCCTAATGCATCTCCAGCGCCTGTGGCCTGTCCCGTCGACAGCTAGACGTCCGCATCCGGCGCTGGATCGTATGAAGCGACCGCCGCGGCCTTCTTCAGCGGAGTTCTGAGATGTCAGAGGCCTCAGTTCTGAGAACACCCCGTGGTGGTGTGGTGGGTTGGAGTGTGGGGTGTTCTCAGAACCCCCTGACCACGCGCTTTGCGGCCTTTCGTGCGGAGTGCCCACAGGTTAAAGAGGGTAGTACCCACAGCAGGTCAGAGGCGGTTTTCGGGGAAGCCTTGGGAGCGGGGAGGACGCCCTACCGTCTGCGCACACGATGCACCGCCGTGACGCCGGCATCGCGTTGATCGCCGCGGTGACATCACCCGCACCAGATCCCGTGAGCTCCAGTAAGGTCGCCTGCTTCCTCCGCTGCATCGGACTCCTCCCTCGCGCGTCGCTTCATCTGCCGCGATCTTCGCTGTCTCACCTGAAGGGCGGCTCGGTGCGAACTCCCAGCTGCCTTCCGATCCCCATCCGAAGGCTCACGAACGTCCGCAGCGAACCCTGCACGTATCCTCAGGAAACCTGGAGCTTGCAGCCGCAGGGTCAGTTGAGGAGGTGAGGGTGACGGTTACGATCGAAGCGTCCTCGACGGGCCCCGGCCGACGCGTCCTCGTGGTCGAGGACGAGCCCTTCATCGGTGATGCCCTCGTCGCCGGCCTCCGGCATGCGGGCTTCGACGCACGATCAGTCACCACTGGCGGATCGGCGTTGGACGAAGCCCGAACGTGGTCGCCCGACCTCTTGCTCCTGGACGTGATGCTTCCCGACATGTCGGGTTTCGATGTGAGCCGAACCCTCGTGACGGAGGGCTCGAACGCCGGCGTGATCTTCCTCACCGCTCGCGACGAAGTGTCTGACCGCATGCGTGGCTTCGGTGTCGGCGCGGACGACTACGTCACGAAGCCGTTCAGCCTCGAAGAGGTCATCGCCCGGGTGCGAGCGGTCCTGCGGCGCCGCTCCCTCGGCTCGCGCGACCCGGCCGAGGACAACGTCTTGCGCTACGCGGATCTCGAGATGGATGACGATCGGCACCTCGTGCGTCGGGGCGAGGTCGAGCTCGACCTGTCGCCGACCGAATACAGCCTCCTGCGGTTCCTCCTGGAGAACGCCGAACGCGTGATGTCGAAGGCGCAGATCCTCGACCACGTCTGGCATTACGACTTCCGAGGTGACGCCGGCGTCGTCGAGACGTTCATCAGCTCGCTCCGCAAGAAGCTCGATGCGGTCGGTCCACCGCTGATCCAGACGGTCCGCGGGTTCGGCTACGTGCTTCGGACCAAGCCGTGATCCGGCGTCCGCGCTCGATCCGGTTCCGCGTGCTCGCGGTCGCCGTCCTGCTGGTCGTTCTCGGGATGCTCGTGGTCAACCTGATAGCCCTGCTCACCCTGCGCGCCAACCTGATGGCGAAGGTGGACCAGCAGTTGCTCGCGGTCCCGGGCGAGGCGTTCGGGCCGCTCCTTCGCGAGCCGCCACCCCCGAGCACCTTGGATCCCTCCTCCGCGACGGCGAACTCGGGCTTCCTGAACAACCAGGTGATCACGATCCTCGACGGATCGACGGGGACCGTCGTCGATCAGCTCGCAGGACCGGACCTCCGCGACGCGCCACCGCCGGACCTCAGCGCGGTGAGCGCGCAGGTCAGTTCCGGGCAGATACCGAGCGGACTGATGACGGTCGGAGCGGTGGGCGATCCCGGCTACCACTACCGGATCCGCGTGATCCAGGCTTCGGCGGATCCGACCCAGGTGGTCGTCTTCGCGAAATCGCTCGCCGACATCCGGTCAACGCTCGCGCGGGTCGGGATCGTGGACGCGGTCGTGAGCGTCGTGCTGCTCGGGGCGCTAATCGTCATCGGCCGAGCGGTGATGCGCATCGGTCTGCAGCCATTGACCGACGTGGACGAG
>JBGPKY010000341.1:0-2531 GCA_041486205.1 Actinomycetota bacterium
CGACCTACTTCCCCGATCCGCAGCGTAGGGCCGGATGAGCACGATCGCGCGCCGGCTGGTCGGCTTCAACCTGCTGACCGCGACCCTGCTCGGGATCGGCGGCTGGTACGTCGGCTGGTTCGCCGCCCACGGCGTCGTCGGCCCGAGCATCGCCTACTTCGCAGACGCCGACTACAACGAGCTGTCGATCTTCATGGCGTACGTCTGCGGCGTACTGGGCTTCCTGATCGGCCTCGGCTTCTTCAACTATCCGTTCGCGCGCCTGCGCGGCTACCCGCCGTCGCTGCGCGAGAAGGAGACCGGCGGCATCGGGCGCTACTTCGGCCTCTGCACCGACCACAAGGTGGTCGGCATCCAGTACCTGATCGGGATCGGCATCTTCTTCTTCGTCGGCGGCCTGAACGCGATGCTGATCCGCGTCGAGCTGTTACGGCCCGACCATCAGGTGTGGCCCGCAGGGACGTACCTGACCGTCGTCGGCATCCACGGCACGATGATGATGGGGATGATGACGAGCGGGATCCTCGGCCCGTTCGGCAACTACTTCGTCCCCATCCTGATCGGCGCGCGGCGGATGGCGTTCCCGCGCATCGAGGCTCTCACGTTCTGGCTGCTGATGGCCGGCGGCGTCATCCTCGAGACGACGATCTTCTTCGGCGGCTTCCCGACCGGCTGGACCGGCTACGCGCCGCTCAACATCCAGGCGAACGCGGGCATGGACTGCTACATCCTCTTCTTCGCGCTCGTCGGCATCTCGATGACCCTGCTCGGGCTGAACATGATCGCGACCATCGTGACCATGCGCGCACCGGGACTGACGTGGACGCGGCTGCCGATCTTCGTCTGGGGCGTGCTCTCGACGTCCGCGCTCATGGTGCTCGCGGCGCCGGTGCTGATCGCGACGCTGCTGATGGGGATGCTCGACCG
This sequence comes from Actinomycetota bacterium, assembly GCA_041486205.1. GTDB lineage: Bacteria > Actinomycetota > UBA4738 > UBA4738 > HRBIN12 > JBGPKY01. The sequence continues at coordinate 928 of JBGPKY010000341.1, forward strand.
CACCGCGCAGACGACCTTCTTCATACCCTCGGGCGGCGGCAGCGCCTACCTCTACCAGAACCTGTTCTGGTTCTTCGGCCACCCGGAGGTGTACGTCCTCGCGCTGCCCGGGTTCGCGATCGTGCTCGAGCTGCTGCCGGTGTTCGCGCGCAAGCCGCTCTGGGGCTACCGGCTCGCGGTGGCGGGGCTGATGGGGGTGTCGCTGCTCTCCTTCTTCGTCTGGCAGCACCACCTGTTCGTGAGCGGCATCAACGCCGACCTGCGCCCGTTCTACATGCTCTCGACCGAGCTGATCTCGATCCCGACGGGCTTCACCTTCATCTGCGGGATGATGACGCTCTGGCGCGGGCAGATCCGCTACACGGTGCCGATGTTGTTCTGCCTCGCCTGGTTCTTCAACTTCCTGATCGGCGGGCTGACCGGCGTCTACCTCTCCGACGCGCCGAGCGACGTGACGACGCACGGCAGCTTCTTCTCGATGGCCCACTTCCACTACACGATCATGGGCGGCCTCGTCTTCACCTTCTTCGCCGCGATCTACTACTGGGTGCCGAAGATGACGGGCTTCCAGCTCAACGAGCGGCTGGGAAAGATCCACTTCTGGTCGATGTTCGTCCTCTTCAACTCGACCTTCTTCCCGCTGTTCGTCGCCGGCTTCCTCGGACAGCCGCGCCGTGTCGTCACGTACCCGCACAACCTCCAGTTCCTGAACGTCTGGGTCTCGGTCTCGGCGTTCCTGCTCGGCGGCTCGATGCTGGTCTTCCTCTACAACTTCGTGAAGTCGCTCCTCTTCGACCGCGTGCCCGCACCGGCCGACCCGTGGGGCTCGAAGTCGATCGAGTGGCAGCTGCCCTCGCCGGTGCCGGTGCACAACTTCGACCGGATCCCCGTTTTCTCGAGCGACCCGTACGGCTACGGCGAGTCGTCGCCGGCGCCGGTCACCGCCCCCGCCGGCGCCCCCGCAGGGAGAGATTGACGTGGCCGAGCTCGCGCATCCCGCCACGGAGTACGACGTCGTCGAGGGTGAGCCGCCGGAGATCCTCGGACGCAACCTCGTCTCGGCCGGGCATCTGCTTGCGAGCGCGACGGCGTTCTTCTTCCTGGCCTTCCTCTTCGCGTACTTCTATCTCCGCTCGCTGAACAACGCGCACATGTGGCGGCCGAAGCACGTCGACGCGTCGATCGCGTGGGGCACGATCGTGATGGCCTGCATCGTCGCGAGCGCGCTGCTCGTGCGGCTCGGGCTCCAGGATCACCGCGCGGGCAACCGGACGGCCTGGCGGACGAAAGGCGCGCTCGCGCTCGGGCTCGGGCTCGCGTCGCTCGCGCTCCAGGTCGTCGCCTGGACGCAGGAGGGCTTCGGCCCGGCCGACGGCGGCTTCGCCAGCGTCTACTTCGGCTGGACGGCGTTCCTGTTCCTGTTCGTGCTCGGGACGCTGTTCTGGCTCGAAACCGTGCTCGCGACCTCGATCCGCTACCGCGGCTGGACGGAGGGGGCCCGGACGGTGGGGCCGGGCGAGGCGTCTGGCGATCCGCACCGCGAGGCGGACGACATCCGCGACCCGGTGTCGCTCGTGCGCGCGGAGCTCGTCGCGCTCAGCTTC
>JBGPKY010000342.1:0-2528 GCA_041486205.1 Actinomycetota bacterium
CAGGATGATCGTACCTAGGCTGTGCGCGACGATCACCCGTGGCTGGGGGCCGTTGAGGAGCGCCTGGCGAACACGCGCCCGCATCTGCTCCCTGAACGTGCCGTACAGGTAGTCGATGACGTCGCTGGCGAAGAATCCCACCACCCGACGGAAGATCGGATCCGGGAACGAGATGCCCGCGACCTGCATGCCCGACCCGCTGGCCGACCGCTTGGAGATCCGATCGGCGCGACGGTAGAGCTGCTCCACCAGTCGCGTGGCTTCGGCTTCGTGGGGCGGCGCGGCCTCGAGTGGCGGTCTTCGGCCCCCGATCGCACCGGCCGAGGCAATGTCGCCACGAGCACGGGGCGCCATGGCGGCCGTGACGATCGACGCGGCTGCAGCCTTGGGGCTGACCTTCGGGTGCTCGGCCAGGTGAACCGCCCCTTCGCGCACCTTCCGGTTCGAGGCGGCCGACCCTGCCCCCGCCCGTCCCGCGATGGCGCCGGGGGGCGGCCAACGAATGTCCGCGTAGTAGGCCACCCTGGATGACGCCAGGTCCTGTCCGAACAGGAGTTGATCGAGCTCCTGCTTCAAGTCCTTCGCCGGCTTCTGGGCGCCGGCGCCATGAACGTAAACGAGCGTCTGTGCCGTCACGACTCGTCCCCTCCCTGCAGCCTGGTTGCCGATGAGCAATCCCGCGTCCGCGCGAAACGACAGCGCTGTGCTGACCGCGACTATAGAGACCGCGTGGTCACGCGAACACCACCTGACGCGTCGCGGTCCGTCTTCGTTGCGGCGCGTCGGGGTGCCGACCAAACTGGCGCGGTGAAGCGTCGAGGTCGCTGGCCCGGAAGGATTCGAACCTTCAATCTCGCGATGCAGCGTTGGTCGGCCGTCCGCGGCTTCGGGCGCTTCCATCGCGATGCTCGGATCTTCCTGCTCACGACGCTGGTCGTGGGTGCCGCGCTCAGCCTCTACTGGATCGACTTCAACCTGTACCTGTCGTCGCTGGGGCTGTCGACGGCCACGATCGGGGTCGTGTCGACGATCGCGTCGGTGGCCGGCGCGGCCGCCGCGTTCCCGGCCAGCGCGGCGTCTGATCGGTTCGGCCGGCGGGCGATCATCGCCGGCGGCATCCTGGTCGGCCTTGTCGCCCTCGCCGGGCTCCTGCTGACGGGATCGCTGCCGCTCATCGTCGTCTTCGCGGCATGCTGGGCCGCCGGTCAGCAGGCACTCCAGGTGGTGCAGTCGCCGTTTCTCACCGAGCACAGCGAACCGGAGCACCGGAACGAGCTGTTCGCCCTCCAGTTCGCGATCCAGAACGTGACGAACGTTGCCGCGGCGGTGCTCGGCGGGGTCGGCGCGGTCTGGATCGCGGGGCTCGTCGGGCTCGATCCGTCGGGACCCGGGACGTACCGCGTGATCCTCGTGCTCATGGCCGTGCTCCTGGCCGGCTCGCTCGCGAGTGTGGGCCTGCTGACCGACGACCGGCCGTGGGTGGTGACCGGGAGGCGGCTCGTCACGATCGGGGAGCCAGCGGCGTTTCCGCTGGATCCGCGCCGGTCGTGGGCCATCTTCGGGATCGTCGTCCGCGACCGCGCCCGGTTCGCCCGGCTCGTCTTCCCGGGGTTCCTCATCTCGCTGGGGGCCGGCCAGGTCATCCCGTTCCTGAACCTGTTCATCCAGCGCAAGTTCGGGCTCGACCTGACCTCCCTCAACGCGGTGTTCGCCGTCACCAGCCTGGCACGGTGGTCGCGATCCTCGCCCAGCCGACGCTCGCCCGGCGGTTCGGTCAGATCACCTCGGTGGTCATCGTCCAGGGGGCGAGCATCCCGTTCCTGGCCGTTCTCGGTTTCTCGCCACTGCTCTGGATGGTCATCCTTGCGATGGCCGTCAGGAGCTCGTTGATGAACGCCGGCAACCCGATCTTCAGTGCGTTCGCCATGGAGCACGTCACGCCGGCGGAACGGGCGACCCTCGCGGCCGCGATGAGCGTCCTGTGGCAGATCGGCTGGGTCGTCGGCGGCATCTGGTATACGGTCCTCCAGGCCGTCCTCGGGTTCGAGCGCGGCTACGGCGTCAACTTCGCCACGATCATCACGCTCTATACGATCGCCACCGGTCTCTACTGGGTCTGGTTCCGGAGGACCGATCGCAGGACGCTCGCCACCCACCTGGTCAGTTGAGGACGAAGGGGCAGCATGACGACACCACGGACGGTATCGGGACAAGCGGCGATCTCCGCGCTGCGCCCATACCTCAAGCGTGCGCTCGCTCCCACCATCCTCGCCATTGAAGCCGAGGCCATCGCTCCCTACGTGGAGGCGCTGCGGGAAGCCGACCGCGTGCTCGAATCCCTCGCCGCCAGGGACGCAGCCTCATCCTGGGATGTGCCCTCCCAGGTTGACCTGGTGAAGCGCGCCGAGGCCGCCCATCAACGGGTGAGGGCTCTTCTCGTCCCGAGGTAGCACTCCCACGCGACACCCTCCCAGGTGATGGCGGGTTAGCGGATCCCGAAGAGGTAGTGGTCGCGACGCGGATCGGTC
>JBGPKY010000343.1:0-2527 GCA_041486205.1 Actinomycetota bacterium
AACCGGAGCTGGCTGTGCGGGCCCGCCGAGGAGTTCATCACCTATCTGAAGGAGATCGAGCGGAAGTACCCCGGGCTCGAGCACGTCATGGTCTCCTGTCCTCTGGGCACTCCCCGGGAGCGCATGAAGGAGCAGCTCACGCGCTTCGCCAAGGAGGTGATGCCGGCGTTCAAGAACCGGCGATCGTGATCACGCGCCCGGCGCCGGCTACTTCTTCGACGTGTCCCCCGTACCGGTACTACGGTTACCCGCAGTACTGGGAGGGGTCCTATCTGTGGGGCCTCGGTCCTTATCCGGTCGTGACCCCCGAAGGCGCGGCAGCCAAGTACGAGCGACGGTGGGAGTGGGGGGCGAACATGCACGGCGATCCGCACCTCAGGAGCTCCACCAACGTCATCGGATATTACATCCAGGCGACGGACGGCGAGATCGGTCACGTCGAGGATTTCCTCGTGGAAGACTCGTCCTGGGCGATTCGTGACGGCGGGCTCTTCCGCCAGCCCGGCGTGGTCACGTTCACTTCGGGCTCGACGGGGGCGCCGAAGCCCATGTACCGGAGCCCGCGGGGGCCTCGGCGAGGCGGCGTGAGGAGCCAGAGAGCGCGAGATCATCAGCGGCCGAAGCCTGGGCGGCGCCCGGGAAGGGTCGGGCCCCCGGCCCAGTTGCCTTCGTGCCAGAAAGTGGCAACGCCCTCGGGCTTCCTGTGCTAGCATCCCCCCTGCTGGTGGCCTCTGGGGACCGATGGGCGGGCAGAGGACTGCTAAACCGGGTTGCTCATGAGGAGGGACGGGGATGCCGGATTTCGGAAGAGGGTGGATGACGTGGGCGCGGCCGTGGATGATCGGGTTGGTTGCATCGGCGCTGCTCGTCTCGGGTGCGGTTGCCCAGGACGGCCTCCGCGCCGCAAAGCGAAGCCAGCAGGCCATCCCGCTGTTCAGCATCGGGCCGACGCTGACGATCGACAACGGGATTGCCGGTGACGGCCGGCTCGAAGTCGCGTCCGGGCGAGGCGGAGAAACCAGCACGGTCCTGATCGATCCGGTGGGGGCCGCTCTTCTTCAGAACATCATGTTCGAGCTCAACCATTATGTCGATGTCGGCGCCGACGGCGGGGGGGTTCAGCTGGGGAACACGACCATCACCCAGGAGCCGACGGTCACCGGTCCCAACCAGTTGACGTCAGCGGGGAACTTCGCTGGCCCGAACGGGACGATCAACTGGACGGCGGTGGCTTCGATCGCCCCCGGCACCACGAGGTACGTGATCACCGTCAGCTTTTCCAGTACGGCTGCCTTCGGGACCGTTCGATTCATCCAGTACGTCGACATCGATGTCGAACCGCTCGATACGAACAATCTCGTCGAACTCGGCACCTTTGGGTCGCCAGACTTCCAATTGGTGACCGTGCAGAACCCGGCCAACGGTGATGTCGGGATGAGGCAGGTCGCTCCCGTCGTGACCAACGCGAGCTGCATCGGCTGGGCCGCCCGGCCGTACTCGCAGCTGAGGGCCGCGATCACCGGCGCCGGAAGCTCCTACGCTCCGGGCGGGAGCATCGTCGGTCTGGGCTCGACGACGGATCCGCGCTTTCCGGGTGCTCCGGCCTTCGGGCCGGAAGACATCACCAGCGCGATCGCATGCGACCTGAGTCCGACCGCGACCTCGGCGACCGTCGACTTCACGATCTCGGCCGAGGGGAGCGTGGTCTCGGGGGTGGGGGTGCCCACGCTCAGCGAGTGGGCGTTCATCGCGATGGCGCTGATTCTCGGAGCGATCGCGGTGGGGGCGCTGCGTCGGCAACGTCTCCACGCCGCCTGATCCACGCCCGCCCCCGGGTCCCCGCCGGCGACACGGTCGTCGGCGGGACCCCCGGGCCGATCACCGCGTCATCGTCTCGTCCACTCCTCTACGTGTTCTTCTCGCCTTTGATGTTCACCCTCGCCTGGCCGGCGATCGGATCTTCGCGCTCGTGTAGTCGAGGCGACATGCCGTGAACCTCCACCCTGAGGTCGAGTGAGCGGCCTTCGACCCGAGCGAGGACAGCCGATGAACTACCGCGTCATTTCCGCCGACTGTCACATCGACATGATCTGGACGCCCGGCGATCTCTGGGTCAAGAACGCGCCCGCTAAGTTTCGAGACCAGGTCCCGCAGCTGCGCGAGACGCCGAGTGGTCCGCACCCGACCACGCCGGCGTTGCGCCCGGTTCCCGGTATCGAGGTCCGTTTTGGCGATGACCCGCGGGTTGTAGCGCGAGGGCTTTCGGTTGCGGCCATCGGGGCGTTCGGGCTGCCCCCTACGGCCTGAGTCGCGCCGCGCTCGACATCGAGCGACGATGGCGCGACTGGCTAGGCGTCGGCCTTGCTCAGGTACGACTCGATGGCTTGCACGTAGGACGGGTACTGAGCGAGGAGCGCGCCGAGCGACGCCAGCACCTTGGCATCGTCGAGGGACTCGTATTCGTGCACCAGGCGGTTTCGGAGGCCGGCCGACGGCGCCAGCGAGAGCGCCAGCTCCCGCGGCAGAA
>JBGPKY010000344.1:0-2524 GCA_041486205.1 Actinomycetota bacterium
GTTCATCCCCTCGTGCGTGTCGCCGCGCGCGGAGGCGCCCTCGCCGAACCAGGCGACGGCGACGCGCTTCTCCTCCCTGATCCGGAAGGCGAGCGCGCAGCCCACCGCCACAGGGAGCATCGCGGGCAGGTGCGAGACCATGGCGATCAGCCCGAGGTTGTGGTCGGCCATGTGCACGTTTCCGTCGCGGCCCTTCGCCGGCCCGTCGACGCGGCCCATGTAGTTGGCGAAGATCCGCCACGGCTCGACGCCCCGGGTGATGTGAACGCCCATGTCGCGATGGAGCGGCGCGCCGACGTCCTCGCGGCCCATCGCGGTCGCGACGCCGACCGCCGCAGCCTCGTTTCCGCGGCCGGTGTAGAACGACCCCGGGATCTTCCCCTGCCGGTAGAGAATGTGACCGCGTTCCTCGACCCCTCGCGTGACGAGCAGGTTGCGGTAGATCTGGAGCAGGTCCTCACGGTCGAGGCCCCACTCCTTGACCTCCGCAAGAGAGCCGCTCGGCTCAGCTACGCGCGTGATCGCCATTGCCGTCGAACTGTAACGCCCAGCGCTATCGTCAGCCCATGGGCAAGGCCTCGGACTGGCTGCGCGAGGAGCGGAGGAAGGTGCTCGGCGACTGGACGGCGATCTGCCTGCGCTGCGGCGGGGCCCGGCGTTGGTTCGAGGAGTTCGAGGCCGAGATCCCGAGCGAGTGCCCCACTTGCGGCGGCGCGATGTTGCACCGCTGCCCTGCGTGCAGCGCTCCGTTCTCGTCGACCTTCGCGGTCGAGTGCGAGGAGTGCGGCGCAAGACTCCGTGACCCGGAGCTTTTCGGCGTCCCGATCCGTAAAGAGTCTTAGCTCGAAGGCTTGACCGCGGAGAAGCGGATCACCGTGACGGTGTCGTCGTCGGTGACTTCGCGGTTGTAGAGCTGGCCGAGGAAATGCGCCATCTCCTCAGGTCGGCGGATCTCCGGGTTGTCGTGCTCGATCTCGTTTGGTGAGAGATCGCCGAGGCGCTTCACCTCGACTTTGTCGATCACGGCGTCGAACACGTGCTGGCGCGGGCCGTAGCGGGCGCCGACGAGGACCGAGACGATCATTCCTTTCCCGTACTTCTTCGACTTGTCGCCGAGCCGGATCGTCGCTGTCTTACGGTGTGAGCGGAGCTGCGCCTCGACGATCGGCGAGTAGAAGTTGAGGGCGAAGGCGGGCACTCTAGTGTCCCGCGATCATACGTCCTGCCCGGCGAGTGTGACCGCGGCCTGCTCGACCATCTCGCGCTCGCCCTGGTACGCCATGAGCGCCGGGGCGCCGGCGAGCGGAAGCCAGCGCACCTCGGCGACCTCGTGGCGAAACGCGTCGGTCAGGTCGCCGAGCCGGCCACTTTCGTACCGGACGAGGAAGAACGTGACGACCTTGAAGACGCGCTCGCTCTCCCAGTTGAACCAGTAGCGGGTCTCTCCGAGCCGGCCGAGCGGCCGTCCGCGCGCCCCGGTCTCCTCCTCGACCTCGCGCACCGCCGTCTCCTCCGCGGACTCGCCGGGTCCGATCCGGCCTTTCGGCAGCGCCCAGGTTCCGTCCGGCTTCCCCGCCGGCCGGATCGCCGCGACCATCCACCGGCCTTGTAGCCGCCGCACGAGCACACCCCCGGCAGAGAACTCGCGCCGCATCGTCCCCAGACGGTAGCGCCATCGACTCGCGACCTTTCGCTATGCTCCTCGTGCTGGCACTCTCCTATCGAGAGTGCCGAAAGCTGTCACGAACCTGTCACAAAGTGGAGGTCTAGCTAATGAATCTGAAGCCGCTGGGCGACCGTCTGATCGTCGAAGCTCTCGAAGAGGAGCAAACGACGGTCGGTGGCATCGTCCTGCCGGACACCGCGCAGGAGAAGCCGCAGCGCGGCACTGTCCTCGCGGTTGGTCCCGGAAGCCGCAGTCAGGAAACCGGCGACCGCATCCCGATGGATGTGGCCGAGGGCGACGTCGTCGTCTACTCGAAGTACGGCGGTACCGAAATCAAAGTTGCAGCCAACGAGTATCTGATCCTGCGCGAGAGCGACGTCCTCGCGAAGGTCGTCAGTGCACCCGCTGGCAAGAAGAAAGGCTAGGAGGAAACATGGCTCACAAAGAGCTCAAGTTCAACGAGGACGCGCGCCGCGCGCTCGAGCGGGGCGTCAACGTCCTCGCCGACGCGGTCAAGGTCACCCTTGGCCCGAAGGGGCGCTACGTCGTCCTCGACAAGAAGTTCGGCGCGCCGACGATCACGAACGACGGCGTCACGATCGCCCGTGAGATCGAGCTCGAGGATCCCTTCGAGAATCAGGGGGCGCAGCTCGTGCGCGAGGTCGCGACTGCGACGAACGACGTCGCCGGCGACGGCACCACGACCGCCACGGTGCTCGCCCAGGCGATCGTCCGCGAGGGACTGAAGAACGTCGCCGCGGGCGCGAACCCGATGGGCCTCAAGCGCGGCATCGAGGCGGCGGTCCTCACCGTCACCGAGAGTCTCAAGTCGCAGTCGGTGGACATCAACGGCAAGGA
>JBGPKY010000345.1:0-2521 GCA_041486205.1 Actinomycetota bacterium
CGCCGCGCCGATGTCGCCATGTACGCAGCGAAGGAGGCCGGCAGCGGATACGAGGTCTACGACTCCGAGATGGACCGACACAATCCCGCGCGGCTGGCGTTGATCAGCCAGGTGCGTCCTGCCCTCGACGGGACGGAGTTCATCCTGCACTATCAACCGAAGCTCTACCTCGGTGATAGCCGCGTGGCCGGCGTGGAGGCGCTCATCCGGTGGGAGCACCCGGATCGTGGTCTCGTGCAGCCCTACGAGTTCATCCCGCTCGTCGAGCGCACGGTCCTGCTGCGGCCGCTCACCTTGTACGTGCTGAACGAAGCGCTGCGCCAGTGGCACGTGTGGGACCGGATGGGCATCGCGGTACCGATGGCGGTGAACCTCTCGCCGCGGAGCTTGCTCGACACGCAACTTCCCGACCAGGTGAATGAGATGCTCGGGCGGTGGAACATGCCGCCTGTTGCGCTGACGCTCGAGCTGACCGAGAGTTTCCTCATGTCGGACTCCGGACGATCGACGGACGTCTTGGCGCACCTGTCTGAGATCGGGGTTCAGGTGTCGATCGACGATTTCGGAACGGGATACTCCTCCCTCTCCTACCTCAAGCGGTTGCAGGTCGACGAGATCAAGGTCGATCGGTCCTTCGTCACGAACATGCGCGCCGACCCGAACGACCTGATGATCGTCAAGGCGACCGTGGAGCTCGGCCGCAATCTCGGCTTGCGGGTCGTCGCTGAAGGCGTGGAGGATGCGAAGACCTGGCAGGACCTCGCGGACATCGGGTGCGACGTCGCTCAGGGCTTCTTCCTCAGCAGGCCGCTACCGCCGATGGAGATGACCGACTGGCTCGCGGTGCGCGAGCCGAACCGCGGCCGCGACGACCCGGTCCCGGCCGAGCCGGTCGCCGGGGCGTTAGCCCGTTCCCCGCTCCGAGCCCTCTAGCCGATACCGCCGGCCGAGCCCGAGCGGGATCCCGGCCGTCGCACGGCTCGCGTAAACTCGCCTCGGTAGGCCCCGTCGCGCCGCGACGAGGCCTGTTCGTGCTGTCCGGGTTCGGAGGGAGCGGTCGCGGGACGTGCTCGAGGAGCTGCTCGATTCGCTCATCGCATCGGAGCCGTTCGAACGGCTCCTGATCGAGCGCGCCCGGCCGATCCTCGCCCGGGCCGACGCGGGCCAGGATTTCGTCCTCGCGGCGCTCGCGCGAGGGCTCGAGTCGCCGGTGATGGCCGTGACCGCCGGACCACGCGAGGCGGAGGCGCTAGCGCGTGGCGCGGGGGCGTTCCTCGGTCGGGAACGGGTTGCCCTGTTACCGGCTTGGGAGGCTCTGCCCTACGAGGGCATCAGCCCCTCGCCCGAGATCGCGTCACGGCGAGCGCTCGCGTCACGGCGAGCCCGGGCCGCCGGCGGCCCCTTCGTCTTGGTTACGCCCGCCCACGCGGCCCTTCAGGGCTTCGCCCCGACGCTCGGCACTTCGGACCCGATCGGCATCTCGCGCGGCGACTCGCTTCCGCCCGACGTGCTGGCGGAGCGGCTCGTCGAGGTGGGCTACGTGCGCTCGGACTTGGTCGAGCATCGAGGCGAGTTCGCCATCCGGGGCGGCATCCTCGACGTGTTCCCCGGCACCGCGCGCAGGCCTCTGCGTGCCGAGTACGACGGTGATGAGATCGGATCGCTCCGCGAGTTCCTTCCCGCGACTCAGCTGTCCACCGATCCCGTCCCCGGAGCCGAGGTGTATCCGGTCCGCGAGCTGCTTCCCACTCCGGAGCTTCGTGCGAAGGCCGAGCGCCTCGTGCCGAAACACCTCGATCGCTACCGCGACATGCTTGCCCGCTTCGCCGAAGGGCTGGCCTTCGAGGGGATGGAAGGCCTGACGCCGCTGTTGTTCGACGAGCTGGCGTCGCCCGCCGACCTGCTTCCTCGCGGCGCTTGGGTGGTGGTGGTACAGGCGCGTCGCACGGCCGATCGGGCGGCGAAGGCGGTGGAGGAAGCGAACGCTCTCGCCGAGGCCTCGGGCTGGCCCGGCCCGCCGGTGCTCAGGCCGCTCGAGGTCGCACTCGGCGGCCGGACACGCTTGGATCTGTCCGAGTTCGCCGAAGGCGTCGACCTGGGCGTCACGGGGTGGGGGACGGCTGCCGGCAACGCGTCGGAGCTGGCGCGGCGGCTCGCCGAACTGCGCGAGCGTGACTACCGCGTCGTGGTTGCGGCGCAAGGTCACGGGAGTCTCGAGCGCGCGCGCGAGGTCCTCGCGGATCGCGGCGTCGCGTTGGACGGGGACGGCGGCGGCGCGTCGGGCATCGAGGCCGAGCTCGCCGGTGGGTTCATCTTCGCGCCGGGGAAGCTCGCCGTCGCGACCGAGGAGGATCTGTTCGGCTCGCGCCGGCACACCCGAACGGCTCCGCGGATCACGAACCGCCGGACCGATCCGATCGCGATGGAGCTGGCGCCGGGCGACTTCGCTGTTCACCGCGTGCACGGCGTCGGGCGCTACGCCGGCATCAAGCGCCGGGCGGTGGCCGGCTCGGAGCGCGAC
>JBGPKY010000346.1:0-2515 GCA_041486205.1 Actinomycetota bacterium
GCGGATGAGGCCGAGCAGGATGTGCTCGGTGCCGATGTAGTTGTGGCCGAGCTGAAGGGCCTCGCGGAGCGACAGCTCCAGGACCGTCTTCGCCCGCGGGGTGAACGGGATGTGGCCGGTAGGAGCGGCCTGCCCCTGGCCGATGATCTCCTCGACCTGCTGGCGAACGGCTTCAAGCGAGATGTTGAGCGACTCGAGTGCCTTCGCCGCAACGCCTTCACCTTCGTGGATCAGCCCGAGCAGTATGTGCTCGGTGCCGATGTAGTTGTGGTTCAGCATCCTCGCCTCTTCTTGAGCGAGGACCACCACTCGCCTGGCTCGATCGGTGAAGCGTTCGAACATATCAACGTCCTCTGGGCCGAAGCCCGTTCATCTCATCTGCCGGCCTCGAGGATCATCGGACCCACGTCCTACCCCCGAGCCGCGCTAGGCGCCTCGCGCGCCACGTTGCTGCGCCACCGAAGCGCCCACGGGGCAGTATACCCCGACCCCCTGATACGCCCTGATGCGCGGCGACGCGTTGCGCCATACAACAGCCTTTCTCACCTGGTTATTCGGACGCCATCCGGCTCAGGATTAGGGTCGTGGGCCGCAGTCCGTTCGGCATCACCCATATGGGCTACCGAAGTTCACCCGAAAGGCCCGTTGCGAGGAGCGGAAATGCTCGGGCAAGATGTCTCAACGGTCACTTCCCATGTTCTTCCCCCTGAGCTCCTTCCCTGTTAGGAGACGATGACGTTGCGGGTGTTGGTCGTGGACGACCACCCGGCGTTCCGCCGGGCTTTGACCTCTGCACTGAAGATGGTGGGCGGTATCGAAGTGGCCGGTGAGGCCGGCGGCGGGATCGCCGCCACACAGCAAGCTCACGACCTCGAGCCCGACGTGGTCCTCATGGACCTGTCGATGCCCGATCTCGACGGGATCGACGCGATGCGCGAGATCCACAAGAAGAAGCCCGACCTCCCCGTGGTGATCCTCACCGCGCACGCCGACCCCGGCGTGGAGAAGGAGGCCCGTGCAGCAGGGGCATCTGGGTTCCTGGCGAAAGGGATCGGCCTGGAGGACCTCGTCATCGTCTTACACGAGGCGGCGGTGTCCGACGTCGAGACGTAGGAGCTAGGCAGCCCTTCAGGGCAGGCCGATGCCGTTCCTGAGCAGCTCGGTGATCTCGCGGATGCGCGCGGCGCGCTTCTCCGGCGTGTAGGGCTTCCGATGGATCAACCCCGGGTCGAACTCCTCGGCGGCCAGAGCGTCCTGGAACCTCTCGGCGACCCAGTCGAGCATCGAAGCGATCATCTCGACGTCCACGTCCTCCCGGATCTCGCCTCGGCGCACGCCGAATTCGACGAACTCCAGCGTCCCGTACGGGTCTTCGCTCCGCATGAAACGGTCGATGGGCCGCTTGAGGCCCAGCCCTGTGTCGTAGCGGCCGATCAACGCTACGCGGTTCGAGACCCAATCCTTGTTGTTCAGCTCCTCGGTTCGGTCGAGCCACCAGTCGAACGTGGCCCAGAAGCCCTGGTCGAGGATCTCCGCGGGCGCCGAGAGCCACGCCGGCAGCGTGGACACCGCCTTCTGGTAGGCGGCGAGGAACAGCCCCTCCTTGCTGCCGAAGGCAAGGAATACGGTTCCCTTTGCGACGCCGACCTCAGAGGCGATGTCCTCGACGCGCGCGCCGCGGTAGCCGTGGTCGGCGAAATGGCGCATGGCCACGTCTACGATGCGCTCGCGCCTGGCTTCGGTCCCGGACACGCGACCTCAGCCTTCCTCCGGGCGATGGAGTGGGAACGCGATCACGTCGCGGATCGACGCGACGTCGGTGAGCACGATCAAGAGCCGGTCGACGCCGATCCCGATGCCTCCCGCCGGAGGCATCCCGTGCTCGAGAGCGCGCAGGAAGTCCTCATCGAGCGGATGAGCCTCCTCGTCTCCCGCCGCCTTGGCCGCGGCCTGCGCCTCGAACTTCGCCCGCTGCTCGTCGGGATCCGTGAGCTCGGAGAAAGCCGTGGCGAGCTCGATCCCGCCTATCACGAGGTCGAAATGCTCGGTCAGACCCGGGTGGTCCCGGTGTGGCCTGGCGAGCGGCGACACCTCTCGCGGGAAGTCGCAAACGAACGTCGGTTCGAAGAGCGTTTCCTCGACCAGCTTCTCGAAGAGCTCTTGCGCGATCTTCCCCGGGCCCCAGGCCGGATCGACGTTCACACCGTGGCGTTCGGCGATGTCGGGGAGGTCGGTCCGCTCCAGCGTGACCTCCTCACCGACGGCCTGGGAAACGCTGCCGAGCACCGTGATCCGGCGCCACGGCGGAGCGAGGTCGAGATCGTGGCCGCGGAAGGGGAACTTGAGGGCTCCGCGAACCGCCGTCGCACATGCGGTTACGAGCTCCTCGGACAGTTTCATCATCGAGTGGTAGTCGGCGTAGGCCTCGTAGATCTCCAGCATCGTGAACTCGGGGTTGTACTTCGGCCCGATGCCCTCGTTACGGAAGTTCCGGCCGATCTCGTAGACCCGATCC